>NZ_JAAKZV010000220.1 GCF_011044975.1 Streptomyces coryli | reverse complement strand
GTGGAGCGGGGGGCGTATCGGCTCGGGGGCGCCTCGCTGCCGTGAGGGGATATTGGTTTCATCCCTTGGTCAACTTCGCTTAATGTCGGGCCTGTTGAGATCAACTTCGGCCTGACGAAAAGAGAACTGAAGATGCTGAAGGGCCTCTGGCGCAAAGCAGCCGTAGCCGCTCCGATAGCCGGGCTGGTGCTCGCGGCCGCGCCGGGTACGGCGTCCGCCCATCACACGGCGTGCAAGGGCAGCGTCATCATGCGCATCCCCGCCGGCGACGGTGACAAGGTGGCGGCCGCCTGCATGGAGCCGCACGGGGAGACCCTGCGGGTGCGGGACTACAAGGCGGACGGGTACGCGGCCAGGGCGCAGGCGTACCGCAAGGTGCGCGGGGACTGGGTGAAGGTCGGCGGGGTGTGCAAGGACGACACCTCTACCGGCAGCCCCGACAAGTACTGCGACCTCGCCATCCGCGAGACGACGGATGTGAAGATCAAGCTCTGGGAAGGTGCCTACGACATCTGGGGGCCGGTCTTCACCGTCTGACCGGCGCTGTCCGTCTGACCGGCGCCATCCGGCAGCGCGATCCTGCGCTCGCCCGCGTACACGTTCATCGACGTCCCGCGCAGGAAGCCGATCAGCGTCATCCCGGTCTCGGCGGCCAGGTCCACCGCCAGTGACGACGGGGCCGACACCGCCGCCAGGGCCGGGATGCCCGCCATTGCCGCCTTTTGTGCCAGTTCGAAGGATGCGCGGCCCGACACCATCAGCACCGCCTCTGACAGTGGCAGCAGATCCTGTTGCAGGGCGCGGCCGATCAGCTTGTCGACCGCGTTGTGGCGGCCGACGTCCTCGCGTACGTCCAGCAGCTCGCCGGCCGGCGTGAAGAGGGCGGCGGCGTGCAGGCCGCCCGTACGGTCGAAGACCCGCTGTGCGGCCCGTAGGCGGTCGGGCATGGTGGCCAGTAGTTCCGGGGTGAGCGCGAAGTCCCCCGTGATCGGCCAGCGGGCCGACGTGCGGACCGCGTCCAGGCTGGCCTTGCCGCACAGGCCGCAGGACGACGTGGTGTAGACGTTCCGCTCCAGCGTGATGTCCGGGACCGGGACGCCTGGGGCCAGCTTCACGTCCAGGATGTTGTACGTATTGCCCGTCCCGTCGTCCGCCGTGGCGCCCGCGCAGTACGCGATGCTCGTCAGCTCGGCCGCCCGTCCCAGCACGCCCTCGCTCACCAGGAAGCCCGCCGCCAGCGCGAAGTCGTCGCCGGGCGTGCGCATGGTGATCGCGAGCGGGCGGCCGTTCAGCCGGATCTCCAGCGGTTCCTCCGCCACCAGGGTGTCGGGGCGTGCGCTGACCGCTCCGTCCCGTATCCGCAGCACTCGCCGTCGCTCCGTAACCCGTCCCATGGGACCAGGCTACGGCCATGCCGCACCCCGCCTTTGTCCTGAGTCGGTGAAAAGTCGGTACGAGTTGCTGCGAAACTTCTTCCCCGTTCGGGCAACCGCTGCTACTTTCCCGTTGACCGCAAGAAGTCGTAAGCCGAGACGACGGCAGGGAGGGGCACCGTGAGGCGCATGACGGCCCGGCCCGCGAACGCGCATCAGGCGCGGCTGCTCCGCCTGCTGCGTGACGGTGGTCCGAGCTCGCGGGCGCAGCTCGGTGACCTGGTCGAGCTCTCCCGCTCCAAGCTGGCGGTGGAGATCGACCGGCTGCTGGAGACGGGGCTCGTCGTGGCCGACGGGCTCGCCGCCTCCCGCGGCGGCCGCCGCTCGCACAACATCCGCCTCGCGCCGGCGCTCCGCTTCCTGGGCGTCGACATCGGCGCGACCTCGGTCGACGTCGCTGTCACCAATGCCGAGCTGGAGATCCTCGGCCATCTGACCCATCCCATGGACGTACGGGAAGGGCCGGTCGCGATCTTCGAGCAGGTGCTGGCGATGGCGGCGAAGCTCCGCGCCTCCGGGGTGGCGGAGGGCTTCGACGGCGCCGGCATCGGCGTCCCGGGCCCGGTCCGCTTCCCCGAGGGCGTTCCTGTTTCCCCGCCGATCATGCCCGGGTGGGACGGCTTCCCGGTGCGCGAGGCGCTCAGCCAGGAGCTGGGCTGCCCGGTCATGGTCGACAACGACGTGAACCTGATGGCGCTGGGGGAGCAGCACGCGGGCGTCGCCCGCAGTGTGCGCGACTTCCTCTGCGTCAAGATCGGTACGGGCATCGGCTGCGGCATTGTGGTGGGCGGCGACGTCTATCGCGGTACGAACGGCTCCGCCGGCGACATCGGCCACATCCAGGTGGAGGTGGACGGGCGCCAGTGCGCCTGCGGCAACCGCGGGTGCCTGGAGGCCTACTTCGGCGGCGCGGCGCTCGCGCGGGACGCGGAGCACGCGGCCCGCGAGGGGCGGTCGGCCGAGCTCGCCCAACGGCTCGAGGACGAGGGCAAGTTGTCCGCCTCCGACGTGGCCGCCGCGGCCACGGCCGGGGACACCTGTGCCCTGGAGCTGATCCGTGAGGGCGGGACCCGTACCGGACAGGTGATCGCCGGTCTTGTCAGCTTCTTCAATCCGGGCCTCGTGGTGATCGGGGGTGGGGTGACCGGTCTCGGTCACAACCTCCTCGCGTCGATCCGTACGCAGGTCTACCGCCAGTCGCTGCCTCTGGCGACCGGCAATCTCCCCATTGTGCTGGGGGAGTTGGGGCCGACCGCCGGTGTCATCGGCGCGGCCCGGCTCACCAGCGACCACATGTTCTCACCCGCGTAGGACACCTGCTTGAGACACCCGCGTAGCCAGCGAACAGCGCCACCGCACGAGCCGCACCACCGCGCACGCAAAACACCAGGTACCGCCGATCCGCGATACCCCCTTGCCCGAAACCCGAGTACCGCCACCGCACCGCCTCCTCGAGGAGAACGATGGCAACACCCTCGACACCACCACTGCTCACGATGTCGGGCATTACCAAGTCCTTCCCCGGCGTCCGCGCCCTCGACGGCGTCGACCTGGACGTCGCCGCCGGCGAGGTCCACTGCCTCCTCGGGCAGAACGGCGCCGGCAAGTCCACCCTCATCAAGGTGCTCGCCGGCGCCCACCAGCCCGACGAGGGCGAGATCGTCTGGCGCGGCGAGCGCGTCGCGCTGAAGTCCCCGGTCGCCGCGATGAACCTCGGCATCGCCACCATCTACCAAGAGCTGGATCTCGTACGGCACTTGTCGGTGGCCGAGAACGTCTTCCTGGGGCACGAGGTGGCGACCAAGGGCTTCGTCCGGCGCCGCGAGGCGCGGCAGCGCACCGCGGAGCTGCTGAAGCGGCTCGGTCACCCGGAGATCGAACCCGGCCGGATCGTCGGCTCGCTGTCCGCCGCCGGGCAGCAGATCGTCTCGATGGCCCGCGCGCTCTCCCACGACGTGAAGCTCATCGTCATGGACGAGCCGTCGGCCGCCCTGGACCCGGATGAGGTCGACAACCTCTTCCGTATCGTCGCCGACCTCACCGATCAGGGCGTCGCGGTCATCTACATCTCCCACCGGCTGGAGGAGATCCGCCGCATCGGCGACCGGGTCACGGTGCTCAAGGACGGCCGCGCCGCCGCCAGTGGCCTGCCGGCCAAGGACACCCCCACCCCGAAGGTCGTCTCCCTGATGACGGGGCGCAACGTCGAGTACGCCTTCCCCGAGAAGGCGCCCGAGGACGTGGTCGTGCGTGGCGGGGAGCCGGTGCTGACGGCCGAAGGCCTGGCCCTGGACGGGGAGTTCGCGCCGGTGGACTTCGAGTTGCGGCCCGGCGAGATCGTCGGACTTGCCGGGCTGGTCGGTTCCGGCCGCTCGGAGATCCTGGAGACCGTCTTCGGCGCCCGCAAGCCCACCGCGGGCCGGATCACCGTCGCCGGGAAGCCGCTGCGCCTCGGCAGCGTCACCGCCGCGGTCGCCGCCGGGCTCGGACTCGCGCCCGAGGAGCGCAAGTCGCAGGCGCTGCTGATGACCGAGTCGGTCAGCCGCAACGTCTCCATCTCCTCGCTGTCCCGCTTCTCCCGCGGCAGCTGGCTGGACCGCGGCGGCGAACGGGCCGCCACCCGCGCCGCCGCCCGGGATCTGTCGCTGCGCCCGGACAACCCCGACGCGCTCATCCGCACCCTCTCCGGCGGCAACCAGCAAAAAGCCGTGCTCGCCCGCTGGTTGCTGCGCGGCTGCAAGGTGCTGCTGCTGGACGAGCCGACCCGCGGCGTGGACGTCGGCGCCCGCGCCGAGTTGTACGCCCTGATCCGCCGGCTCGCCGACGAGGGCGTCGCCGTGCTGCTCGTATCGAGTGAGATCCCGGAGGTCCTGGGTCTCGCCGACCGGGTGATCGTGCTGCGCGAGGGCCGAGTGGTGCACACCGCGCCGGCCCATGAGCTCGACGAACACCGCGTACTCGACCTGGTGATGGAAGGAAGCTGACCGTGCTGAGCTCTCCGGAGACCGTGACCGCGGAGAAGGCCGGCGACCGGCCCCCGCCGTCCCCCTTGCGTGCGCTCGTCGCCCGCGCCGACCTGCGTGTGCTGTCGCTGGTCGTCGTCCTGGCCGCATTGATCGTGGTCGGGGCCGTCACCGAGCCCGAACAGTTCCTGGAATGGGCCAACATCCGGCTGATCCTCACCCAGGGCTCGATCATCGGCGTGGTGACGGTCGGCATGACCCTCGTCATCATCGGTGGCGGCATCGACCTGTCCGTCGGCGCCATCGTCGCGCTCGCCTCGGTGTGGGCGACGACGGTGGCCACCCAGGACTACGGATTCACCGGCATCCTCTTCACCGCGGTGATCGTCGGCGTCGGCTGCGGCCTGGTGAACGGGGTGCTCATCTCGTACGGCGGGATGGTGCCCTTCATCGCGACCCTGGCCATGCTCGCCTCGGCGCGCGGTCTGGCGCTGATGATCAGCGACGGCAAGACGCAGATCGTGTCGGTCAACGCCGTCACCGACCTCGGGCTGCCGAAGTCCTACGTCCTCGGCATCCCGCCGCTGATCATCATCTTCGCCGTGATCGCGGCCCTCGGCTGGCTACTGCTCAACCGCACCACCTTCGGCCGCCGCACGGTCGCCGTCGGCGGCAACGCCGAGGCCGCCCGGCTGGCCGGCATCAATATCAACCGGCAGCGGCTGGCGCTCTATCTGATCTCCGGCCTGTGCTGCGGCATCGCCGCTTTCATGCTGATCGTGCTCAGCGGCTCCGGCCAGAACACCAACGGCAACCTCTACGAACTCGACGCCATCGCGGCGGCGATCATCGGCGGCACGCTGCTCAGCGGCGGCCGCGGCACGATCGTCGGCTCGGTGCTCGGCGTACTCGTCTTCATGACGATCAACAACATCTTCGCCCTCAACAACCTGGAGACGGACGTCCAGCAGATCGCCAAGGGCGCGATCATCGTCGTCGCCGTGCTGGTCCAGCACCGAACGAGCCGTAATGCAGCAGACGCTTAAGGCCCTCTCACCCCGCTCCGACCTTCCGGAAAGGCCCCGCCATGGCTGAATCGCCCTTCACCTCACGCAGAAACATGCTCTTCGGCGCCGGCGCACTCGCCGCCGGCGGCTTCCTCACCGCCTGCACCAGCAACAGCGACGACGGCGGCGACGGCGGCGGCGAGAACGACAACAAGGCCGCCGTCGCCGACAAGAAGAAGGGCAAGCAGGTCACCATCGGCTTCTCCGGGCCGCAGGCCGACCACGGCTGGCTCAACGCCATCAACGACCAGGCCCGCAAGCGGGTCAAGGAGTACGAGGACATCACCTTCGAGCCCGTCGAGGGCTCCAACGACGCGGCCACCCAGTCCGGTTCGATCGAGACGCTGATCAACAAGAAGGTCGACGTCATCGTCATCCTCCCGGCCGACGGCAAGGCGCTCACCCAGGCAGGTCTGAAGGCCATGGAGGCCGGCATCCCGGTCGTCAACCTCGACCGGATCTTCGACACCCCGCAGGCCTCCCGCTGTTGGATCGGCGGCGACAACTACGGCATGGGCGTCAACGCCGGCAACTACATCGGCGAGGCGCTGAAGGACAAGAAGAACGCCAAGGTCGTCGAGCTCGCCGGCATGGACACCCTGGAGCTCACCAAGCAGCGCAGCAAGGGCTTCCGGGACGCGCTGAAGAACTACAAGAACATCGAGATCGTGGCCCGCCAGGCCGCCGAGTTCACCGTCGAGTCCGGGCAGAAGAAGATGTCCGACCTGCTGCAGGCGGTGAAGAAGTTCGACGCGCTGTGGAACCACGACGACGACCAGGGCGTGGGCGCCGAGAACGCCATCAAGCAGGCCGGGCGCGACGACTTCCTGATGGTCGGCGGCGCCGGCTCCAAGCACGTCATGGACCAGATCAAGGCCGACAACACCGTCATCAAGGCCACCGTCCTCTACCCGCCGACCATGGCCGCCTCCGCCATCGACCTGGCCCGCGCGCTCGGGCAGGGGAAGGGCATCGCCGGGATGGCCGAGTTCGAGATCCCGGCCTCGATCACCCTGTACTCCGCGGTTGTCGACAAGAAGAACATCGATCAGTACCTGCCGACCGGCTTCAAGTAGGCCCGACCCGGGCCGTCGCCACGAGCGAGAAGGCCGCGTCCGCACCGACAGCTAGGAGATTCATGTCTGACGAGACAGCCACCGCCGGCAAGCCCGCACTCGGCATCGGGATGGTCGGCTACGCCTTCATGGGTGCCGCCCACTCCCAGGGCTGGCGCACCGCCCCCCGGGTCTACGACCTGCCGCTGCGCCCGGCCATGGCGGCCGTGTGCGGTCGCGACCCGGCGAAGGTGGCCGCGGCCGCGGACCAGCTGGGCTGGGCCGCCGCCGAGACCGACTGGCGCGCCCTGATCACCCGGGACGACGTGCAGCTCGTCGACGTCTGCACGCCCGGCGACAGCCACGCGGAGATCGCCATCGCCGCGCTGGAGGCGGGCAAGCACGTGCTGTGCGAGAAGCCGCTCGCCAACAGCGTCGCGGAGGCGGAGGCGATGGTGGCCGCGGCCCGCCGCGCCCGTGAGCGTGGACAGCTGGCGATGGTGGGCTTCAACTACCGCCGGGTGCCGGCCCTCTCGTACGCCAGGAAGCTGGTCGCCGACGGGCGGCTCGGGGCGCTGCGGCACGTCCGTCTGACGTATCTGCAGGACTGGCTGATGGACCCGGAGTTCCCGCTCGCCTGGCGGCTGCAGCGCGAGCACGCCGGGTCCGGCGCGCTCGGCGACCTGGGCGCGCACATCGTCGACCTGGCGCAGTACCTGGCGGGGGAGCGGGTGGCGGGGGTGTCCGCGCATACGGAGACCTTCGTCAAGGAGCGGCCGCTGCCGGCGTCCGCGGCGGGCCTGTCCGGTGCCGCGGGGGCCGGGCGCGGGCGGGTCACCGTGGACGACGCGGCGGTCTTCAGCGGGCGGATGGCGGGCGGGGCGCTGGCCTCGTTCGAGGTGAGCCGGATGGCCGCGGGCCGTAAGAACGCCATGTCGGTGGAGCTGAACGGCGAGCTCGGCTCGCTCTCCTTCGACCTGGAGCGGCTGAACGAACTCCAATTCCACGATCATGCGGATGATCCCGCCATCTCGGGCTTCCGTCGCGTCCTCGTCACGGAGCCCGAGCACCCGTATCTCGAGGGCTGGTGGCCGCCCGGCCACGGCCTCGGCTACGAGCACACCTTCGTGCACCAGGCCCGCGACCTGATCACCGCCATCGCCGAGGGCGAGCAGCCCGCGCCGTCCTTCGAGGACGGGCTGCAGGTGCAGCGGGTGCTCGCGGCCGTCGAGGAGAGCGCCGAGAAGAACTCCGTCTACACCGCCGTCGACCAGCACCCCACCCCGTAACGAAGGAGCCGCAGCATGCCCCGTCAGTTCACGCTCTTCACCGGACAGTGGGCCGACCTGCCGCTCGAGGAGGTCTGCCGGCTGGCCCGCGACTTCGGCTACGACGGCCTGGAACTGGCCTGCTGGGGCGACCACTTCGAGGTCGACCGGGCCCTGGCCGAGCCCGGCTACCTCGACAGTCGCCACCAGCTGCTGGAGAAGTACGGCCTCAAGTGCTGGGCCATCTCCAACCACCTCGTCGGCCAGGCCGTCTGCGACAACCCCATCGACGAGCGCCACAAGGCGATCCTTCCGGCCGACATCTGGGGCGACGGCGACCCCGAGGGCGTACGGCAGCGGGCCGCCCAGCGCATCAAGGACACCGCCCGCGCCGCGGCCGCCTTCGGGGTGCAGACCGTCATCGGCTTCACCGGCTCGTCGATCTGGCATCTGGTGGCGATGTTCCCGCCGGTGGTGCCCGGGATGATCGAGCGCGGTTACGAGGACTTCGCCGAGCGCTGGAACCCGATCCTGGACGTCTTCGACGCCGAGGGCGTGCGCTTCGCGCACGAGGTGCACCCGAGCGAGATCGCGTACGACTACTGGACCACCCACCAGGCGATGGAGGCGATCGGCCACCGCCCCGCCTTCGGCCTGAACTTCGACCCCTCGCACTTCGTCTGGCAGGACCTCGACCCGGTCGGCTTCCTGTGGGACTTCCGCGACCGCATCTACCACGTGGACTGCAAGGAGGCCCGTAAGCGCCTGGACGGCCGCACCGGGCGTCTCGGCTCGCACCTGCCGTGGGGCGACCCGCGGCGCGGCTGGGACTTCGTCTCCGCCGGGCACGGCGACGTGCCGTGGGAGGACTGCTTCCGGATGCTGCGCTCGATCGACTACGACGGGCCGATCTCGGTCGAGTGGGAGGACGCGGGCATGGACCGGCTGCAGGGGGCGCCGGAGGCGCTGCGGAAGCTGAAGGCGTACGACTTCGAGCCGCCGACGGCGTCGTTCGACGCGGCCTTCGGGGGCGGGGACTAGGGCAGCTCGCTCGGTCGCTTGCGGAGGCAGAGCGGCGTCGCCCCGCCGCTTTGTCTCCGCAGAGGCGAAAGTTGAACTTTTTTGGTGTCAAAGGGCTTCACGGAACGGGTAAAGCCGTTTACCGTCCTGTAATGAACCTGACAAACAACCCCACATCTCTCGTCAGGAGACCCCAGCGTGCTCCGTTTCAGAAGCCGGCTCACGGCACTTCTGACCGCGGCCCTCCTCGCCCTCACCGGGCTCGCCCTAGCCCCGGGTGCCGCGGCCAAAGACCCGGACAAGAAGCCCAAAGCAGAAGCGTTTCAGCAAGTCCCCCTCGCCAAGGGTGAAGCCGAGATGGGCGAGCCGATGTCGCTCGCGCTCCTCCCGGACAACTCCGCCCTGCACACCTCCCGCGACGGCGAGCTGTGGCTGACCAGCAGCACCGGCGACACCAAGCTGGCCGGCAAGCTCGACGTATACAGCCACGACGAAGAAGGCCTCCAAGGCGTCGGCGTGGACCCGAACTTCGCCCAGAACCGGGCGATATACCTCTACTACGCGCCGCCGCTCGACACCCCCACCGGCGACGCCCCGGAGACCGGCACCGCCGCCGACTTCGAGCCGTTCAACGGCGTCAACCGCCTCTCCCGCTTCGTCCTCAAGGAAGACGGCACCCTCGACGCCGCCAGCGAGAAGAAGGTCCTCGACGTCCCCGCCTCCCGCGGCATCTGCTGCCACGTCGGCGGCGACATCGACTTCGACAAGGACGGCAACCTCTACCTCTCGACCGGCGACGACACCAACCCGTTCCAGTCGGACGGCTACTCGCCGATCGACGAGCGGTCGAACCGCAACCCGGCCTTCGACGCCCAGCGTTCCGCCGGTAACACGAACGACCTGCGCGGCAAGATCCTGCGCATCAAGGTCGCCGACGACGGCACGTATACGACGCCGGACGGAAACCTCTTCGCGAAGGGGACGGAGAAGACCCGCCCCGAGATCTACGCGATGGGCTTCCGCAACCCGTTCCGGTTCTCCGTCGACAAGGCCACCGGCATCGTCTACGTCGGCGATTACGGCCCCGACGCCGCGGCCGCCGACCCGAACCGCGGGCCCGGCGGACAGGTGGAGTTCGCCCGCGTCACCAAGGCCGGCAACTTCGGCTGGCCGTACTGCACGGGCAAGAACGACGCGTACACCGACTGGGACTTCGGCGCCGGCACCGCGGGCGCGAAGTTCGACTGCGCGGCCCCGAAGAACACCTCGCCGAACAACACCGGGCTGACCGATCTGCCGCCGGCCCAGGAGGCCTGGATCCCGTACGACGGCGGATCCGTGCCCGAGTTCGGCTCCGGCTCCGAGTCGCCGATGGGCGGCCCCGTCTACCACTACGACGCGGCCTCCGACTCGAAGATCAAGTTCCCGGAGTCGTACGACAAGAACTTCTTCGCGGGCGAGTTCGGCCGCAAGTGGATCAAGCGGATCGCGGCCGACGACGCCGGCACGGTGCAGTCGATCAACGACTTCCCGTGGACCGGCACCCAGGTGATGGACCAGGCGTTCGGCACCGACGGCGCCCTGTACGTCCTCGACTACGGCACCGGCTATTTCAACGGCGACGAGAACTCGGCGCTGTACCGGATAGAGAACGCCTCCGAGGGCTACTCACCGATCGCCAAGGCCGCGTCCGACAAGACGAACGGACAGGCACCGCTTGAAGTGAAGTTCTCCTCGGAGGGGACCTCCGACCAGGACAGCACGAAGCTCACGTACTCCTGGGACTTCGGCGACGGCGCCACCTCCACCGAACCCAACCCGACGCACACGTACGAGAAGAACGGCACCTACACCGCCACCCTCACCGTCAAGGACGAGGGCGATCGCACCGGCAAGGCCAACGTCCAGGTGATCGTCGGCAATACCGCGCCCAAGGTCGAGATGAAGCTCCCCGAGGACGGCCAGCTCTTCGCCTTCGGTGACTCCATCCCGTTCGAGGTCACGGTCACCGATCCCGAGGACGGCCAGATCGACTGCAGCAAGGTGAAGGTGACGTACGTCCTCGGCCACGACAGCCACGGCCACCCGATCACCTCGGCCAACGGCTGCTCCGGCTCGCTCAAGACCTCCGTCGACGGCGGCCACGATCCGGCCGAGAACGTCTTCGGCGTGATCAACGCCGAGTACACCGACGGCGGTGGCGGCGGCCAGGCGGCGCTCACCGGGCGCGACGAGAGCGTCGTCCAGCCCAAGCAGCGCCAGGCCGAGCACTTCACCGAGCAGAACGGCGTCACGGTGATGGAGAAGACCACCGCGCACGGCGGCGCCACCGTCGGCGACGTCAACAACGGCGACTGGGTGGCCTTCAAGCCGTACGTCGTCTCCAACGCCACCAAGGTCACCGCCCGGATCTCCTCGGCCGGCGCGGGCGGCACGCTCGAGGTCCGCGCCGGGGCGCCGGACGGCACCCTGCTCGGCTCGACGGCGGTCCCGGTGACCGGCGGCTGGGAGACCTTCCAGGACGTCAGCGCGGATCTGTCGAACGCGCCGGCGGGCCCGACCACGCTCTACCTCGTCTTCAAGGGCAGCGGCGACGGTGCCCTCTACGACGTGGACGACTTCACCTTCACCACCGGCTGACACCTCCTCCCGCCCCGCCGGCTGCCCCCGGCGGGGCGGGCCCCTCCTCGCACTGGAGTAATCGCATGCCTGAGCAGCCATCGAGACGTTCGGTCGTGCTGGGCACGACCGCGATCCTGGGCGCCATGACCCTGAGCGCGAACGCACACGCCGCACCTCTGGACGACGCCGCCCGCAAGCCGAAGCCCGACAAGCCGAAGAACGAGGCGGCCGTCCTGGTCTTCTCCAAGACGGCGGGCTTCCGCCACGACTCCATCCCCGACGGCATCGCCGCGATCCAGAAGCTCGGCACGGAGAACGGCTTCACCGTCACCGCCACCGAGAATTCCGACACTTTCAACCCTGGCACCCTGGCCAAGTACAAGGCGGTCGTCTTCCTGTCCACGACGGGCGACGTGCTGAACGCCGAGCAGCAGACCGCCTTCGAGAACTACATCAAGGCGGGCGGCGGCTACGTCGGCGTGCACGCGGCCGCCGACACGGAATACGACTGGCCGTTCTACGGCGGCCTGGTCGGCGCGTACTTCCACTCGCACCCGGCCATCCAGCAGGCGACGATCAAGGTCGAGGACCGCGCCCACCCGGCGACGGCGCACCTGCCGGCGGCCTGGGAGCGTACGGACGAGTGGTACAACTACCGCACCAATCCGCGCGAGGTCGCCAAGGTCCTGGCGGTCCTGGACGAGTCGTCCTACACCGGCGGCACCATGGCGGGCGACCACCCGATCAGCTGGTGCCAGGAGTACGAGGGCGGCCGCGTCTTCTATACGGGCCTCGGCCACACCAAGGAGTCGTACGCGGAGGAGAACTTCCTCAAGATGCTGCTGGGCGGCATCCGCTACGCGATGGGCACCGCGCACGCGGACGCCCGGCCTGAGGTGGGGTATACGTCGCTGTTCGACGGCACGTCGACGACGGGCTGGAAGCAGGCGGGGCCGGGTTCTTTTGAGCTGGCCGACGGCACGCTGGCGTCCGTGGGCGGGATGGGCCTGTTCTGGTACGAGGCCAAGGAGCTGCACGCGTACTCGCTGAAGCTCTCGTGGAAGATGGACGGCGACTCCAACTCCGGCATCTTCATCGGCTTCCCGCCCTCCGACGACCCCTGGTCGGCGGTGGACAACGGCTACGAGATCCAGATCGACGCCACGGACGTACCGGAGAAGACGACGGGGTCGGTCTACGGCTTCCAGTCGGCGGACATCGCGGCGCGCGACGCCGCGCTGAACCCGCCGGGGGAGTGGAACACGTACGAGCTCCGCGTCGAGGGCGAGCGCCTGCGGATCTGGCTCAACGGCGTGCAGATCAACGACTTCACGAACGCGGAGCCGGCACGCAGCCTGGTGGACGGCCATATCGGCATCCAGAATCACGGCGATGCGGACCATGTGTCGTTCCGCAACATCCGCGTGAAGGAACTCACCTGACGGCGGGCGGCGGGGGCGGTGGCGCTGCGGCGGCGCCGCCCCCGTCGGCCCGGGTCTGGTGTCGAACCGGTGGGACCGGTGGGATCGGTGGGAGGTCATTCCGTTGACGACGACTGGAAGCGAAACGAAGCGGACCGGGCGGGCTGGACGGACCGAGCGGGCTGGACGGACCGAGCGGGCCGGGCGGACCGGCGTATGGCTGGTCGGCGCGCGTGGCTCGGTGGCGACGACGGCGGTGGCCGGGTGCGCTGCGGTGGCCGGCGGCATGTACCCACCGACCGGGATGGTGACGGAGCTGCCTCCCTTCGCGGAGTCGGGGCTGCCGGCGGTCGGCGACCTGGTCTTCGGCGGCCATGATGTGACGGCCACGCCGCTGCCGAAACGCGCGGAGGAGCTGGCGGCGGGCGGTGTGCTGCCGCACGGGCTGCCCGCGGCGGTGGCGGCGGAACTGGCGGCGGCGGACGAGGAGATACGGCCGGGCGGGCCGCAGCCGGGGGACACCCGGACGGAAGCGGAGCTGACGGAGGCGCTGGCGGAGGACGTGCGCTCTTTCGTACGGCGCCATGACCTGGCGCGCGCGGTGGTCGTGAACGTATCGACGACGGAGCCGGCACCGGACGACGTGGACGCACCGCTCCCGGCGAGCTCGCTGTACGCGGCGGCGGCGCTGCGGGCGGGCTGTCCGTACGTGAACTTCACTCCGTCGACGGGCCTGCATCACCCGCGGCTGGCGGGGCCGGCCGGGTCGGCCGGGGTCCCGTACGCGGGCCGTGACGGGAAAACGGGCCAGACCCTGCTCCGCTCGGTCCTCGGCCCGATGTTCGCGCAGCGCGCGCTCGCGGTGCGCTCGTGGTCCGGCACGAACCTCCTCGGCGGCGGCGACGGCGCGACACTCGCCGCGGACCCGGGCGCCGCGGCGGCGAAGAACGCGGGCAAGGAGCGGGTGCTGGCGGAGACCCTGCTCGGCGGCGCCCCGGAGGGCGAGGTCCACATCGACGACGTCCCGTCGCTGGGCGACTGGAAGACGGCGTGGGACCACGTGTCTTTCGACGGCTTCCTCGGGACGAGGATGGTCTTGCAGACGATCTGGCAGGGCTGCGACTCGGCGCTGGCGGCGCCGCTCATCCTGGACTTGGCGCGGCTGCTGGCGCGGGCGGACGAGCGGGGGTTGAGCGGGCCGGTCCGCGGGCTGGGCTTCTACTTCAAGGATCCGGACGGCGGCCCGGCCGGACTGGGAGAACAGTGGGCCGAGCTGCTGTCACTGGCGGAGCGCCTGCGATGAGGCGGCGGGGCGG
Source organism: Streptomyces coryli (assembly GCF_011044975.1). Classification (GTDB taxonomy): domain Bacteria; phylum Actinomycetota; class Actinomycetes; order Streptomycetales; family Streptomycetaceae; genus Streptomyces; species Streptomyces coryli. Next base: position 8 of record NZ_JAAKZV010000220.1, on the reverse strand, counting down.
CGGTGGAC
>NZ_JAAKZV010000021.1 GCF_011044975.1 Streptomyces coryli | reverse complement strand
CCTCACCACCTTCCGCCTCGGCGGCCCCGCCGCCCGCCTCGTGACCGCGACGACCGACGACGAAGTCATCGACGTCGTTCGCAAGGCCGACGCCGACGGCGAGCCGCTGCTCATCATCGGTGGCGGGTCCAATCTCGTGATCTCCGACAAGGGCTTCGAGGGCACCGCCCTGCGCATCGCCACCACCGGATTCGAGCTCGACGGGACCGCCCTAGAGCTCGCCGCCGGCGAGAACTGGTCCGACGCCGTCGCCCGCACCGTCGACGCCGGTCTCGCGGGCGTCGAATGCCTCGCCGGGATCCCCGGCTCCGCCGGTGCCACCCCGATCCAGAATGTCGGCGCGTACGGGCAGGAGGTCGCCACCACCATCACCGAGGTGATCGCGTACGACCGCCACGCCGGCGAGACCGTCGCCATCCCCAACCCCGACTGCGGCTTCTCCTACCGCCACAGCCGCTTCAAGTCCGACCCCACCCGGCACGTCGTCCTGCGCGTCCGCTTCCGGCTCGAGGACGCCGACGGGCGTTCCGCGCCCATCGGTTACGCCGAGACCGCCCGCCGCCTCGGCGTCGAGCAGGGCGGGCGCGCCGACCTCGTCGAGGCCCGTAAGGCCGTCCTCGCGCTGCGCGCCGGGAAGGGCATGGTGCTGGACCCCGAGGATCACGACACCTGGTCGGCGGGCTCGTTCTTCACCAATCCGATCCTGGAGCAGGAGCAGTACGAGGCCTTCCTCGCCCGCGTCCGCGAGCGCCTCGGCCCGGACGCCCCGCCGCCCCCGGCCTTCCCGGCCGGAGCCGGAGAAGGCGACGACCGCGTGAAGACCTCCGCCGCCTGGCTGATCGACAAGGCGGGCTTCACCAAGGGCTACGGCACCGGCCCCGCCCGGATCTCCACCAAGCACACCCTCGCCCTCACCAACCGCGGCTCCGCCACGACGGAAGACCTCCTCGCCCTCGCCCGCGAGGTGCGGGACGGCGTGCGGGAGGCCTTCGGGGTGACGCTGGTGAACGAGCCGGTGACGGTGGGTGTGAGCCTGTAAAGGCGCGAGAGCCTGTAAAAGCGCAGGCAGAAAGCCCTACGCCGCCACCCCCACCGCCCGTCCCACCGTCGCCGGATCGGCGACAGCGGCCAGCAGCGCGTCCGCCACGTCCGCGCGGCTGATCGAGCGCCCGCCGCGCACGTTCCCGCCGATGACGCTCCGGTACGCGCCCGTGCGCGCCTTGTCCGTGAGCTGCGGCGGCCGGACCACCGTCCAGTCCGTATCGCTCGCCGCCAGCACCCGCTCCATGTCCGCCAGGTCGACGTAGGCGTACCGGAACGCCCACCGCACGATCGGCAGCACCACGCCGCGCGTGAAGACCCCTTCCCCCTCCGGCACCGGACCCACCGGCGCCGCGCTCACCGCGGCCAGCCGGCGCACGCCCGCCGCCGCCATCGCCGTCGTGATCGCGCGCAGCGCCGGGCCCGCGATGGGGGCGGCCTTCGCGGCCGCGTTGCTGGGGGCGCCGATCGCGGAGATCACCGCGTCGCGACCCGCGACAAACTCCGTCAGCACCTCGGCGTCGGTGACGTCCCGCACCTCGACGACGCCGAGCCGCGGATGCTCGGGTACGCCGAGCCGGGTGGCGTCCCGTACCACCGCGGTGACCTCGTGGCCGGCGTCCAGCGCCTGCCGTACGACCTCGCGGCCCACGCCGCCGGTGGCGCCGAAAACGGTGAGCTTCATGTCTCCTCCAAGAGGGCGGGCAAGAGGTGGGTGAGTATTCACTCACCCCCACACTCCGCTATGGTGAGTGAATGCTCACCCACCCGTCAAGCGGCGCAGGCAGCGCCGGCCGGCGCACCCCGGACCGGCTGCTGGACGCCGCCGAGAAGCTGATGCGCACCGTCGGCCTGGCCCGTACGACCACCAAGGCCATCGCCAAGGAGGCCGGCTGCTCGGAGGCCGCGCTCTACAAGCACTTCGCGAACAAGGAAGAGCTGTTCGTGCGCGTGCTCACCGAGCGGCTGCCCACGAAGATCGGCCCGCTGCTCGCCGAGTTGACGGCGGACCCGGGGGAGCGCGACGTCCTGACCTGCCTGCGCGAGCTCGCGACCCAGGCATCGCTCTTCTACGCGGACGCGATGCCGATGGCCGCGTCCCTCTTCGCCGAACCCAAGCTGCTGGAACGGCACCGGGCCGGCCTGCGCGAGCTCGGCCTCGGGCCGCACAAGGTCGTGGAGGTGCTCACCCGCTACTTCGAGACCGAGCGCACCCGCGGCCGCATCCGCGCCGACGCCGACCCGCGCGCGGCCGCCGCGCTGCTGCTGGGGGCGTGCTTCCAGCGGGCGTTCTTCCTGCACTTCTCGGGCGAGGAGACGGTGCAGCCGGTGGCCGATTTCGCCCCGGCGGTGGCCCGCACGACCTGGGAGGCCGTCCGCCCGTAGCGACGCGCCAGGCCGGCACGCTCACCGACGCGCTAGGCCGGCCCGCTCACCGACGCGCTACGCCGGCCCGCTCACCGACGCGCTACGCCGGCGCCCGCTCCACCGCCGCGCTAAGCCGGCGCCGCCACCCACTCGTCGATCCCCGCCAGCAGCCGCCCGCGCACATCCTCCGGCGCCACCGACCCCCGCACCGACTGCCGCGCCAGCTCCGCCAACTCCTCGTCCGTAAAGCCGTGATGCTCGCGCACCAGCGCATATTGCGCCGCCAGCCGCGACCCGAACAGCAGCGGGTCATCGGCGCTCAGCGCCATCGGCACGCCCGCCTCCCACAGCGTCCGCAGCGGCACGTCCTCCGGCTTGTCGTAGACGCCCAGCGCCACATTCGACGCCGGGCACACCTCGCAGGTCACCCCCTCGTCCGCGAGCCGCCGCAGCAGCGCGGGCGACTCCGCGGAGCGGATGCCGTGGCCGATACGGGCCGCGTCCAGGTCGTCGAGGCAGTCGCGCACGCTCGCCGGACCGGTGAGCTCGCCGCCGTGCGGCGCGGAGATCAGACCGCCCTCGCGGGCGATGTGAAAGGCCCGGTCGAAGTCCCGGGCGAAGCCGCGGCGCTCGTCGTTCGACAGCCCGAAGCCGACGACCCCGCGGTCGGCATAACGCACCGCAAGTCGCGCCAGGGTGCGGGCATCGAGAGGGTGCTTGGTGCGGTTCGCGGCGACCAGCACGCGGATGCCGACGCCCGTCGCCCGCGCGGCGTCGTCGGCGGAGTCGAGGATCGTCTCCAGGGCCGGGATGAGGCCGCCGAGACGGGGCGCGTACGAGGTCGGGTCGACCTGGATCTCCAGCCAGCCGGAGCCGTCGGCGGCGTCCTCCTGTGCGGACTCCAGCAGCAGCCGGTGGATGTCCTCGGGAGTGCGCAGGCACGAACGGGCGATGTCGTAGAGCCGCTGGAAGCGGAACCAGCCGCGCTCGTCGGTGGCGCGCAGCCTGGGCGGCTCGCCGCCCTTCAGTGCGTCGGGGAGATGGACGCCGTACCGGTCGGCCAGCTCCAGCAGGGTGCTGGGGCGCATGGAGCCGGTGAAGTGCAGGTGGAGATGGGCTTTAGGGAGCAGATGGACATCGCGAGCCATCCGTAGATCCTGCCGCACCGGCGGGGCCGCGCGGTACCGCTTCCCTGAACGGGGGCTTGCCCGAAAGAAGATCCGGACAAGCCCCCGCCGGGAAAAGGGAGTCAGTCCTGCGCTTCCGCCAGCAGCTTCTGGATCCGCGAGACACCCTCGACCAGGTCCTCGTCGCCCAGCGCGTACGACAGCCGCAGATAGCCCGGCGTCCCGAAGGCCTCACCCGGGACGACCGCGACCTCGGCCTCCTCCAGGATGATCTCCGCCAGCTCCACCGAGCTGGCCGGACGCCGCCCGCGGATCTCCTTGCCGAGCACGCCCTTGACCGACGGGTACGCGTAGAAGGCGCCCTCCGGCTCCGGGCAGACGAAGCCGTCGATCTCGTTCAGCATCCGCACGATCGTCTTACGGCGCCGGTCGAAGGCCTCGCGCATCTTCGCCACCGCCGACAGGTCGCCGGAGACGGCGGCGATGGCCGCGGCCTGCGCCACATTCGACACATTCGACGTCGCGTGCGACTGCAGGTTCGTCGCCGCCTTGACGACGTCCTTCGGGCCGATCACCCAGCCGACCCGCCAGCCGGTCATCGCGTACGTCTTGGCCACGCCGTTCACCACGATGCACTTGTCGCGCAGCTCGGGCACGACCACCGGCAGCGAGGTGAACTCGGCGTCTCCGTAGACCAGGTGCTCGTAGATCTCGTCCGTCAGCACCCACAGCCCGTGCTCGGCGGCCCAGCGGCCGATCTCCTCGACCTGGGCGCGGCTGTACACGGCGCCGGTCGGGTTCGAGGGGGAGACGAAGAGCAGCACCTTCGTGTTGGGCGTACGGGCCGCCTCGAGCTGCTCGACCGTGACCCGGTAGCCGGTCGTCTCGTCGGCCACCACGTCCACGGGGACGCCGCCGGCCAGCCGGATCGACTCGGGGTAGGTGGTCCAGTACGGCGTCGGGACGATGACCTCGTCGCCCGGGTCGAGGATCGCGGCGAAGGCCTGGTAGATGGCCTGCTTGCCGCCGTTGGTGACGAGGACGTTCGCGGCCTCGACCTCGTACCCGGAGTCGCGCTTCGTCTTCTCCACGAGCGCGGCCTTGAGCTCGGGCAGCCCGCCGGCGGGGGTGTAGCGGTGGAACTTCGGGTTGCGGCAGGCCTCGACCGCGGCCTCGACGATGTAGTCGGGCGTGGGGAAGTCGGGCTCGCCGGCGCCGAAGCCGATCACCGGGCGGCCGGCCGCCTTGAGCGCCTTCGCCTTGGCGTCGACGGCCAGCGTCGCGGACTCGGAGATGGAACCGACGCGGGCCGACACCCTGCGCTCGGTCGGGGACTGTGCGGGTGGAGTTGCAGCGGTCATGGGGCCCATCGTTTCAGACCCGTGCGGGGCCTGGCACACCAGTTACCGGGGGATGCGTTCGACGCGGGCCCACGCAGCACGTACACTCTTCCCTCGTGCCCTCACCACCGGGCTTCGCTTGCGTGCTCAACTGCACATACGGCGGGATGCGGTAGGTTGGGGAGCTCAAAGGGTCGTAGCTCAATTGGTAGAGCACTGGTCTCCAAAACCAGCGGTTGGGGGTTCAAGTCCCTCCGGCCCTGCTACACACGTAGATGCAGATGATGAAGCGATGCGCCGTGCGGCTCGTACCGGGCGCGGCACGGCCACGACCCGGGATTTCAGGTGAGGACGAGTGACGGAAGCCATCGGCTCCACCGCAACGCCTGAGCGCCCTGACGGCGATAGCAAGCAGGCCCGCCGCGGCGGTAAGCGCGGCAAGAAAGGCCCGCTCGGCCGCCTCGGGCTCTTCTACCGCCAGATCATCGCGGAGCTGCGGAAGGTCGTCTGGCCGACCCGGCACCAGCTGTCCACGTACACGACCGTGGTGATCATCTTCGTCGTCATCGTCATCGGCATTGTGACCGTGATTGACTACGGTTTCACCGAAGCTATGAAGTACGTCTTCGGCTGAGCCGGTTTCGACCGGTTCGCCCCGCGCGTACGGACCCCATTTGAGAAGCGCAGGAAGAAGCAGCCACCGTGTCTGACCCGAACCTGAACGAGGCGATCGAGCCGGCCGAGTCCACTGAGGACGAGCTGGACATCGTCGAGGCGGCGGACGCCGAGGAGCCGGATGAGGCTGAGGCTGCCGACCTCGAGGCCGGCGAGGCTGCCGAGGAGGCCGCCGTCCAGGTCGAGGCCGACGGCGGCAATGACGTCGACGACGCCGAGGACGAGGCCGTAGAAGCCGAGATCGAGGCCGAGGAAGCCACTGAGGAGCAGGTCGACCCGATCGCCGCGCTCCGCAATGAGCTGCGCGGGCTGCCCGGCGACTGGTACGTGATCCACACGTACGCGGGCTACGAGAAGCGCGTGAAGGCCAACCTCGAGCAGCGCGCCGTCTCGCTCAACGTCGAGGACTTCATCTACCAGGCCGAGGTCCCCGAGGAAGAGATCGCCGTCATCAAGAACGGCGAGCGCAAGAACGTCCGGCAGAACAAGCTCCCCGGCTACGTCCTCGTCCGCATGGACCTGACGAACGAGTCGTGGGGCGTCGTCCGCAACACCCCGGGCGTCACCGGCTTCGTCGGCAATGCCTACGACCCGTACCCGCTGACCCTGGACGAGATCGTCAAGATGCTCGCCCCGGAGGCCGAGGAGAAGGCCGCCCGCGAGGCCGCCGAGGCCGAGGGCAAGCCGGCTCCGGCCCGCAAGGTCGAGGTCCAGGTGCTGGACTTCGAGGTCGGCGACTCGGTCACGGTCACGGACGGCCCGTTCGCCACCCTCCAGGCCACGATCAACGAGATCAACGCCGACTCGAAGAAGGTCAAGGGCCTCGTCGAGATCTTCGGCCGGGAGACCCCGGTCGAGCTGAGCTTCGACCAGATCCAGAAGAACTGATCGAACACACACTTCCGACCAGGTCAGGCGGGCTGCTGCAGCCCTCCTGACCTGCGCGGTTTCAGGACTCGCACCATGAACAGCTATCGTGGTGCGGTATGCCTCCATCCGGATGACGGATCGAGGCCGAAACCCTCTCTATTCAAGGACCCGGAGAGAGCATGCCTCCCAAGAAGAAGAAGGTCACGGGGCTGATCAAGCTCCAGATCCAGGCCGGCGCCGCCAACCCGGCTCCGCCGGTCGGCCCGGCGCTGGGTCAGCACGGCGTCAACATCATGGAGTTCTGCAAGGCCTACAACGCCGCGACCGAGTCGCAGCGTGGCTGGGTGATCCCGGTGGAGATCACGGTCTACGAGGACCGTTCCTTCACCTTCATCACCAAGACTCCGCCGGCCTCGCGGATGATCCTCAAGGCCGCTGGTGTGGACAAGGGCTCCGGCGAGCCGCACAAGACCAAGGTCGCCAAGATCACGGCTGCCCAGGTCAAGGAGATCGCCGAGACCAAGATGCCCGACCTGAACGCCAACGACATCGACGCCGCGTCGAAGATCATCGCTGGCACCGCCCGCTCCATGGGCATCACGGTCGAGGGCTGACGCCCCCCGAGGGCTGACCCCCTCACGCCACACCCCGTGGAAGGGCCACGCGCTGGCCCGCACCACGACTCCACACGACACAGGAGACTGCAGTGAAGCGCAGCAAGACTCTCCGCACCGGCGACGCAAAGATCGACCGGGAGCGGCAGTACGCCCCCCTCGAGGCCATCCGCCTCGCCAAGGAAACCTCCGCCACGAAGTTCGACGGCACCGTCGAGGTCGCCTTCCGCCTGGGCATCGACCCGCGCAAGGCCGACCAGATGGTCCGCGGCACCGTGAACCTTCCGCACGGCACCGGTAAGACCGCCCGGGTCCTGGTCTTCGCGACCGGCGACCGTGCTGCGGCCGCGGAGGCCGCCGGAGCCGACATCGTCGGCGCCGACGAGCTCATCGACGAGGTTTCCAAGGGCCGTCTGGACTTCGACGCCGTCGTCGCCACCCCGGACCTGATGGGCAAGGTCGGCCGCCTCGGCCGCGTGCTCGGTCCGCGTGGTCTGATGCCGAACCCGAAGACCGGCACCGTGACCCCGGACGTGGCCAAGGCCGTGACCGAGATCAAGGGCGGCAAGATCGAGTTCCGTACCGACAAGCACTCCAACCTGCACTTCATCATCGGCAAGGTCTCCTTCGACGAGACCAAGCTGGTGGAGAACTACGCGGCAGCGCTGGAGGAGATCAACCGTCTGAAGCCGTCTGCGGCGAAGGGCCGGTACATCAAGAAGGCCACCATCACCACCACGATGGGCCCCGGCATTCCGCTGGACGCCAACCGCACCCGCAACCTCCTCAACGAGGACGCGGCGGTCTGACGGACGCCAGATTTCGCGACCGGACCCGGCAACCCTGCTTCGGCAGGGGTTGCCGGGTCCGGTCGTTTCGGGTGTGCGGGCAGTGCATTAGCGTGGGGCCTTTCCCGTAACCGAAGCGGGGGGAAGGGACACCATGCGCACCAAATTCATACGTGGCGGAGCCGCCCTCGGCGCGGTCGCGTTCGCCCTGGCCGCCGTGGCGGGCTGCGGCGGCGACGACAAGAAGGACGACGCCAATGGCGGGTCCAAGGCCGGCGGGGGAGCGGCCAAGGTCGCCCCGGCCGCCGCGATCGAGGCCGCCGCGAAGAAGACGACCGAGGCCAAGTCGGCCAAGTTCGAGATGACCATGAAGGTCCCCAGCGCCGCGGGCGCGGGCGGCAGCATGAAGTCCTCCGGCGTGATGAGCTGGGACCCGCTGGAGATGGACATGACCCTCAGCGGCTCCGCCATGGGCGGCGGCTCCGGCGGCCTGAAGTCGGCCCGGATGGTCATGGTCGACGACGTGATGTACATGAACGGCGGCGCGGAAGCCGCCAAGCAGCTGGACGGCAAGCACTGGATCAAGATCGATCCGAAGGCGGTCGCCGAGCAGTCCGGCGACAAGTCCATGGCCGACGCGATCACCGGCGGCCTGGACGAGCAGGGCAAGAACCAGGACCCGGCCAAGCAGATGGCGATGTTCCTGGACTCCCCGGACATCAAGAAGGTCGGCTCCGGCGAGGTCGCCGGAGTCCAGGCCACCCACTACAAGGGCACCGTCTCGCTGGAGCAGGCCGCGAAGCAGAACGGCAGCCTGGAGTACCTCAGCAAGGCCGAGCGCAAGCAGCTGGTCGACGCCATGAAGAAGCAGGGCGTCGAGAAGTACAACGTCGACGTGTGGGTGGACGGCGACCAGTACCCGGTCCAGTTCAAGCAGTCGTACAACACCACCCAGGGCCCCACCTCGGTCCAGATGCGCTTCTCCGACTGGGGCGCGAAGGTGAACGCCCAGGCGCCGGCGGCGACCGACACCGTCGACCTCATGGAGATGCTGAAGAAGGCCCAGCAGCAGGGCGGCTGAGCCGCTGAGTCCCGCTGCGCCGCGCGGGGCGTGGGATATGGTCTTTTCTCACTCGTTCATACGTTCCTGTGGGGGGATCATGTCCAACGCCCTGCGCGTCCGCGCGTCCGCGGCGCTGCTCAGCGCCGTGCTGCTCGGCGGCGCCGTCGCCTGCGGCTCCGACGGTGGTACGGGGTCCGGCTCCGGCGGCTCGAAAGCGGGCGGGACGGGCGGCAAGCCTGCCGAGGTGACGCCCGCCGTGGCCATCAAGAAGGCGGTGACGAAGCAGCGGAAGATCGACTCGATGACCTTCCGGATGCGCGGCACCGCGCCCGGCGAGGGCACCTTCACCGGCGATGCCGCGATGACCCGCAAGCCCGCCGCGATGCGGATGAAGATGCAGATCAGCGGGGGTGCGGAGGGCGGCAGGTTCGAGCTGCGGATGGTCGATGAGGCCATGTACATGAGCAGCGGCGAAGCGGCGGCCGCCGAGATGGACGGCAAGCGCTGGATGAAGTTCGACCTCTCGGAGCTGGGCGCGGACGGCGGCAAGCCGGGCGCGGGCTCGGCCCTCGGCGGCAGCGCCGCCCAGGAGGACCCGAGCAAGGACGTCGAGGACATGCTCCAGGCCGAGGGCCTGAAGAAGGTCGGCGAAGAGAAGATCGACGGCGTCGCCACCACGCACTACTCCGGCACCCTCACGCTCGACCAGCTCGAGGACAGCATCAAGGAAGCGGACGCGGCCGAGCGCGAGCGCAAGAAGAAGAAGCTCAAGGAATTCCGCGAGCTCGGCCTCGACCAGCTGTCGATGGACATGTGGATCGACGAGAACGACATGACCAAGCAGTTCCGCACCTCCGGCAAGACGAACAAGGGCCCGATGGACGTCACGATGACCTTCGGCGAGATCAACAAGCCGGTGAGCATCACGGCCCCGCCCGCCGCCGAGGTCATGGACCTGAGCAAGGAAATGGGCGGCGAGAGCTGATGACAGTGCAGCGGATGGCACGGCGCACCGGCGTCGCGATAGCGATGGCGGCGCTGCTCGCCGGGGCGGCGGCCTGCGGTGGCGACGGCGTCGGCGGCGGCTCCGGGAAGAAGGACCGGGGCGCCAAGGGCATCGGCGAGGGCGCCCAGAAGCTGAGCCCGATCGCCGCGCTGAAGACGGTGGACGAGAAGACCGCGGGCGCGAACTCCTCGAAGTTCACCTCCACCATGACCATGGGCAGCGCCCTGGCCACGAAGAACGACGGCGCCCTGGACTGGTCGGACGGCACCACCGGCACCGCCACGGTGACGTACACCGGCGGCAGCATGGCCCAGGCGACGAAGGCGATCGACGCGGACGGCGTGCTGCCGGCCCGCTATCTCCCGGACGCGTACTACGCGCAGGTCGAGGGCGCCTTCCAGAGCCGCTTCCCGGACAAGAGCTGGATCCGCTACGGCTACGACGACCTGTCGAAGTTCATGGGCCCCTCCGGGGACTACATGAAGGACCAGATGCAGAACTCCACCCCCGGTCAGGCGGTGAAGCTGCTGCTGGCCTCCAAGGACGTCAAGCGGGTCGGCACCGAGACCGTGCGGGGCGTGAAGACCACGCATTACGCGGGCACCGTGGACGTCGCCGACATGACCCGCAAGTCCTCCAAGGAGCTCACCGAGGAGCAGCTGCGGGCCGTCGAGCGGCAGCTGAAGTCCGCCGGCATCACCACGCAGAAGGTCGACATCTGGGTGGACGGCAAGGACCTGATGATCAAGCGCCTGGAGTCCGGCGAGACCAAGCAGGGCCCGTACCGGATGGAGGCGTACTACTCGGATTACGGCACCAAGGTGTCGGCCGAGGAGCCGCCGGCCGCCGAGACCGTGGACTTCACGGAGCTGCAGGGCCAGGGCTGATTCCGGCCCCGGGGTGAATTTGCCCGGCCGGGGGGAGTTCGCGTACTCTTCCACAGAAGCCAAAGACCGCTGGTTGCTGCCTGCCCTCCCGGGCGTGGCGGCCGAAGGATCCGCTTATAGGCGGACGGCCCGCGCAGGTGACTGTGGAAGAGCTTTCCGGCTCATGTCTTTACGGATATGACGGCCGAGTTCAGCCCCGTGCGCCTGCGCCCGGGGCGTTTCGTTTTTCAGCCCCTTCCGAGCGGTCCTCATCACCGGAAGGAGGCCGAGGCTCATGGCGACGCCCGACAAGGTCGACGCAGTCGAGGAGATCACGGAGAAGTTCCGTAACTCCAACGCGGCTGTCGTGACCGCTTACACCGGACTGTCCGTTGCGCAGCTCAAGGAGCTGCGCCGTTCGCTCGGCGACAACGCTCAGTACCGTGTGGTGAAGAACACGCTGACCAAGATCGCGGCCAAGGAGGCCGGGGTCAACGAGCTGGACGAGCACCTCATCGGCTCGACCGCTGTCGCCTTTGTGACCGGTGACCCGGTTACGGCGGCCAAGGGTCTTCGTGACTTCGCCAAGGACAACCCCGCTCTCGTCATCAAGGGCGGTGTCCTTGACGGCAAGGCGCTGTCCGCCGACGAGATCAAGAAGCTTGCGGACCTCGAGTCCCGCGAGGTGCTGCTGGCCAAGCTGGCAGGTGGCATGAAGGCGTCCATGGCCAAGGCCGCGGCGACCTTCCAGGCCCCGCTCACGAAGATGGTCCGCACCGCGGACGCTCTTCGCAGCAAGGTCGAGCAGGGCGGTGCCGGGGAGTAATCCCCACTACTCCGCGCTCAACCCAGCGGGCCGGACAGTCAGCCCGCCGAACCACACATCCGGCACCCCAGCCGACTTAATGGAAGGACGCCCATCATGGCGAAGCTCAGCCAGGAAGACCTGCTCGCGCAGTTCGAGGAGATGACCCTCATCGAGCTCTCCGAGTTCGTGAAGCTCTTCGAGGAGAAGTTCGACGTCGAGGCCGCCGCCCCGGCCGCCGTCGTCGCCGGCCCGGCCGGTGGCGCCGCTGCCCCCGAGGCCGCCGAGGAGCAGGACGAGTTCGACGTCATCCTCACCGGCGCCGGCGACAAGAAGATCCAGGTCATTAAGGTCGTGCGTGAGCTGACCTCCCTGGGTCTGAAGGAGGCCAAGGACCTCGTCGACGGCACCCCGAAGCCGGTCCTGGAGAAGGTTGCCAAGGAGGCCGCGGAGAAGGCCAAGGAGTCCCTCGAGGGCGCCGGCGCCTCCGTCGAGGTCAAGTGACCTCAGCTCTCCTGAGCACTTCCTGAGCCCCCGGGGGTCCGGGGGCACGCCCCCGGAAGAACACTGTCGGGGGCACAGCGTCACAGGGCGATCACCCAGCCGGGTGGTCGCCCTTCGGCGTATCGGCAACGCGGCCGAGCAGGGCTCCTTGCCCCGTGTGGCCCGACAGGTATGGTGATCTTCGCCGTTCCGGGAGACCCTGTCCGGAGTGGGGGGCCTTGACGAACCGCACGCAGCGCGCAATTCTCAGGTCGTCACATCGGTCCGGATCCGAGGCATGGATCGATGGATGAGTGGGAAGGCCTTGTACGAACAGGCCGCCCCGGCGGCGCAGCCCGGCCGCAGAGGGGCCGTAGAAGCAGAAGAGGGGAGAGGTTGGCTCTGCCGAAGCCGATCTCGAGAATCCGCTCTGGACATCAGTGTGGCGAGTGGCTACACTGACCCTTTGCGCTGCCTGTTAGCTGCCTCCTGCCCGTCACCAGGGGCATACCCAAGGTCATGCATTGCCGTCGCGTCCGCCCTGACCAGGGCTGATGTCCGGTGTGTACGGCCCGGGGGACCGGTACGCGCGTAGTGAGTCCGAGCCCTCGGAAGGACCCCCTCTTGGCCGCCTCGCGCACCGCCTCGACTGGAAACACGAACAACGGCGCCAGCACCGCCCCGCTGCGTATCTCTTTTGCGAAGATCAAGGAGCCCCTCGAGGTTCCGAACCTCCTTGCCCTGCAGACCGAGAGCTTTGACTGGCTCCTCGGTAACGAGGACTGGAAGGCTCGCGTCGAGGCGGCCCTGGACAGTGGACAGGACGTCCCCAGGAAGTCCGGCCTCGAGGAGATCTTTGAGGAGATCTCCCCGATCGAGGACTTCTCCGGGTCGATGTCGCTGACCTTCCGCGATCACCGATTCGAGCCTCCGAAGAACTCCATCGACGAGTGCAAGGAGCGCGACTTCACGTACGCGGCTCCGCTCTTCGTCACCGCCGAGTTCACCAACAACGAGACCGGCGAGATCAAGTCCCAGACGGTCTTCATGGGCGACTTCCCGCTCATGACCAACAAGGGCACCTTCGTGATCAACGGCACCGAGCGTGTCGTGGTCTCGCAGCTCGTCCGCTCGCCGGGCGTTTACTTCGACTCCTCCATCGACAAGACGTCCGACAAGGACATCTTCTCGGTCAAGGTCATCCCGTCCCGGGGTGCCTGGCTGGAGATGGAGATCGACAAGCGCGACATGGTCGGTGTCCGCATCGACCGTAAGCGCAAGCAGTCCGTCACCGTCCTACTCAAGGCGCTCGGCTGGACCACCGAGCAGATCCTCGAGGAGTTCGGCGAGTACGAGTCCATGCGCGCCACCCTGGAGAAGGACCACACCCAGGGCCAGGACGACGCGCTGCTCGACATCTACCGCAAGCTGCGTCCGGGCGAGCCGCCGACCCGTGAGGCCGCGCAGACCCTGCTCGAGAACCTTTACTTCAACCCGAAGCGCTACGACCTCGCGAAGGTCGGCCGCTACAAGGTGAACAAGAAGCTGGGTTCGACCGCGGGCCTGGACGCCGGCGTACTCACGGTCGAGGACATCATCGCCTCGATCAAGTACCTGGTGAAGCTGCACGCCGGTGAGACCGAGACCGTCGGTGAGAACGGCCAGTCCGTGGTCGTCGAGACCGACGACATCGACCACTTCGGCAACCGCCGCATCCGTAACGTCGGCGAGCTGATCCAGAACCAGGTCCGTACGGGTCTCGCCCGTATGGAGCGCGTGGTCCGCGAGCGGATGACGACTCAGGACGTCGAGGCGATCACGCCGCAGACCCTGATCAACATCCGGCCGGTCGTCGCCTCCATCAAGGAGTTCTTCGGCACCAGCCAGCTGTCCCAGTTCATGGACCAGACGAACCCGCTGTCGGGGCTGACGCACAAGCGTCGTCTGAACGCCCTCGGCCCGGGTGGTCTGAGCCGTGAGCGGGCGGGCTTCGAGGTGCGAGACGTGCACCCGTCGCACTACGGCCGCATGTGCCCGATTGAGACGCCTGAAGGCCCGAACATTGGTCTGATCGGTTCGCTCGCCTCGTACGGCCGGGTCAACGCCTTCGGCTTCATCGAGACGCCGTACCGCAAGGTCGACTCCGACGGTGTCGTCTCCGACGAGGTGGACTACCTCACCGCTGACGAGGAAGACCGCTTCGTCATCGCGCAGGCGAACGCGCCGCTCACCGACGACCAGCACTTCGCCGAGGCCCGCGTCCTCGTCCGCCGCCGTGGCGGCGAGGTCGACTACGTGCCGGGCACCGAGGTCGACTACATGGACGTCTCGCCGCGCCAGATGGTGTCGGTCGCGACCGCCATGATTCCGTTCCTCGAGCACGACGACGCCAACCGCGCGCTCATGGGCTCCAACATGATGCGCCAGGCCGTCCCGCTCATTAAGAGCGAGGCGCCGCTGGTCGGCACCGGCATGGAGTACCGCTGCGCGGTCGACGCCGGCGACGTCATCAAGGCGGAGAAGGAGGGCGTGGTCCAGGAGGTCTCCGCGGACTACGTCACCGTCGCCAACGACGACGGCACCTACACCACGTACCGGATCGCCAAGTTCTCCCGCTCCAACCAGGGCACCTCCTTCAACCAGAAGGTGCTCGTGGACGAGGGTGCGCGCGTCATCAAGGACCAGGTCCTCGCCGACGGCCCCTCGACCGAAGAGGGCGAGATGGCGCTGGGCAAGAACCTGCTCGTGGCGTTCATGCCGTGGGAGGGTCACAACTACGAGGACGCGATCATCCTGTCGCAGCGCCTCGTGCAGGACGACGTCCTCTCCTCGATTCACATCGAGGAGCACGAGGTCGACGCCCGTGACACCAAGCTCGGCCCGGAGGAGATCACCCGGGACATCCCGAACGTCTCCGAGGAGGTTCTCTCCGACCTCGACGAGCGCGGCATCATCCGGATCGGTGCCGAGGTCGAGGCCGGCGACATCCTGGTCGGCAAGGTCACGCCCAAGGGTGAGACCGAGCTGACCCCGGAGGAGCGCCTGCTCCGCGCGATCTTCGGCGAGAAGGCGCGCGAGGTCCGCGACACCTCCCTGAAGGTGCCGCACGGCGAGACCGGCAAGGTCATCGGCGTCCGCGTCTTCGACCGTGAAGAGGGCGACGAGCTGCCGCCGGGCGTGAACCAGCTGGTCCGTGTCTACGTGGCGCAGAAGCGCAAGATCACGGACGGTGACAAGCTCGCGGGCCGGCACGGCAACAAGGGCGTCATCTCCAAGATCCTGCCGGTCGAGGACATGCCGTTCCTGGAGGACGGCACTCCGGTCGACATCATCCTCAACCCGCTGGGTGTCCCGTCCCGGATGAACCCGGGACAGGTCCTCGAGATCCACCTCGGCTGGCTGGCCTCCCAGGGCTGGAAGGTCGAGGGCAGCGAGGACTGGATGCGCCGGCTGCAGGCCATCGGCGCGGACGAGGTCGCCGCGGGTACGAACGTCGCGACCCCGGTCTTCGACGGTGCCCGCGAGGACGAGATCTCCGGACTCTTCGAGTCGACGATCCCGAACCGGGACGGCGAGCGGATGGTCAAGGAGACCGGTAAGGCGAGCCTGTTCGACGGCCGCTCCGGCGAGCCGTTCCCGGAGCCGATCTCGATCGGCTACATGTACATCCTCAAGCTGCACCACCTGGTGGACGACAAGCTGCACGCCCGTTCCACCGGTCCGTACTCCATGATCACCCAGCAGCCGCTGGGTGGTAAGGCTCAGTTCGGTGGTCAGCGCTTCGGTGAGATGGAGGTGTGGGCGCTGGAGGCGTACGGCGCCGCTTACGCCCTCCAGGAGCTGCTGACGATCAAGTCCGACGACGTGACCGGCCGCGTGAAGGTCTACGAGGCCATCGTCAAGGGCGAGAACATCCCCGAGCCCGGCATCCCGGAGTCCTTCAAGGTCCTCATCAAGGAGATGCAGTCCCTGTGCCTCAACGTGGAGGTGCTGTCCTCGGACGGCATGTCCATCGAGATGCGCGACACCGACGAGGACGTCTTCCGCGCGGCGGAGGAGCTCGGCATCGACCTGTCCCGGCGCGAGCCGAGCAGCGTCGAAGAGGTCTGACGTGGTTCGGGGGTTGCCCCTAGCGGCAGCCCCCGTCCCCCGGACCCCGTTCAGACCATCTAGACACAACCCTGAGAGGGATTGACGACACAGTGCTCGACGTCAACTTCTTCGACGAGCTGCGGATCGGCCTTGCCACCGCGGACGACATCCGAACCTGGTCTCACGGCGAGGTAAAGAAGCCGGAGACGATCAACTACCGCACCCTCAAGCCGGAAAAGGACGGGCTCTTCTGCGAGAAGATCTTCGGTCCGACCCGGGACTGGGAGTGCTACTGCGGCAAGTACAAGCGTGTCCGGTTCAAGGGCATCATCTGTGAGCGGTGTGGCGTCGAGGTCACTCGCGCCAAGGTGCGCCGTGAGCGGATGGGCCACATTGAGCTGGCCGCTCCCGTCACGCACATCTGGTACTTCAAGGGCGTTCCGTCGCGGCTGGGCTACCTGCTCGACCTCGCCCCGAAGGACCTCGAGAAGGTCATCTACTTCGCCGCCTACATGATCACGTGGGTGGACGAGGAGCGCCGTACGCGCGATCTGCCGTCGCTGGAGGCCCAGGTCTCCGTCGAGCGCCAGCAGGTCGAGCAGCGCCGTGACGCGGACCTCGAGGCCCGCGCCAAGAAGGCCGAGACCGACCTGGCCGAGCTCGAGGCCGAGGGCGCCAAGGCCGACGTGCGCCGCAAGGTGCGCGAGGGCGGCGAGCGCGAGATGAAGCAGATCCGCGACCGCGCCCAGCGCGAGATCGACCGCCTCGACGAGGTGTGGGCCCGCTTCAAGAACCTCAAGGTCCAGGACCTCGAGGGCGACGAGCTGCTCTACCGCGAGCTGCGCGACCGCTTCGGCACCTACTTCTCCGGTGGCATGGGCGCCGCGGCGCTGCAGAAGCGCCTCGAGTCCTTCGACCTGGAGGAGGAGGCCGAGAAGCTCCGCGAGATCATCCGTACGGGCAAGGGCCAGAAGAAGACCCGTGCCCTGAAGCGGCTCAAGGTCGTCTCGGCGTTCCAGGCCACCACCAACAGCCCGATGGGCATGGTGCTGGACTGCGTGCCGGTCATCCCGCCGGACCTGCGTCCGATGGTGCAGCTGGACGGTGGCCGCTTCGCGACCTCCGACCTGAACGACCTGTACCGCCGCGTCATCAACCGCAACAACCGCCTGAAGCGGCTTCTCGACCTCGGCGCGCCCGAGATCATCGTGAACAACGAGAAGCGCATGCTCCAGGAGGCCGTGGACGCCCTCTTCGACAACGGTCGTCGTGGTCGCCCGGTCACCGGTCCCGGTAACCGCCCGCTGAAGTCCCTGAGCGACATGCTCAAGGGCAAGCAGGGTCGTTTCCGTCAGAACCTGCTCGGTAAGCGTGTCGACTACTCGGCCCGTTCGGTCATCGTCGTCGGCCCGCAGCTGAAGCTGCACCAGTGCGGTCTTCCCAAGGCCATGGCGCTGGAGCTCTTCAAGCCGTTCGTGATGAAGCGCCTGGTCGACCTGAACCACGCGCAGAACATCAAGAGCGCCAAGCGCATGGTCGAGCGCGGCCGCACGGTCGTGTACGACGTCCTGGAAGAGGTCATCGCGGAGCACCCGGTTCTGCTGAACCGTGCGCCCACGCTGCACCGCCTCGGCATCCAGGCCTTCGAGCCGCAGCTGGTCGAGGGCAAGGCCATTCAGATTCACCCGCTCGTCTGCACCGCGTTCAACGCGGACTTCGACGGTGACCAGATGGCCGTCCACCTGCCGCTCTCCGCGGAGGCGCAGGCCGAGGCGCGCATCCTGATGCTCTCCTCGAACAACATCCTCAAGCCCGCCGACGGCCGTCCGGTGACGATGCCGACGCAGGACATGGTCCTGGGTCTGTTCTTCCTCACCACGGACGAGGACGAGCGCGAGGTCAAGGGCGAGGGCCGGGCCTTCGGTTCGGTCGCCGAGGCGATCATGGCGTTCGACGCCGGCGAGCTGTCGCTGCAGGCGAAGATCGACATCCGCTTCCCGGTCGGCACCGTCCCGCCGCGCGGCTGGACCCCGCCGGTCGCCGAGGAGGGCGAGGGCGAGTGGCAGCAGGGTGACCCCTTCCGCCTCACGACCACCCTCGGCCGGGCGCTGTTCAACGAACTGCTCCCCGAGGACTACCCGTTCGTCGACTACTCGGTCGGCAAGAAGCAGCTCTCCGAGATCGTCAACGACCTCGCCGAGCGCTACCCGAAGGTCATCGTGGCGGCGACGCTCGACAACCTGAAGGCGTCCGGCTTCTTCTGGGCCACCCGTTCCGGCGTCACCGTCGCCATCTCGGACGTCGTCGTCCCGGAGGCGAAGAAGGCGATCATCACCGGGTACGAGGCCCAGGACGAGAAGATCCAGAAGCAGTACGAGCGCGGTCTGATCACGAAGGACGAGCGTTCGCAGGAGCTCATCGCCCTGTGGACCAAGGCGACCAACGAGGTCGCCGAGGCCATGAACGCCAACTTCCCGAAGACCAACCCGATCTTCATGATGGTGAACTCGGGTGCTCGCGGAAACATGATGCAGATGCGTCAGATCGCGGGTATGCGTGGTCTGGTGTCCAACGCCAAGAACGAGACCATCCCGCGGCCGATTAAGGCGTCGTTCCGCGAGGGTCTCTCCGTGCTGGAGTACTTCATCTCCACGCACGGTGCCCGTAAGGGTCTGGCGGACACCGCGCTGCGTACCGCCGACTCGGGTTACCTGACCCGTCGTCTGGTGGACGTCTCGCAGGACGTGATCATCCGCGAGGAGGACTGCGGCACCGAGCGCGGCCTGAAGCTGGAATTCGCCGCCAAGGGCGAGGACGGCGTGCTGCGCAAGGCGGAGGACGCCGAGACCAGCGTGTACGCGCGCTGCCTCGCCGAGGACATCGTCGTCGACGGCAAGGTGCTGGCCCCGGCCGGCACCGACCTGGGCGACGTGCTCATCGACGAGCTGGTCAAGCACGGCGTCTCGACGGTCAAGACCCGCTCGGTCCTGACCTGCGAGTCCGCCGTCGGCACCTGCGCGATGTGCTACGGCCGTTCGCTGGCCACCGGCAAGCTGGTCGACATCGGTGAGGCGGTCGGCATTATCGCCGCCCAGTCCATCGGTGAGCCCGGCACCCAGCTGACGATGCGTACCTTCCACACCGGTGGTGTGGCGGGCGACGACATCACCCAGGGTCTGCCGCGTGTCGTCGAGCTCTTCGAGGCCCGTACGCCCAAGGGCGTCGCGCCGATTTCGGAGGCCGCAGGACGGGTCCGTATCGAGGAGACCGAGAAGACCAAGAAGCTCGTCGTCACCCCCGACGACGGCTCCGACGAGACCGCCTTCCCCATCTCCAAGCGCTCCAAGGTGCTGGTGAAGGAGGGCGACCACGTCGAGGTCGGCCAGGCGCTCACCGCGGGTGCGATCAACCCGCACGACGTGCTGCGCATCCAGGGCCAGCGGGCCGTCCAGGTCCACCTGGTCGGCGAGGTGCAGAAGGTCTACAACTCGCAGGGTGTGTCGATCCACGACAAGCACATCGAGATCATCATCCGGCAGATGCTGCGCCGCGTGACGATCATCGAGTCCGGCGACGCGGAGCTGCTGCCGGGCGAGCTCGTCGAGCGCACCAAGTTCGAGGGCGAGAACCGTCGGGTCGTGGCGGACGGCGGCCACCCGGCCTCCGGCCGTCCGCAGCTGATGGGTATCACCAAGGCCTCGCTGGCCACGGAGTCCTGGCTGTCGGCCGCCTCCTTCCAGGAGACGACCCGGGTGCTGACGGACGCGGCGATCAACGCCAAGTCCGACAGCCTCATCGGCCTCAAGGAGAACGTGATCATCGGTAAGCTCATCCCGGCCGGTACGGGCCTGTCCCGCTACCGCAACATCCGGGTGGAGCCCACCGAGGAGGCGAAGGCCGCGATGTACTCGACCGTCGGCTACGACGAGATCGACTACTCGCCCTTCGGCACCGGTTCAGGCCAGGCCGTTCCGCTGGAGGACTACGACTACGGTCCGTACAACCAGTAGGGCGTCCAGAACGCACCGCAGGGCGGTCTTCCCGTACGGGAGGGCCGCCCTGCGGCGTTTCCTGGGCTACACCGGTCCGTAACGGCCGGGAACTCGGCGTAAGCGCCACGCGTCAAGCACAATGGTGTAGGTGCGTTGCTGCGCCGTTCGGTGGGGAGGTGCTTGCTTTGTCCATGCAGCCGTGGGATCAGGGGCGTCCGCCCACCATGCGTGTGTCTCATGCGGACCGCGAGCGGGCGGTGGATGTGCTCAAGGCCGGGTTCGCTGAGGGGCGGCTCACCCAGCCGGAGTACGAGACGCGGATGACGCGTGCGTACAAGGCCCAGACGTATGGCGAGCTGCACCTGCTCGTGGGAGATCTGCCACAGGGCATTCACCACCCGCAGACGCCGCGCGGCTTCGGCCCGCCGATGGCCCCTGCCGTGCCTCAGACCTTCCTGCCGACCCCGGCCCCGCCCACCAATAGCTCGGCGGTGGCTTCGCTCGTCTGCGGGGCGCTGGTGCCCATGGTGGGCATCACCTGCATTCCGGCGGTGATCCTGGGCCATAAGGCGCGGGCCGAGATCAAGCGCACGGGGGAGAGCGGCGACGGCATGGCCGTGGCCGGCATGGTGATCGGCTATCTGGCGATCGGCACGGTGGCCTTCATCCTGCTGATCGTGGCGATGGTCGCGTCCTCGTCGGCTTAGGGCTTGTTTTGACCGGAGCGAATGCTATAGGTAGGCTCTGACCTTGTGCCTGGGGTGTCCCCGGGTTCCCGTGTGCGCGGAAGTCTCCGCCACGCTGGAGCACATTCCCCCGCTGCGAAGCAAATCGCGCGGGAGATTTCCAGGGCTTGCGACACACCCGACCGCGTGGGTCGGGGACCGTCGCAGGAACCCCAGGTTAGAAGTATCGAGATCGGCACACAGAAACCGGAGAAGTAGTGCCTACGATCCAGCAGCTGGTCCGTAAGGGCCGGCAGGACAAGGTCGAGAAGAACAAGACGCCCGCGCTCGAGGGTTCCCCCCAGCGCCGCGGCGTCTGCACGCGTGTCTTCACCACCACCCCGAAGAAGCCGAACTCGGCGCTGCGGAAGGTCGCGCGTGTTCGCCTGACCTCCGGCATCGAGGTCACCGCTTACATCCCGGGTGAGGGCCACAACCTGCAGGAGCACTCCATCGTGCTCGTGCGTGGTGGCCGAGTGAAGGACCTGCCGGGTGTTCGTTACAAGATCATCCGCGGTTCCCTGGACACGCAGGGCGTCAAGAACCGTAAGCAGGCTCGCAGCCGCTACGGCGCCAAGAAGGAGAAGTAAGCATGCCTCGTAAGGGCCCCGCCCCGAAGCGCCCGGTCATCATCGACCCGGTCTACAGCTCTCCTCTGGTGACGTCCCTCATCAACAAGGTGCTCCTGCACGGCAAGCGCTCCACCGCTGAGCGCATCGTGTACGGCGCCATGGAAGGCCTGCGCGAGAAGACCGGCAACGACCCGGTCATCACCCTCAAGCGCGCCCTCGAGAACGTCAAGCCGGCCATCGAGGTCAAGTCCCGCCGTGTCGGTGGCGCGACCTACCAGGTCCCGGTCGAGGTCAAGCCCGGCCGCTCCTCCACGCTGGCGCTGCGCTGGCTCGTGGGCTACTCGCGCGCCCGTCGCGAGAAGACCATGACCGAGCGGCTCATGAACGAACTGCTGGACGCCTCGAACGGCCTGGGCGCCTCCGTCAAGCGACGCGAGGACACCCACAAGATGGCCGAGGCGAACAAGGCGTTCGCGCACTACCGCTGGTAGTCGACACCCCCGTTAACGAGAGAGAAGACTGAGCCAACATGGCCACCACTTCGCTTGACCTGGCCAAGGTCCGCAACATCGGGATCATGGCCCACATCGACGCGGGCAAGACGACCACCACCGAGCGGATCCTGTACTACACCGGTGTGAGCTACAAGATCGGTGAGGTCCACGACGGCGCTGCCACGATGGACTGGATGGCCCAGGAGCAGGAGCGCGGCATCACGATCACGTCTGCCGCGACGACCTGCCACTGGCCGCTGAACGACACCGATCACACCATCAACATCATCGACACCCCGGGTCACGTCGACTTCACGGTCGAGGTGGAGCGCTCGCTGCGCGTCCTGGACGGTGCCGTGACGGTGTTCGACGGTGTCGCCGGTGTGGAGCCGCAGTCCGAGACGGTGTGGCGTCAGGCGGACCGCTACGGCGTTCCGCGTATCTGCTTCGTCAACAAGCTCGACCGTACCGGCGCGGAGTTCCACCGCTGCGTCGACATGATCGAGGACCGTCTGGGCGCTCAGCCGCTGGTCATGCAGCTGCCGATCGGCACCGAGATGGACTTCAAGGGTGTCGTTGACCTCGTCACCATGAAGGCCTTCGTCTGGTCCGCCGACACCAAGCTGGGTGAGGCGTACGACATCGTCGACATCCCGGACACGCACACCGAGGCCGCCGCGGAGTACCGCGGCAAGCTCCTCGAGGCCGTGGCCGAGAACGACGAGGAGATGATGGAGCTGTACCTCGAGGGCCAGGAGCCCACCGAGGACCAGCTGTACGCGGCCATCCGCCGCGTGACCATCGCCTCCGGCCGTACCACCGAGGGCACCACGGTGACCCCGGTGTTCTGCGGCACCGCGTTCAAGAACAAGGGCGTGCAGCCCCTGCTCGACGCGGTCGTGCGCTACCTGCCGTCGCCGCTGGACGTCGACGCGATCGAGGGCCACGCGGTCAACGACCCGGAGCAGGTCATCGTCCGCAAGCCGTCCGAGGACGAGCCGATGTCGGCTCTGGCCTTCAAGATCGCTGCGGACCCGCACCTCGGCAAGCTCACCTTCATCCGCGTGTACTCGGGCCGGCTCACCGCCGGCACCCAGGTGCAGAACTCGGTGAAGGGCAAGAAGGAGCGCATCGGCAAGATCTACCGCATGCACGCGAACAAGCGTGAGGAGATCGAGTCGGTGGGTGCCGGCGACATCGTCGCCGTCATGGGCCTGAAGCAGACCACCACCGGTGAGACGCTCTGCGACCCGTCGAACCCCGTCATCCTCGAGTCCATGGACTTCCCGGCCCCGGTGATCCAGGTCGCCATCGAGCCGAAGTCCAAGGGCGACCAGGAGAAGCTGGGCACGGCGATCCAGCGCCTCGCCGAGGAGGACCCGTCCTTCAAGGTGCACACCGACGAGGAGACCGGCCAGACGATCATCGCCGGCATGGGCGAGCTTCACCTGGACGTCCTCGTCGACCGCATGAAGCGCGAGTTCAAGGTGGAGGCGAACGTCGGTAAGCCGCAGGTGGCCTACCGCGAGACCCTCCGCAAGCCGGTCGAGAAGCACGAGTACACGCACAAGAAGCAGACCGGTGGTTCCGGTCAGTTCGCGCGCGTGATCATCGCGCTCGAGCCGCTCGAGGGCGACGGCTACGAGTTCGTCAACAAGGTCACCGGTGGCCGCATCCCCCGGGAGTACATCCCCTCGGTGGACGCGGGCTCGCAGGAGGCCATGGAGTTCGGCGTGCTCGCCGGTTACCCGCTCACGGGTGTCCGCGTCACCCTGCTCGACGGCGCGTTCCACGAGGTCGACTCGTCCGAGATGGCCTTCAAGATCGCCGGTTCGATGGCCTTCAAGGAGGCCGCCCGCAAGGCCTCCCCGGCCCTGCTCGAGCCGATGATGAAGGTCGAGGTCACCACGCCCGAGGACTACATGGGCGATGTGATCGGCGACATCAACTCGCGGCGCGGTCAGATCCAGTCCATGGAGGACCGCGGTGGCGCCAAGCTGGTCACCGGCCTGGTTCCGCTGTCCGAGATGTTTGGCTACGTGGGCGACCTGCGCAGCAAGACCTCCGGTCGCGCGAGCTACTCCATGCAGTTCGACTCCTACGCCGAGGTCCCCAAGGCCGTGGCAGAGGAGATCATCGCGAAGGCCAAGGGCGAGTAACCCGTAGGCTGTAGCACAAAGGGCTTACGGGGCATCCCGTCGCATATCCTCCGGTCTCATGCCAGAGGGGATGCGGCGGGGCCCCCGCGGCCGGCCCCAAGCAAAAGTTCACCTGGCGCCGATGAGTAAAGGCGTACAGAACCACTCCACAGGAGGATCCCGTGGCGAAGGCGAAGTTCGAGCGGACTAAGCCGCACGTCAACATCGGCACCATCGGTCACATCGACCACGGTAAGACCACTCTTACCGCTGCGATCACCAAGGTGCTGCACGACGCGTACCCCGACCTGAACGAGGCCTCGGCCTTCGACATGATCGACAAGGCGCCGGAAGAGCGCCAGCGTGGTATTACCATCTCCATCGCGCACGTCGAGTACCAGACCGAGTCGCGTCACTATGCGCACGTCGACTGCCCCGGTCACGCGGACTACATCAAGAACATGATCACCGGTGCCGCCCAGATGGACGGCGCGATCCTGGTGGTCGCCGCGACCGACGGCCCGATGCCGCAGACCAAGGAGCACGTGCTCCTGGCCCGCCAGGTCGGCGTGCCGTACATCGTTGTCGCGCTGAACAAGGCCGACATGGTGGACGACGAGGAGATCCTGGAGCTCGTCGAGCTCGAGGTCCGCGAGCTGCTCTCCGAGTACGAGTTCCCGGGCGATGACGTTCCGGTCGTCAAGGTCTCTGCTCTGAAGGCCCTCGAGGGCGACAAGGAGTGGGGTGAGTCCGTCCTCAACCTGATGAAGGCCGTCGACGAGTCCATCCCGCAGCCCGAGCGTGACGTCGACAAGCCGTTCCTGATGCCGATCGAGGACGTCTTCACGATCACCGGTCGTGGCACCGTCGTCACCGGTCGTATCGAGCGTGGCATCCTCAAGGTCAACGAGACCGTCGACATCATCGGCATCAAGACCGAGAAGACCACCACCACGGTCACCGGCATCGAGATGTTCCGGAAGCTGCTCGACGAGGGTCAGGCCGGTGAGAACGTCGGTCTGCTGCTTCGTGGCATCAAGCGCGAGGACGTCGAGCGCGGCCAGGTCATCATCAAGCCCGGTTCGGTTACGCCGCACACCGAGTTCGAGGCCCAGGCCTACATCCTGTCGAAGGACGAGGGTGGCCGTCACACCCCGTTCTTCAACAACTACCGTCCGCAGTTCTACTTCCGCACCACCGACGTGACCGGCGTCGTGACCCTCCCCGAGGGCACCGAGATGGTCATGCCGGGCGACAACACTGAGATGACCGTTGAGCTCATCCAGCCCGTCGCGATGGAAGAGGGCCTGAAGTTCGCCATCCGTGAGGGTGGCCGGACCGTGGGCGCCGGCCAGGTCACCAAGATCACCAAGTGACCTGAGCAATCGCTCTGTGAGCGGCCTCACCCCGTTTCGGGGTGAGGCCGCTCACGTTTTTCCGGGGG
Source organism: Streptomyces coryli (assembly GCF_011044975.1). Classification (GTDB taxonomy): domain Bacteria; phylum Actinomycetota; class Actinomycetes; order Streptomycetales; family Streptomycetaceae; genus Streptomyces; species Streptomyces coryli. The sequence continues at coordinate 34,918 of NZ_JAAKZV010000021.1, read as the reverse complement.
CGTTTAGGGGGCCCCGGCCTCGATTGGCGTCGGCCCGTCCTGATATGGCAGACTGTCGGGGTTGCTCGGTTGTGTAGCCGATGCTGCGCGCCTCCCGCCGGGAGGACTGGAAGCGAGTCCCAGGTATTCGTCGTCCCTCATCAGGGACGGAAGTACGGGAATCTTCCGGGAAGCGTATGCGGGGCGCCAGCCACGGCACTCCCTCCAGCAGGAAAATTCCGCAGCTTATTGCGGGAAGGGTTGCGACACGCCCGACCGCGTGGGTCGGAGGGGAAGCCAGAGCGTAATGAGAGAACAGGACTGCTGAGAAGCCATGGCGGGACAGAAGATCCGCATCCGGCTCAAGGCCTACGACCACGAGGTCATCGACTCCTCGGCGAAGAAGATCGTCGAGACGGTGACGCGTACTGGTGCGTCGGTCGCGGGCCCGGTGCCGCTGCCCACTGAGAAGAACGTGTACTGCGTCATCAAGTCGCCGCACAAGTACAAGGATGCTCGCGAGCACTTCGAGATGCGCACGCACAAGCGCCTCATCGACATCCTCGACCCGACCCCCAAGACCGTTGACTCTCTGATGCGACTCGACCTCCCGGCCGGTGTCGACATCGAGATCAAGCTCTGAAGGCCGGTGATCTGAGAGATGGCTAAGCAGATCAAGGGCCTCCTGGGCGAGAAGCTCGGCATGACGCAGGTCTGGGACGAGAACAACCGCATCGTTCCGGTGACCGTCGTCAAGGCCGGGCCCTGCGTTGTTACCCAGGTCCGCACCAACGACCAGGACGGTTACGACTCCGTCCAGATCGCGTTCGGCGAAATTGACCCGCGCAAGGTGAACAAGCCCCTCAAGGGCCACTTCGCCAAGGCCGACGTCACCCCCCGCCGCCACCTCGTCGAGGTCCGCACCCCGGACTCCTCCGAGTACACCCTCGGCCAGGAGCTCACCGCGGAGACCTTCGAGGGCGGCGTCAAGGTCGACGTCACCGGCAAGAGCAAGGGCAAGGGCTTCGCCGGCGTCATGAAGCGCCACGGCTTCCACGGCGGCAAGGCATCCCACGGTGCCCACCGCGTGCACCGCAAGCCCGGCTCGATCGGTGGCTGCGCCACCCCGGGTCGTGTCTTCAAGGGCATGCGCATGGCCGGCCGGATGGGCAACGAGCGCGTGACCACCCAGAACCTGACCGTCCACGCCGTTGACGCGGAGAAGGGTCTGCTGCTCATCAAGGGCGCGGTTCCCGGTCCGAACGGCGGCCTCGTCCTGGTCCGTACCGCGGCCAAGGGGGCCTGAGGTAACCGATGAGCACCATTGACATTCTTTCGCCGGCCGGCGACAAGACCGGTAGCGTCGAGCTCCCCGCGGAGATCTTCGACGCCAAGGTCAGCATCCCGCTGATCCACCAGGTCGTCGTCGCCCAGCTGGCCGCTGCCCGCCAGGGCACGCACAAGACGAAGACGCGCGGCGAGGTCCGCGGCGGTGGCAAGAAGCCGTACCGCCAGAAGGGCACCGGCCGCGCCCGCCAGGGCTCGACCCGCGCTCCGCAGTTCGCCGGTGGTGGCGTCGTGCACGGTCCCGTGCCGCGCGACTACTCGCAGCGGACGCCCAAGAAGATGAAGGCCGCCGCCCTGCGCGCCGCCCTCACCGACCGGGCCCGCAACAACCGCATCCACGTCGTCACCGGCGTGGTCGAGGGTGAGACGCCGTCCACCAAGGCCGCCAAGGCCCTGCTGGCCAAGGTCAGCGAGCGCAAGAACGTGCTCCTGGTCGTGGACCGGGCCGACGAGGCCGCGGTGTTCTCCGCCCGCAACCTGCCCCAGGTGCACATCCTGGAGCCGGGTCAGCTGAACACCTACGACGTGCTCGTCTCCGACGACGTGGTCTTCACTCAGGCCGCCTTCGAGTCCTTCGTGACCGGTCCGGCCAAGGCCGGCAAGGCTGTCGCGAGCGAGAGCGAGCTCGAAGGGAGCGAGGCCTGATGGCTACGCGTCACCCGAGCATCGCCTCGAAGGCCGCCAAGGCCGCCAAGGCTGCTCGTAAGGCCAAGGCCGCGCGGCACGCCGCGGACGGCAAGGTCACCGTCGAGACCCCGCTGAGCAAGTCCTTCACGGATCTCCGTGACGTGCTGCTCAAGCCGGTCGTCTCGGAGAAGAGCTACGCGCTGCTCGACGACAACAAGTACACGTTCATCGTCGACCCGCGTGCGAACAAGACCCAGATCAAGCAGGCCGTCGAGACGGTCTTCACGGTCAAGGTCACCGGGGTCAACACGATCAACCGGCAGGGCAAGCGCAAGCGCACCCGCACCGGTTTCGGGAAGCGCGCGGACACCAAGCGCGCCATCGTGACCCTCGCTGAAGGCGACCGCATCGACATCTTCGGCGGTCCGGTCTCCTAACGGAGACGGGATCGTCCGGATACGGACGAGGACTGAGAAATGGGAATCCGCAAGTACAAGCCGACGACCCCGGGCCGTCGTGGCTCTTCGGTCGCCGACTTCGTCGAGGTCACGCGGTCCACGCCGGAGAAGTCGCTGGTTCGCCCGCTGCACAGCAAGGGCGGCCGTAACAACGCCGGTCGTGTGACTGCCCGCCACCAGGGCGGTGGCCACAAGCGCGCCTACCGCGTGATCGACTTCCGTCGGCACGACAAGGACGGCGTGCCGGCCAAGGTCGCGCACATCGAGTACGACCCGAACCGCACCGCGCGCATCGCGCTGCTGCACTACGCAGACGGCGAGAAGCGCTACATCCTGGCTCCGGCCGGGCTGTCGCAGGGTGCCCGCGTCGAGAACGGCCCTGGGGCCGACATCAAGCCGGGCAACAACCTGCAGCTGCGCAACATCCCGGTGGGTACGACCATCCACGCCATCGAGCTGCGGCCCGGCGGCGGCGCGAAGTTCGCCCGCTCCGCGGGTGCCTCCGTGCAGCTGCTGGCGAAGGAGGGCCAGATGGCCCACCTGCGTATGCCGTCCGGTGAGATCCGCCTGGTCGACGTCCGCTGCCGCGCCACCGTTGGCGAGGTCGGCAACGCCGAGCAGTCGAACATCAACTGGGGTAAGGCCGGCCGTATGCGCTGGAAGGGCGTCCGCCCGACCGTGCGTGGTGTCGTCATGAACCCGGTCGACCACCCCCACGGTGGTGGCGAGGGCCGGACCTCGGGTGGTCGCCACCCGGTGTCCCCCTGGGGTCAGAAGGAAGGTCGTACGCGTTCGCCGAAGAAGGCGAGCAACAAGTACATCGTCCGCCGCCGCAAGACGAACAAGAAGCGCTAGGAGCGGGTTTAGATGCCGCGCAGTCTCAAGAAGGGGCCCTTCGTCGACGACCACCTTTCCAAGAAGGTGGACGTTCAGAACGATGCAGGCACCAAGAACGTCATCAAGACCTGGTCCCGCCGCTCGATGATCGTCCCGGCGATGCTGGGTCACACCATCGCGGTGCACGACGGCCGTAAGCACGTCCCGGTGTTCGTCACTGAGTCGATGGTCGGCCACAAGCTCGGCGAGTTTGCGCCGACCCGCACCTTCCGCGGCCACGTCAAGGACGACCGCAAGTCGAAGCGTCGCTGACGAGCGGGGTGCGAAGACTATGACTAATTCCGAAGGGACAACCATGGAAGCCATGGCACGGGCGCGGTACATCCGCGTCACGCCCATGAAGGCCCGCCGGGTGGTGGACCTTATCCGTGGCATGGATGCCACGGAGGCTCAGGCCGTCCTGCGTTTCGCCCCGCAGGCCGCGAGTGAGCCTGTCGGCAAGGTGCTGGACAGCGCCATTGCCAACGCCGCCCACAACTACGAGATGACCGACGTCGACGACCTCTTCATCAAGGAGGCCTACGTCGACGAGGGTCCGACCCTGAAGCGGTTCCGTCCGCGTGCCCAGGGCCGGGCCTACCGGATCCGTAAGCGCACCAGCCACATCACCGTGGTTCTCGGCAGCAAGGAAGGAACCCGGTAATGGGCCAGAAGGTAAACCCGCACGGGTTCCGGCTGGGTGTCACCACCGACTTCAAGTCGCGTTGGTACGCCGACAAGCTGTACAAGGACTACGTCAAGGAAGACGTCGCCATTCGTCGCATGATGACGAAGGGCATGGAGCGCGCCGGCATCTCGAAGGTGGAGATCGAGCGCACCCGTGACCGCGTCCGCGTGGACATCCACACCGCCCGGCCGGGCATCGTCATCGGCCGCCGTGGTGCGGAGGCCGACCGTATCCGTGGCGAGCTGGAGAAGCTCACCGGCAAGCAGGTGCAGCTGAACATCCTCGAGGTGAAGAACCCCGAGACCGATGCTCAGCTCGTCGCGCAGGCCGTCGCCGAGCAGCTCTCCTCCCGCGTCTCCTTCCGTCGGGCCATGCGCAAGAGCATGCAGTCCGCCATGAAGGCCGGCGCCAAGGGCATCAAGATCCAGTGCGGCGGGCGTCTCGGCGGTGCCGAGATGTCGCGCTCGGAGTTCTACCGCGAGGGCCGTGTGCCCCTGCACACGCTCCGCGCGAACGTCGACTACGGCTTCTTCGAGGCCCGTACGACCTTCGGCCGCATCGGTGTGAAGGTCTGGATCTACAAGGGCGACGTGAAGAACATCGCCGAGGTCCGCGCTGAGAACGCTGCCGCCCGTGCGGGTAACCGCCCGGCGCGCGGTGGCGGCAACGACCGTCCGGGCGGCCGCGGTGGCGGCCGGGGCGGCGAGCGTGGTGGCCGCGGTGGTGGCCGTCGTCCGCAGCAGCAGTCGGCTCCGGCTGCCGAGGCCCCCAAGGCCGAGGCTCCCGCCGCCGCTCCCGCTGCTGAGAGCACCGGAACGGAGGCCTGACCGACATGCTGATCCCTAGGCGGGTCAAGCACCGCAAGCAGCACCACCCGGGACGCTCGGGCATGGCCAAGGGTGGCACCGAGCTCGCTTTCGGCGAGTACGGCATCCAGGCCCTGACCCCGGCGTACGTGACGAACCGGCAGATCGAGGCAGCTCGTATCGCCATGACGCGTCACATCAAGCGTGGCGGCAAGGTGTGGATCAACATCTACCCGGACCGTCCGCTGACGAAGAAGCCTGCTGAGACCCGCATGGGTTCCGGTAAGGGTTCGCCGGAGTGGTGGGTTGCGAACGTTAAGCCCGGACGCGTGATGTTCGAGCTGTCCTACCCGAATGAGAAGACTGCGCGTGAGGCGCTCACCCGCGCTGCTCACAAGCTTCCGATGAAGTGCCGCATCGTGCGGCGCGAAGGCGGTGAGTCGTAATGGCTGCCGGCACGAAGCCGAGCGAGCTGCGCCAGCTGAACGACGAGGACCTCGTCGGCAAGCTGCGTGAGGCCAAAGAAGAGCTGTTCAACCTCCGCTTCCAGGCGGCGACCGGGCAGCTGGAGAACCACGGCCGTCTGAAGGCGGTCCGTAAGGACATCGCCCGGATCTACACCCTGATGCGCGAGCGTGAGCTGGGCATCGAGACGGTGGAGAGCGCCTGATGAGCGAGACGAATGTGACTGCAGAGAAGACCGAGGCCCGTGGCTTCCGCAAGACCCGCGAGGGTCTGGTCGTCAGCGACAAGATGGACAAGACCGTCGTCGTCGCCGTTGAGGACCGGGTGAAGCACGCGCTGTACGGCAAGGTCATCCGCCGTACCAACAAGCTCAAGGCGCACGACGAGCAGAACGCCGCGGGTGTCGGCGACCGTGTCCTCATCATGGAGACCCGGCCGCTGTCCGCGACGAAGCGCTGGCGCGTCGTCGAGATCCTCGAGAAGGCCAAGTAATTCCTGAGGGCATTCCCTCAGGTTCGTTCCGCCAGGCTCGGCAGGGGTTCGCAAGACCCCTGCCGGGAACCGGCAGACAATCCAGGAGATAGACGTGATCCAGCAGGAGTCGCGGCTCAAGGTCGCCGACAACACCGGTGCGAAGGAAATCCTTTGCATCCGTGTTCTCGGTGGCTCCGGCCGTCGCTACGCGGGCATCGGTGACGTCATCGTCGCCACCGTCAAGGATGCGATCCCCGGTGGCAACGTGAAGAAGGGCGACATCGTCAAGGCCGTCATCGTGCGCGCCGTGAAGGAGCGCCGGCGTCCCGACGGTTCGTACATCCGCTTCGACGAGAACGCCGCCGTCATTCTGAAGAACGACGGCGACCCCCGTGGCACCCGTATCTTCGGCCCGGTCGGCCGTGAGCTGCGCGAGAAGAAGTTCATGAAGATCATCTCGCTCGCGCCGGAGGTGCTGTAAGCATGAAGATCAAGAAGGGCGACCTGGTTCAGGTCATCACCGGCAAGGACCGCGGCAAGCAGGGCAAGGTCATTCAGGCCTACCCCAGCGATGAGCGCGTCCTGGTCGAGGGTGTCAACCGGGTCAAGAAGCACACCAAGGCCGGCCAGACCGCCCGCGGTTCGAAGACCGGCGGCATCATCACCACCGAGGCCCCGATCCACGTCTCCAACGTCCAGCTGGTCGTGGAGAAGGACGGGAACAAGGTCGTGACCCGTGTCGGCTACCGCTTCGACGACGAAGGCAACAAGGTTCGCGTTGCCAAGCGGACGGGTGAGGACATCTGATGACTGCCACCACCAACGCGCCGCGGCTCAAGCAGCGCTACCGCGAAGAGATCGCCGGCAAGCTGAAGGACGAGTTCTCGTACGAGAACGTCATGCAGATTCCCGGCCTGACCAAGATCGTGGTCAACATGGGTGTGGGCGACGCCGCCCGCGACTCCAAGCTGATCGACGGTGCCATCAAGGACCTCGCCACGATCACCGGCCAGAAGCCGTCCGTGACCAAGGCCCGGAAGTCCATCGCGCAGTTCAAGCTGCGTGAGGGTCAGCCGATCGGCGCCCACGTCACCCTCCGTGGTGACCGCATGTGGGAGTTCCTGGACCGGCTGCTGTCGCTCGCGCTGCCGCGCATCCGCGACTTCCGCGGTCTGTCGCCGAAGCAGTTCGACGGCCGTGGCAACTACACCTTCGGTCTCACGGAGCAGGTCATGTTCCACGAGATCGACCAGGACAAGATCGACCGGACGCGGGGCATGGACATCACCGTGGTGACCACGGCGTCCAACGACGACGAGGGCCGTGCTCTCCTTCGTCACCTCGGCTTCCCGTTCAAGGAGAACTGACCGTGGCGAAGAAGGCTCTGATCGCTAAGGCCAACCGCAAGCCCAAGTTTGGGGTGCGTGGCTACACGCGCTGCCAGCGCTGCGGCCGGCCGCACTCCGTGTACCGCAAGTTCGGCCTGTGCCGCGTGTGCCTCCGTGAGATGGCGCACCGTGGCGAGCTGCCGGGCGTGACCAAGAGCTCCTGGTAAGCATCACCGCTTACTAGTAGTTCTCGGCAAAGACCGAACTACTACGCCGTAGGTCCACCGCACCACACCCGCCCCTCTCTCTTGTCATAAGAGGAGTAAGGGGAGAGGGACGGAGCATCAGGAAACCGCGGCGAGAGAGGCCGAAGGCCATCACATGACCATGACCGATCCGATCGCAGACATGCTGACTCGTCTGCGGAACGCTAACTCGGCGTACCACGACACCGTCGCCATGCCGCACAGCAAGATCAAGTCGCACATCGCGGAAATCCTCCAGCAGGAGGGTTACATCACCGGCTACCGCACCGAGGACGCCGAGGTCGGCAAGAACCTCATCCTCGAGCTGAAGTTCGGCCCGAACCGTGAGCGCTCGATCGCCGGCATCAAGCGGATTTCGAAGCCGGGTCTGCGGGTCTACGCAAAGTCCACCAACCTGCCCCGCGTGCTGGGCGGCCTGGGCGTGGCGATCATCTCCACGTCCCACGGTCTCCTCACCGGTCAGCAGGCACAGAAGAAGGGCGTGGGTGGGGAAGTCCTCGCCTACGTCTGGTAACCGGGAACGGAGGAAATAGCAATGTCGCGTATTGGCAAGCTGCCCGTTCAGGTTCCCGCCGGTGTGGACGTCACCATCGATGGCCGTACGGTCGCGGTGAAGGGCCCCAAGGGCTCCCTCTCGCACACCGTCGCTGCGCCCATCGACGTCGCCAAGGGTGAGGACGGCTCCATCGTCGTCTCCCGCCCGAACGACGAGCGCAAGAACAAGGCCCTGCACGGCCTGTCCCGCACGCTGGTGGCGAACATGGTCACCGGCGTGACCCAGGGCTACGTCAAGAAGCTCGAGATCAGCGGCGTCGGCTACCGCGTGCTGGCGAAGGGCTCCAACCTGGAGTTCTCGCTGGGATACAGCCACCCGATCCTCATCGAGGCCCCCGAGGGCATCACCTTCAAGGTCGAGAACCCGACGCACTTCAGCGTCGAGGGCATCGACAAGCAGAAGGTCGGCGAGGTCGCCGCGAACATCCGCAAGCTGCGCAAGCCCGACCCGTACAAGGCCAAGGGCGTCAAGTACGAGGGCGAAGTCATCCGCCGCAAGGTCGGAAAGGCTGGTAAGTAAGCCATGACATACGGTGTGAAGATCGCCAAGGGTGACGCGTACAAGCGTGCCGCCACGAAGCGCCGCCACATCCGGGTCCGTAAGAAGGTCTCCGGTACGGCGGAGCGTCCGCGCCTCGTCGTGACGCGCTCGAACCGCCACATGGTGGCGCAGGTCATCGACGACCTCAAGGGCCACACGCTGGCCTCGGCGTCGTCGCTGGACACGTCCATCCGTGGCGCCGAGGGCGACAAGAGCGCTCAGGCCAAGGCCGTCGGCGCGCTGGTCGCCGAGCGGGCGAAGTCGGCGGGCGTTGAGGCCGTCGTGTTCGACCGCGGCGGCAACAAGTACGCCGGGCGCATCGCTGCTCTGGCCGACGCGGCCCGCGAAGCCGGGCTCAAGTTCTGAGAGAGGGTAGACCAATGGCTGGACCCCAGCGCCGCGGTGGCGGCGCCGGCGGCGGCGAGCGGCGGGACCGGAAGGGCCGTGACGGTGCCAACGCCGGCGCCGACAAGACCGCATACGTTGAGCGCGTTGTCGCGATCAACCGTGTCGCCAAGGTTGTGAAGGGTGGTCGTCGCTTCAGCTTCACTGCGCTGGTCGTAGTGGGCGATGGTGACGGCACCGTGGGTGTCGGATACGGCAAGGCCAAGGAGGTGCCGGCCGCCATCGCCAAGGGCGTTGAGCAGGCCAAGCGCAACTTCTTCAAGGTCCCGCGTATCCAGGGCACCATTCCGCACCCGATCCAGGGTGAAGAGGCCGCGGGCGTCGTCCTGCTCAAGCCGGCTTCGCCGGGTACCGGTGTTATCGCCGGTGGTCCCGTGCGTGCCGTGCTCGAGTGCGCCGGCATCCACGACGTGCTGAGCAAGTCGCTCGGTTCCTCGAACCCGATCAACATCGTGCACGCCACGGTGGCCGCTCTTCAGGGCCTGCAGCGCCCCGAGGAGATCGCCGCCCGCCGTGGCCTGCCGCTGGAGGACGTTGCTCCCGCCGCTCTGCTGCGGGCGCGGGCTGGGGTGAACGCGTAATGGCGCAGCTCAAGATCACCCAGACCAAGTCCTACATCGGGAGCAAGCAGAACCACCGGGAGACGCTCCGTACGCTCGGCCTGCGCCGGCTGCACGACAGCGTCACCCGTGAGGACTCTCCCGTGGTGCGTGGACAGATTCAGTCCATCCGCCACCTCGTGAGCGTCGAGGAGGTCGACTGACATGGCGGAAGAGAACAAGCCGCTGAAGGTCCACAACCTCCGTCCGGCTCCGGGCGCCAAGACCGCCAAGACCCGTGTGGGTCGTGGTGAGGCGTCGAAGGGTAAGACGGCCGGTCGTGGTACCAAGGGCACCAAGGCCCGTTACCAGGTTCCGGAGCGCTTCGAGGGCGGGCAGATGCCCCTCCACATGCGTCTCCCGAAGCTGAAGGGCTTCACGAACCCGTTCCGCACCGAGTACCAGGTCGTGAACCTGGACAAGCTCGCCTCCCTCTACCCCGAGGGTGGCGAGGTCACGGTGGCGGACCTGGTCGCGAAGGGTGCCGTTCGCAAGAACAGCCTCGTCAAGGTCCTTGGCCAGGGCGAGATCACCGTGGCGCTGACCGTGACCGTGGACAAGGTCTCGGGCTCCGCCAAGGAGAAGATTGCCGCTGCGGGCGGCTCCGTCACGGAGCTTGTCTGAGCAGTGTGACGAACAACCGGGGATGCTCGACATGGGCATCCCCGGTTGGTCGTTCCACGGGGGGCCAGGTCGCCGGTAAGGTGGCTGGCACTGTTGACTTCCGGGTGGGCAGGTTCGACGAGTTGGACGAGCCGATCTGCCGGGCTTTGACCGTACTTATCCGTTGATCATTGAGACCGTCACCTCTCGCGCGGCTGCGTGAGGGTCGCAGGAGGCACCGTGCTCACCGCGTTCGCCCGGGCGTTCCAGACACCCGACCTGCGCAAGAAGCTGCTCTTCGTACTGGGCATCATCGTCATCTACCGGCTCGGTGCGCATGTGCCGCTCCCCGGAGTCAGCTACGAGGCCGTCCAGACGTGTATGGACCAGGCCAGCAGCCAGCAGGGGCTGTTCGGGCTCGTCAACATGTTCAGCGGCGGAGCCCTGCTGCAGCTCACCATCTTTGCGCTCGGGATCATGCCGTACATCACGGCGAGCATCATCCTGCAGCTGCTGACCGTTGTGATCCCACGACTGGAACAGCTGAAGAAGGAAGGCCAGTCGGGCACCGCGAAGATCACGCAGTACACCCGTTACCTGACGGTCGCCCTCGCCGTGCTGCAGGGCACCGGCCTGGTGGCCACGGCGCGCAGCGGCTCGCTCTTCCCGCAGTGCACCGTCAACAACCAGATCATTCCGAACGACTCGATCTTCACCATCATCACGATGGTCATCACCATGACCGCCGGCTGTGCCGTGATCATGTGGTTCGGTGAGCTCATCACCGACCGCGGCATCGGCAACGGCATGTCGATGATGATGTTCGTGTCGATCGCGGCCGGCTTTCCGGGCTCGCTGTGGGCCATCAAGACCGGCGGCGAGATCATGAGCGGCTGGGGCGAGTTCGCGATCGTCATCGCGCTCGGCCTGGCGATGGTCGGCCTGGTCGTCTTCGTCGAGCAGGCGCAGCGGCGCATTCCGGTGCAGTACGCGAAGCGCCAGATCGGCCGCCGGTCGTACGGCGGTACGTCGACCTACATCCCGCTGAAGGTCAACCAGGCGGGTGTGATTCCCGTCATCTTCGCGTCCTCGCTGCTGTATATCCCGGCGCTCATCGTGCAGTTCACGAACTCGCAGTCCGGCTGGGCACAGTGGATTTCGAAGAACTTCGTCAAGGGCGACCACCCGTACTACATCATCACGTACTTCCTCCTCATCGTGTTCTTCGCCTTCTTCTACGTGGCGATCACGTTCAACCCCGAGGAAGTCGCCGACAACATGAAGAAGTATGGTGGCTTCATCCCTGGCATCCGGGCGGGGCGTCCTACGGCGGAATACCTGAGCTACGTGCTGAACCGGATCACGTGGCCGGGAGCGATGTACCTGGGACTCATCGCGCTGGTGCCAACGGTGGCCCTGGTGCTCTTCAATGCCAATCAGAACTTCCCGTTCGGTGGCACGAGCATCCTGATCATCGTGGGTGTCGGTCTTGAGACTGTGAAGCAGATCGAGAGTCAGCTTCAGCAGCGTAATTACGAAGGGTTCCTCCGCTGATGCGAATCGTCCTCGTCGGGCCGCCCGGTGCGGGCAAGGGCACGCAGGCCGCGTACCTCGCCAAGAACCTGTCGATCCCGCACATCTCCACCGGCGATCTGTTCCGCGCGAACATCAGCCAGGAGACGGAGCTCGGGCTCGAGGCCAAGTCGTACATGGACGCCGGCCAGCTCGTGCCCGACGAGATCACGATCGGCATGGCGAAGGACCGCATGGAGCAGGAGGACGCCGCGAACGGCTTCCTGCTGGACGGCTTCCCGCGGAATGTCTCGCAGGCCGTGGCGCTGGACGAGATGCTGCAGGCCGCGTCGATGGAGCTCGACGCGGTGCTGGACCTGGAGGTCCCCGAGGACGAGGTCGTGAAGCGGATCGCCGGCCGGCGCATCTGCCGTAACGACTCGTCGCACGTGTTCCACGTCACGTACAGCCCGCCGGTCAAGGACGGCGTCTGCGACCAGTGCGGCGGCGAGCTGTACCAGCGCGACGACGACAGCGAGGACACTGTCCGGCGCCGGCTCGAGGTCTACCACCAGCAGACCGAGCCGATCATCGATTACTACAAGGCGCAGGGCCTGGTCACCACCATCTCCGCGATGGGCCCGGTGGCCGAGGTCACCCAGCGGGCCATGGAGGCGCTGCCCTCGCGCTGAGCCCGGGCGGGCTCGGTGTGCGCGTATCCTGGTCTGCTGGAACCCACGAAGCAGACCAGGAGGCGCACCCCGCCATGGTGGAGATCAAGACCCCCGAGCAGATCGCGAAGATGCGGGAGGCCGGGCTTGTCGTCGCCGCCATGCACAAGGCCTGCGCCGAAGCGGCCGTCCCCGGAGCCTCGACCAAGGATCTGGACGAGATCGCGGCAAAAGTGCTCGCCGAGCACAACGCCAAGCCGAATTTCCTGGGCTACGGCGGCTTCCCCGGCAACATCTGCACCTCGGTGAACGACGTCGTCGTGCACGGCATCCCGGACCGCGAGACCGTCCTGAAGTCCGGCGACATCATCTCCATCGACGCCGGCGCGATCGTCGACGGCTGGCACGGTGACGCGGCGCTCACCGTCTTCGTCGGTACGGGCCACGCGCCCGAGCTGATCGAGCTCAGCCGGGTCACCGAGGAGTCCATGTGGGCCGGCCTCGCCGCCGTCCGCAAGGGCGCCCGGCTGGTCGATGTCTCCAAGGCCATCGAGGGCTACATCCGCCGCCAGCCCCGGCCCGCCTCCGGCAAGTACGGGATCATCGAGGACTACGGCGGCCACGGCATCGGCTCGCAGATGCACATGGAGCCGCACCTGCTGAACTACGTCGAGCGGCGCCGCGGCAAGGGCCCGAAGCTGGTGCCCGGCTTCTGCCTGGCGATCGAGCCGATGGTGAGCCTCGGCACACCGAAGACCCACGTCCTCGAGGACGAGTGGACGGTGAAGACCGACGACGGCACCTGGTCGTCGCACTGGGAGCACTCGGTGGCGCTCACCGAGCAGGGCCCGCTGGTCCTGACCGCTCCGGACGGCGGCAAGGCAAAGCTGGCTGAGCTGGGCATTACGGCCGCTCCGGACCCGCTGGCCTAACCCGGGCATAATGATCTTGATCTCGGGGCAGTATCACGATTTCCCCTTTTCACCCCGCGTGGCTTAGACTGGCTCGTCGGTCCATGTGTGCGTTCAGGCGCGCTCACGGACCATCCAGGTAGCCAATCCGGAAGGTGTAGCACTCAGGTATGGCCAAAAAACAAGGGGCCATCGAGATCGAGGGCACCGTCGTCGAGTCTCTGCCGAACGCCATGTTCAAGGTGGAGCTCCAGAACGGGCACCAGGTCCTCGCGCACATCAGCGGCAAGATGCGGATGCACTACATCCGTATCCTTCCCGACGACCGGGTCGTGGTGGAGCTCTCTCCTTACGACCTGACGCGCGGACGGATCGTCTACCGCTACAAGTAGATCTTGCTCCACCCCGCTCCCGTGGGGTGGGCACTGACCCGGAGGACCTCCGAACCAATGAAGGTCAAGCCGAGCGTCAAGAAGATCTGCGACAAGTGCAAGGTGATCCGCCGTCACGGCCGGGTCATGGTCATCTGCGACAACCTGCGCCACAAGCAGCGCCAGGGCTGACGCACGCCGACCTGCACTCTTCGCAGATCTCGCGCGACGCATAAGCGAATACGACAGATACGCAGACACCCGACCCCCACAGTGCACGTGTGTGTGGGACGACACCCCCGGCTCGGAGGCTGGGGACCCGACTCGTAAGGCTCCACACAGGGCCCGGGGTCTGGGGCGAAGCCCCAGAGGATCCAGTTACGGGAATGGTGCTGCGTCAGACCTCCGACATAGCAATCAGGAGCCACATCCCATGGCACGCGTTGCAGGTGTCGACATCCCGCGCGAAAAGCGCGTGGAGGTCGCCCTCACCTACGTCTTCGGCATTGGGCGCACCCTCTCTCAGAAGACCCTCGCCGCCACCGGCGTGAACCCGGACACCCGGGTCCGCGACCTGGCGGAGGAGGACCTCGTCAAGATCCGCGACTACGTGGACAACCAGCTGCAGGTCGAGGGTGACCTTCGCCGCGAGATCCAGGCCGACATCCGCCGCAAGGTCGAGATCGGCTGCTACCAGGGTCTCCGCCACCGTCGCGGGCTGCCGGTCCACGGCCAGCGCACCTCGACGAACGCTCGCACCCGCAAGGGCCCGCGTCGCGCGATCGCCGGCAAGAAGAAGCCGGGCAAGAAGTAGTCCACAGCAGCGGTCCCACTTGCTGTTGTAGGACCGACCACCTCCACGGGAGTTAATACCGAATGCCTCCGAAGAGCCGTACGGCCGGCGCCAAGAAGGTGCGCCGCAAGGAGAAGAAGAACGTCGCTCATGGGCACGCCCACATCAAGAGCACGTTCAACAACACGATCATCTCGATCACTGACCCGACCGGGAACGTGATCAGCTGGGCCTCGGCCGGGCACGTGGGCTTCAAGGGCTCGCGTAAGTCCACGCCGTTCGCGGCGCAGATGGCCGCCGAGTCCGCCGCCCGCCGGGCGCAGGAGCACGGCATGCGCAAGGTTGACGTCTTCGTCAAGGGTCCCGGCTCCGGCCGCGAGACCGCGATCCGCTCCCTCCAGGCCACCGGCCTCGAGGTGGGTTCGATCCAGGACGTCACCCCCACCCCGCACAACGGATGCCGCCCGCCCAAGCGCCGCCGCGTCTGACGACCCAGCTGAAGTAGGAGAGTAAAGACAATGGCGCGTTACACCGGGGCCGACTGCAAGCGTTGCCGTCGGGAGAAGCAGAAGCTCTTTCTCAAGGGAGCTAAGTGCGAGAGCGCAAAGTGCCCGATCGAGATCCGTCCTTACCCCCCGGGTGAGCACGGTCGCGGGCGCACGAAGGACTCCGAGTACCTGCTGCAGAAGCGCGAGAAGCAGAAGTGCGCGCGCATCTACGGCATTCTCGAGAAGCAGTTCCGCGGGTACTACAACGAGGCCAACCGGCAGTCCGGCAAGACCGGTGAGAACCTGCTGCGCATCCTCGAGTCCCGTCTCGACAACGTGGTTTACCGGGCCGGCTTCGCCAAGTCCCGCGACCACGCCCGTCAGCTGGTCCGGCACGGCCACATCCAGGTGAACGGTCGCAAGACCGACATCCCCTCGGCCCGTGTCGTTCCGAACGACATCATCGAGGTCCGCGACGGCTCGAAGAACCTGACCCCGTTCGCGGTGGCGCAGGGCGAGGCCGGCGACAAGACCGTTCCGGCGTGGCTCGAGGCCATCCCCGGTTCGCTCCGGATCCTCGTGCACTCGCTGCCCGAGCGCCAGGTGATCGACACCCAGGTGCAGGAGCAGCTGATCGTTGAGCTCTACTCCAAGTAGTAGGTAGGGCCTGCGGGTATTACGGATACGGGCGGGGGCGTGCGATCAGCACGTCTCCGCCCGTACCCTTGCAGTGTCTAGGGCGTCAAATAGCGGTCGCCCAAAACTGGAGGACTACACCTCATGCTGATTGCTCAGCGCCCCTCTCTGACCGAAGAGGTCGTCGAGGAATACCGGTCCCGGTTCGTCATCGAGCCGCTGGAGCCGGGCTTCGGCTACACCCTCGGCAACTCCCTGCGTCGGACCCTTCTCTCCTCGATCCCGGGCGCCGCTGTGACGTCCATCCGGATCGACGGCGTGCTGCACGAGTTCACCACCGTGCCGGGCGTCAAGGAGGATGTGACCGACCTCATCCTGAACATCAAGCAGCTGGTCGTCTCGTCCGAGCACGACGAGCCCGTCGTGATGTACTTGCGCAAGCAGGGCCCCGGCGTGGTCACCGCTGCTGACATCGCCCCGCCGGCCGGTGTCGAGGTCCACAACCCGGACCTGGTCCTGGCCACGCTGAACGGCAAGGGCAAGCTGGAGATGGAGCTGACCGTCGAGCGCGGTCGCGGCTACGTCTCCGCGGTGCAGAACAAGCAGGTGGGCCAGGAGATCGGCCGGATTCCGGTCGACTCGATCTACTCGCCGGTGCTCAAGGTCACGTACAAGGTCGAGGCGACCCGTGTCGAGCAGCGCACCGACTTCGACAAGCTGATCGTCGATGTCGAGACCAAGGAGGCCATGCGTCCGCGTGACGCGATGGCGTCCGCCGGTAAGACGCTCGTCGAGCTGTTCGGTCTCGCGCGTGAGCTGAACATCGACGCCGAGGGCATCGACATGGGTCCGTCCCCGACGGACGCCGCGCTCGCCGCCGATCTGGCGCTGCCGATCGAGGAGCTGGAGCTCACGGTCCGTTCCTACAACTGCCTCAAGCGTGAGGGCATCCACTCCGTGGGTGAGCTCGTGGCGCGCTCCGAGGCGGACCTGCTCGACATCCGTAACTTCGGTGCGAAGTCGATCGACGAGGTCAAGGCGAAGCTGGCCGGCATGGGCCTGGCGCTGAAGGACTCGCCTCCCGGCTTCGACCCGACCGCCGCCGCCGACGCCTTCGGCGCCGACGACGACGCGGACGCCGGTTTCGTGGAGACCGAGCAGTACTGATCACCTCCGGTGAGGTGAGAAAACGTCCGGGGCTGCCGCCCCGGAACCCCCCGGCCGCAGGCCGGAGGATCCCCTGGGAGGCGACCGCCTCCAGGGTCCGCGACGGGAATCCCCGGATTCCCGCAGGACCGTACCGGTACCTCATACGGCCGCGTACGGAGACAGAGGAGAAAGATCATGCCGAAGCCCGCCAAGGGCCCCCGTCTGGGCGGCGGCGCTGCACACGAGCGCCTCATGCTGCGTAACCTGGCCACCGCGCTCTTCGAGCACGGCCGCATCACGACGACCGAGGCCAAGGCCCGCCGTCTGCGTCCGTACGCCGAGCGTCTGGTGACCAAGGCGAAGAAGGGCGACCTTCACAACCGCCGTCAGGTCATGCAGCTGATCTCGGACAAGGGTGTCGTGCACACCCTGTTCACCGAGATCGGCCCGCGGTACGAGAACCGCCCGGGTGGCTACACCCGGATCACCAAGATCGGCGGTCGCCGCGGCGACAACGCGCCGATGGCCGTGATCGAGCTGGTCGAGGCGATGACCGCCAAGTCGGAGACGGTGGCCGAGGCCAGCGCTGCGACCAAGCGGGCTGCCAAGGACGCCGAGGAGGCCCCCAAGGCCGACCTCACCAAGGACGAGACCCCGGCGGACGCCGCCGAGGCCCCGGCCGAGGAGTCCAAGGACGCGTAGTCCTTCGCAGGGGCGGATCCGGTTCATTACGAGCCGGGTCCGCCCTTTTGCGTATGCCGGCAGTGAGAGGATCGCCAGCGTGAGTGACGAGGTGGAGCCCGGGTTTGTGCGGGTGCGGCTGGATCTGGCGTATGACGGGGGCGGGTTTTCCGGGTGGGCCAAGCAGAATCGCGGGCAGCGGACCGTGCAGGGGGAGATCGAGGCCGCGCTGCCGGTGGTGATGCGGGAGCAGCGGAGCTTTGAGCTGACGGTCGCGGGGCGGACCGATGCCGGGGTGCACGCCCGTGGGCAGGTCGCCCATGTGGATCTGCCGCGGGAGCTGTGGGACGAGCACGGGCCGCATCTGTTGCGGCGGCTGGCGGGGAAGCTGCCGCAGGACATCCGGATCTGGCGGATCAGCGAGGCGCCGGCGCACTTCAACGCGCGGTTCTCGGCGATCTGGCGGCGGTACGCGTACCGGGTCAGCGATCACCCCGGCGGGGTGGATCCGCTGCTGCGCAACCACGTCCTCTGGCACAACTGGACGCTGGACCTCGAGGCCATGAACGCCGCGGCCGACCGGCTGCTCGGCGAGCACGATTTCGCCGCCTTCTGCAAGAAGCGCGAGGGCGCGACCACCATCCGCACGCTGCAGGAGCTGCGCTGGGAGCGCCGCCCCGACGGGATCCTCGAGGCCACGGTGAAGGCGGACGCCTTCTGCCACAACATGGTGCGGGCGCTGGTCGGCGCGATGCTCTTCGTCGGCGACGGGCACCGGCCGCCGGAGTGGGCGGGGAAGGTGCTGGTGGCGGCGGTGCGGGATTCGTCGGTGCAGGTCGTACGGCCGCACGGGCTGACGCTCGAGGAGGTCGGCTACCCGGCGGACGAGCAGCTGGCGGCCCGTAACGCCGAGGCCCGGAATCTGCGGACGCTGCCGCGCGACTGACCGGGGCCGCACAGGTGACGGGCCCGCTCTTCCCCCGGGGAGAGCGGGCCCGTCGGCTTTTACGCGGCCGGTGCGGCCGGATCAGCCGGGGAGGTGCCTGGAGTAGTTCGTCAGCCAGTCCCCGTACGGCTTGGCCGCGGTGGTGCGGACGGGGATAGAGACACCGGCGGCGGTCGAGTGGGTTGCGGTGGACACGTCACAGGGTTCTGTTCAAAATTTGACGGCTTGGCAACGACGGGCATATGCCCCCCGCGCGCCGCGGCCGCTCGGGCGCGGCGGGGCGGTTCCATGGTGATATGCGCGTCCCATCCGTATTTGGTGCCGTTCTGCTCGCTCTCGTCGCCGGCGGCTGCGCCGGGACCCCCGAGCCGGACGGGGAGCGGACCACCGCTCCCCGGTCCCGCTGCTCCGATGCCGACGACTGCCTGGAGCGGATGACGCTCGGCGAGAAGGCCGGGCAGATGATCCAGCTGCAGAACGCCTTCCTCGAGGACGAGCAGGATCTGGGGCGGCTCGGCATCGGGGCCATGCTCAGCGGGGGCGATGACGGCGGGCCCATGGGCAAGCGCGGGACCGCGGCCGAGTGGGCCGGGATGGTCGAGGGATATCAGCGGGCGGCCATGCGGAGCCGGCTGCGGATTCCGCTCCTTTACGGGGCCGATGCCGTGCACGGCATGAGCGGGGTCAAGGGTGCCGTGATCTTCCCGCACCGGATCGGGATGGGGGCCACCCGGGACGCCGGGCTGGTCGCACGGGCCGAGCGGGTCACCCGCGACGAGGTGCTCGGGTCCGGGGTGAACTGGAACTTCACGCCCTGCCTGTGCGTGCCGCGCGATGTGCGGTGGGGGCGGACGTACGAGGGATACGCGCAGGACCCGGCGGTCGTCGGGAAGCTCGGGGCGGCGTCGGTGAAGGCGACGCAGGGGGAGCGGCTGTGGCGCGGGTCCGTGCTGGCCACCGCCAAGCATTTCGTGGGTGACGGGGCGACCGCGTACGGGTCGGCCGAGGGCGACAAGATCATCGACCAGGGTGATGTGCGGGTGGGGGAGAAGGAGCTGCGGGACGTCCACCTGGCGCCGTACCGGGAGGCGGTCGAGGCCGGGGTCGGGTCGGTGATGGCCTCGTATTCGAGCGTGGACGGGGTGAAGACGCACGGGGACAAGAAGCTGATCAGCGGGGTGCTGAAGGGGGAGCTCGGCTTCAAGGGCTTCGTGGTCAGCGATTACGACGCCGTGCAGCAGCTGCCCGGCAACGGGCTGCCCGAGCAGGTGGCCCGGGCGGTCAACGCCGGGATCGACATGGTGATGGTGTCCAAGGACTACCGCGGGGTGCGGGACGCCATCGTCGGCGGGGTGAAGGACGGCAGCATCCCCGAGAAGCGGGTCGACGACGCGGTGCGGCGGATTCTCTCCGTAAAGGAGCGGATGGGGCTCTTCGAGCAGCCCGTCGCCGACCGGAAGCTGACCCGCGCGGTGGGCTCGGCCGGGCATCGCAAGGTGGCCAGGGAGGCGGTGCGGCGGTCGCAGGTGCTGCTGGAGAACGACGGGGTGCTGCCGCTGAAGAAGCGCGGGTCGTACCGGATCGTCGTGGGCGGCAATGGCGCCGATGATCTCGGGCGGCAGCTCGGCGGATGGTCAATGGGGTGGCAGGGCGGCAAGGGCGACACCACCGAGGGGACGACCTTCCTGGAGGCGCTGCGGAAGGCCACCAGGGGGACCGGGATCGAGGTCGTCACCAAGGGGCGGGGTGACGTCGGGATCTGGGTCGGCGGGGAGAAGCCGTACGCGGAGTGGTTCGGCGACGCGAAGGATCTGTCGCTGGGGGCGGAGAACGAGCGGGATCTGGCGGGAGTCTGCGAGCGGGCGGAGAAGTGCGTCGGGGTGCTGTACTCCGGGCGGCCGCTGGCGGTCGGGGAGCAGCTGAAGCAGACGGACGCCTTTGTGGCCTCCTGGCTGCCCGGCACCGAGGGGCAGGGGATCACGGACGCGCTCTTCGGCGCCGGGTTCAGCGGGCGGCTGCCGGTGGCGTGGCCGCGGACGGCGGCGGCGGGGCCGGTGGCGCAGGCTCAGGCCGGCACCGGCGAGGGCGAGCCGCTGTTCAAGTACGGGCACGGGCGGCAGCCGTACTGATCCGCTACGGGCGGCAGCCGTACTGATCCGCTACGAGCGGCCGCTGAACATCCCGTGGAAGCCGAACGGGACCGCGTGCGGCACCTCCGCCCGCGCCAGCATCTCGTACGTCCGCGCGTCCAGCACCAGCAGGAACGACGAGTCCGCCGCCGCGTCGAGGACCACCGACAGCACGACGCCGTCGTCCTCGCCCGCGGCGTCCGGCGCCGCCACGAAGACCGGCTCGCCCGGATAGCAGCCCTCCCCGGACCAGAGCAGGGTGTCCCCGGTGGTCACATCGAGCTTCACGAGCCGGTCGATGAAGCCGCCGCCGTCGCGGTCGCCGGCGCCCACGCCGTACGCGTAGCGATACGGGGAGCCGTTGTGCCGCTCGTAGGCGATGCGCGGCAGCTCCAGCGGCTCCTCCGCCAGCCGCTCCACCCCGACCTCGCCGCTGCCGAGGCTGATCCGGTAGCGGGTGGGGAGCGCGACCGGGATGCCGCCGCCCGCGCGCAGCCGGTCCAGGTACAGGGCGTCGATGACCGAGGCGTCCTCGTACGAGCAGATGTCGAGCACCACGTCGTCGCCGTCGTCGAAGGCGTTGATGTGGTGGAAGGCGAAGAAGGCGGGCCCTTCGTACGTGCCGCGCACGGTGCCGTCGCGCGCGTCCATGACCGTGAAGCGGGTGCCGCGCTCCGGCTCCCAGCGGTAGTTCTCGATGAACGGGCGGCCGCTGAGGACGATGCTCAGCGGGTTCACCACGAGCGGGAACTCGGCCAGGACGACGTGCCGCCGGGTGATCGCGAAGCTGTGCATGTACGACGGGCGGGCGACCTGGTGGCTGCCGATCAGCTCGCGGGTGGTGCCGGCGGCCGGCTGCCGGTAGACGCGGTACTCGCTGGTGCGCGAGAAATGCAGCAGGTAGTTCACCAGGTCGCCGGTGGCGGGGTCCTGGTGCGGATGCGCGGTGGTCAACTGGCCGCTCAGCGAGTCCTCGTAGCCGACCACTCCAGCCGTCGCCAGCGTGTCCGGGTCGAACGCGACCGGCAGCGGCGTCTCGGTCAGGGCGACGTAACGGTCGCCGAAGCGGGTGACGTTGACGTTCGCGTTCGCGTTGGGCTTGCGCGTGAAGCGGGTGAAGAAGCGGGCGAACAGCGAGCGGCACGGGTCGGTGGCGAACTCGGGGTAGGAGATCCGTCCCGCCGCGATGGCGCGGTTGGCGGGGGTGTCGAGGAACCGGTTCGCGTAGGAGACCTTGCCGTCGGCGAGGGTGAAGCGGTGCAGCATCGCCTGGCCGTCGAACCAGTGCCGCACGGAGCGGTCCCCCGCGTCGTAGCGCGCCGGGCCGTTGCGCAGCAGGCTGCCCTCCAGCCAGCCGGGGAGCGCGCCCTTGACCGGCAGCTCCGCGACGGTGGTCTCGGCGTCCAGGGTGCGGAACCCGATGCCGTGATCCGGTGGGCTCATGGTCTTCGCCTCCTTGTGTCGACATGACACAGTGGACTGTGCTTTTCATGGCACACCGTCCACAGTGGAATGTCAAGCGAAAGAACCTGATGGCAGACCTCAACCCCACCGCGGCCTCGCTGCTCGGCTTCCTGCACGCCGGGGAGGCCAGCGGATACGAGCTGGTGCACACCGCGCAGCAGCTCATCGGCGACTTCTGGAGCCTCACCAGGAGCCAGGTCTACCGGGAGCTCGCCGCACTCGACCGGCGCGGCCTCGTCGAGGCCGGACCCGCCGGGCCCCGGTCGCGGCAGCCGTACCGGCTCACCGACGAGGGCCGGGCCGCCTTCGGCGCCTGGCTCGCCGAGCCGCCCGGCACCGAGCAGATCCGCTACCCGCTGCTGCTCACCCTCGCCTTCGGCTCGGCCCTGGACCGGGACCGGCTGATGGGGTTCATCGCGGAGCACCGCACGGTGCACGAGAAGCGGCTCGCGGGCTACCGGGAGCAGCGGGCCGCGGGCTGCCCCGACCGCTTCACGGAGGCCACGCTCGCGTTCGGCATCCGTTACGAGGAAGGGGTCCTGGCCTGGATGGACGAGCTGCCCGCGATCCTCGAGGAGCGCTGAGCGCCTACTGGTCCTCGGCCTCGGCGGCCGCGCTCGCCTGGGTGCGGCCGCGGTCCATCAGCCGCTCGTTGACCAGCTCGCCGGCGTCCTTGACCGCGGTCTTGGACTTGGTCTCGCCGACGACGACGGACTTCCCGTTGGTGTAGCCGGCGATGGTGAAGTACGCGTACCGGCCGAGGGAGTTGCCGGTCAGCCGGCAGGCGGTGCCGCGGCAGAACTGCGGGACGCCGGAGCCGGAGAGCGGGGTGATGTTGCCCTTCGCCTGCTTCGCGGCGGCGCCCGCCTTGGTCGCGTCGTCGAAGACCGCGACGCCGATGGTGACGGCGACGCCGGAGCGGGTGTAGGTGACGCGGTAGACGGTGTCGCAGCCGTTCTTCTTGAGTACGGGGCCGAGGCCCTCCTGGCCGGCCTTCGCGCAGTCCTTGCTGGTGGACGTGGCGCCGCGGGTGTAGCCGCGGCCCGCGATGTCGGCCTTCTTGTCCGGGAAGAGGCTGCCGACGGAGAGCGGCGCCTTGTCGTTCTTCGCGGTGGAGATGAAGTCCATCGGGTCGGGCGGCGGCTTCACGTCGGAGAACGTCGGATCCGCGTCCTTGTCGTCCAGCTTCTGCGGCGACGGCAGGCTGCTGTCGTCGGCGGACGGGCTGCCGTCGCCCGAGGTGACCACGGCGGCGGCGACGACGCCGGCGACCACGAGGGTGGCGACGACGGCGGAGACGATGAGGAGGATCGCGCGCTTGCGCTTGCGCGCGGCCTCGGCCTGCGAGGCCAGCTGCTCCCAGTCGGGGGCCGGGCCCCCGCCGTACCCGAAACTCATGGGCGGAACTGTAGCGGCTGGGCCGAGGCGCCCGGAATTCGGTGGCCGTGAGCATCCGCCCCCTGGAGAATCGCGCCCATGGGTCACCTGGAAGCCGCGCACCTCGAGTACTACCTGCCCGACGGCAGGCCGCTGCTCGCCGACGTCTCCTTCCGGGTCGGGGAGGGTGCCGCGTATGCCCTGGTCGGGGCGAACGGTGCCGGGAAGACCACGCTGCTGCGGCTGCTCAGCGGGGAGCTGGAGCCGCACGGCGGGACCGTGACCGCGAGCGGCGGGCTCGGGGTGATGCCGCAGTTCGTGGGGTCCGTACGGGATGAGCGGACGGTGCGGGACCTGCTGGTCTCCGTATCGCAGCCGCGGATCCAGGTGGCGGCGAAGGCGGTCGACGACGCCGAGCACGGGATCATGACCCGCGATGACGAAGCCGCGCAGATGCAATACGCGCAGGCGCTCGCGGACTGGGCCGAGGTCGGCGGGTACGAGGCCGAGACGCTGTGGGACAAGTGCACGATGGCCGCGCTCGGGACCCCGTACGAGCGGGCGCAGTGGCGCGAGGTGTCCACGCTGTCCGGGGGCGAGCAGAAGCGGCTCGTGCTGGAGGCGCTGCTGCGGGGGACCGACGAGACGCTGCTGCTCGACGAGCCGGACAACTATCTGGATGTCCCCGGCAAGCGGTGGCTGGAGGAGCGGCTGCGGGAGACGCCGAAGACCGTGCTCTTCGTCTCGCACGACCGGGAGCTGCTGGCGCGGTCGGCGGAGAAGATCGTGAGTGTGGAGCCGGGGGCCGCGGGCAGCGATGTGTGGGTGCACGGCGGGGGCTTCGACACGTACCACGAGGCCCGCAAGGAGCGCTTCGAGCGCTTCGAGGAGCTGCGGAAGCGGTGGGACGAGGAGCACGCGAAGCTGAAGCGGCTCGTGCTGATGTACAAGCAGAAGGCCGCCTTCAACTCCGACATGGCCTCGCGGCTGCAGGCCGCCCGTACCCGGCTGAAGAAATTCGAGGAGGCGGGCCCGCCGCAGCAGCCCCCGCGCGAGCAGGACATCAAGATGCGGCTGCGCGGCGGACGCACCGGCGTACGGGCGGTGACCTGCGAGAACCTTGAGCTGAGCGGGCTGATGAAGCCCTTCTCGCTGGAGGTCTTCTACGGGGAGCGGGTCGCCGTCCTCGGGAGCAATGGGTCGGGGAAGTCACACTTCCTGCGCCTGCTGGCCGGCGATGACGTCGCTCACACCGGGGCCTGGAAGCTGGGGGCGCGGGTGGTGCCCGGGCACTTCGCGCAGACGCATGCCCATCCGGAGTTGATGGGGCGGACGCTGCTCGACATCCTGTGGAAGGAGCACGCCAAGGACCGGGGCGCCGCGATGAGCGCGCTGCGCCGCTACGAGCTGACCAAGCAGGCAGAGCAGCGCTTCGACCGCCTGTCGGGCGGCCAGCAGGCCCGGTTCCAGATCCTGCTGCTGGAGCTGCAGGGCACGACGGCGCTGCTGCTGGACGAGCCGACGGACAACCTGGACCTGGAGAGCGCCGAGGCGCTGCAAGAGGGTCTTGAGGCGTACGAGGGGACTGTGCTCGCCGTCACACATGACCGGTGGTTCGCCCGCAGTTTTGACCGGTTCCTGGTCTTCGGGGCTGATGGGAAGGTGCGCGAGACGTCCGAGGCGGTGTGGGACGAGGGGCGGGTGGCCCGGTCCCGCTGACCGGTTTTGACCTGCCTGGCGGACAGCCGGTATCCTGCCAGTTCGTTGTGTGTATTGGCTTGTCATTCTCACGTGAGGGGCCCTTACACCGGCTCACCAGCTGATCACAGCCGCGTGCACCCGGGTTGCGTCACCCGCGCGTGCCGCCACGGCTGTCTCGATCACCTGGTGGCCTTGTCAGGACCCATTCATTGAAGAAGTGAAGGCTACGACCGTGCGTACGTACAGCCCCAAGCCCGGCGACGTCGAGCGCCAGTGGCACGTCATCGATGCCGAGGACGTTGTCCTCGGCCGCCTGGCCACCCAGGCCGCCACGCTTCTCCGCGGCAAGCACAAGCCGGTGTATGCGCCCCACATCGACGCTGGTGACTTCGTCATCATCATCAACGCCGACAAGGTGCACCTCTCCGGCAACAAGCGGACCCAGAAGCTCGCCTACCGCCACTCCGGTTACCCGGGTGGTCTGCGCTCCATGCGCTACGAGGAGCTGCTGGAGAAGTCCCCGGAGAAGGCCATCGAGAAGGCCGTCAAGGGCATGCTCCCGAAGAACACCCTGGGCCGTCAGATGCTCTCGAAGCTGAAGGTCTACCGCGGCTCCGAGCACCCGCACGGTGCTCAGAAGCCGGTTCCGTTCGAGATCACCCAGGTCGCGCAGTAAGTCCGGCCACCCCCTAGACGAAAAGAATCTGAGGAGCATTCGTGGCTGAGACCACTGCCGAGGAGACCATCGAGGAGCCCGTCGAGGCTCCCGAGGAGTACACGACCGAGACCCCGGCCGAGGCCGCTACGGACTACACGTCCGAGTCCCTCGCGGGCCGCTTCGGCGACCCGCAGCCCGCCGCCGGCACCGGCCGTCGTAAGAACGCCATCGCCCGCGTCCGGATCATCCCGGGCACCGGCAAGTGGAAGGTCAACGGCCGTACGCTGGACGGCTACTTCCCGAACAAGGTGCACCAGCAGGAAGTCAACGAGCCCTTCAAGGTGCTCGAGCTCGACGGCCGTTACGACGTCGTCGCCCGCATCTCCGGCGGCGGCATCTCCGGCCAGGCCGGCGCGCTGCGCCTGGGCGTTGCCCGTGCGCTGAACGAGGCGGACGTCGACAACAACCGCGGCCCGCTGAAGAAGGCCGGCTTCCTGACCCGTGACGCCCGTGCGGTGGAGCGGAAGAAGGCCGGTCTCAAGAAGGCCCGTAAGGGCACGCAGTACAGCAAGCGCTAATTCCAGCGACTGGCTGTATCAGGCGCGTCCCTATCGCGTACCGCCCCGGTGGCACTCCTCAGTGCCGCCGGGGCGTTCGCGTATGGTCTTCAAGGGCGTATATCTGTCAGAAGGTAATCAAAACCTGTCGCGAGCTGATCTCGGAGGAACACCAGTGGCTCGACTCTTCGGAACCGACGGCGTGCGCGGGGTCGCCAATGCCGACCTGACCGCCGAGATGGCGCTCGGCCTGTCGGTCGCCGCGGCGCATGTGCTCGGCAAGAGCGACGCGCAGGGCGATCACCGCCCGAAGGCGGTGGTCGGTCGCGACCCGCGGGCGTCCGGAGAGTTCCTGGAGTCGGCCGTCGTCGCGGGTCTGGCGAGCGCCGGTGTCGACGTGCTGCGGGTGGGCGTGCTGCCCACGCCGGCGGTGGCGTATCTGACGGGCGCGCTGGGCGCGGACCTGGGCGTGATGCTGTCCGCCTCGCACAACCCGATGCCCGACAACGGCATCAAGTTCATCGCGCGCGGCGGGCACAAGCTGTCCGACGACCTCGAGGACCGGATCGAGGAGCTGTACCACAAGCACGAGCACGGCGAGCCGTGGGCGCGGCCGACCGGCGCGGGTGTGGGGCGGGTGCGGAAGTACGACGAGGGCTTCGACCGGTACGTGGCCCACCTGCTCGGGGTCATGCCGAACCGGCTGGACGGGCTGAAGATCGTCATCGACGGCGCGCACGGCGCGGCGGCGCGGGTGTCGCCGGAGGCGTTCCAGCGGGCCGGGGCCGAGGTCATCACCATCGGGACGGATCCGACCGGGCTCAACATCAACGACGGGTACGGGTCCACGCACCTGGAGAAGCTGCAGGCCGCCGTGGTCGAGAACGGTGCGGACCTGGGCATCGCCCACGACGGCGACGCCGACCGGTGCCTGGCCGTGGACGCCGCCGGTCAGGAGATCGACGGCGACCAGATCATGGCCGTACTGGCCCTGGCGATGCGCGACGCCGGCACCCTCCGTAAGAACACCGTGGTCGCGACCGTGATGTCGAACCTCGGCTTCAAGCTGGCGCTGGAGCGGGAGGGCGTGGAGATCCTGCAGACCGCGGTCGGCGACCGCTATGTGCTGGAGGAGATGAAGCGCGGCGGCTACGCGCTGGGCGGCGAGCAGTCGGGGCACGTCATCGTCCTCGACCACGCCACGACCGGCGACGGGACGCTGACCGGGCTGCTGCTGGCGGCCCGGGTGGCCGCGACCGGACGGTCGCTGGCCGAGCTGGCCGGGGTGATGGAGCGACTGCCGCAGGTGCTGGTGAACGTCCCCGACGTGGACAAGTCGCGCGTCGGCTCCTCGCCCGAGGTGGGCGCGGCGGTCGCGGAGGCGGAGCGGGAGCTCGGGGAGACCGGGCGGGTGCTGCTGCGGTCCAGCGGGACCGAGCCGCTGGTACGGGTGATGGTCGAGGCTGCCGACATCGATCAGGCGCGGTCGGTCGCCGGTCGGCTCGCCGACGTGGTGAAGTCCGCGCTCGGCTAGTACGTCAGCGGGCGCGGATCACATCGAGCTCTGCCACCGAGGCAAAAGTCCCCGAGGAGCCGTGCTCGCTGAGCACGCGCAGCGCCACATGTCGGGCCGCGGTCGCCGCGAACGGCACCTGATGCTCCGTCCGCTCCTCCGGGAAGGCGCCCGCGGCGACCTTGCGCCACTGTTTGCCGTCGTCCGAGACGAGGATCTCGTAGTCCTTCACCCGGCCGTTGATCCCGCCGTCCTGGCGCGGCATGTAGCGCACGCCCGCGATACGTTGCCCGGCTCCCAGGTCGACGCTCAACTGCTGCGGCAGCTTCGCGCCGTAGGCGCTGTGCCAGTGGGTGTACGGGGCGTTGTCGAGCGCGCGGGCCGCCTGGCCCGGCTCGGCGGCGGACTCCTCGCTCGTAGCACTCGCGCCCCAGCCGTCCTGGGAGAGCATGCCCGGATTGGCGCCGGTCGCCGCGTGGACGTCCACCGGGCCCGCGTCGCCGACCTGGTCGTAGCGGTCGAGGAAGGGGCGTACGTCCGAGCCCGCCGGAGTCGCCCAGGTGCGGTCGGCGACGACGGCCACGGGGCGGCGGGCGAAGTAGTCCACCCAGGTCAGCGGCAGCGTCTGGGTGCGGTCCGACCAGCGGGAGACGCGGTAGCCGAGGATGCCGGGGGCGGCGGTGAAGGCGTAGTCGCGGTAGGTGGTGCGGATGTCGAAGAAGCCGTAGTCGCCGGGCTTGGCGCCGAAGCCGGGGGAGACGTAGAGCTGGCCGTCCTGGGTGCCGATGGTCGGATAGCCCTGCTTGGCGCGCTCCTCCGGCGGGGACAGCCATTCGTTGACGACGATGCGCTTGTCGGGGTCGATGCTGGTGGTCTGCTGGTAGTCCCACCACTGCCAGATCTGGGTGGTCTTGCCCTGGGCGCGGACGGCGGCGTCGAGGTCGTTGATGAACTCGACGAGGACGTCGCCGGGGTGCGGATAGCCCTGCCGCTTCTGGTATGCGACCAGCTCCGGGCATGTGTTCTGCGCGTCGGTCAGCGGGATTTCGTCGGTGCCGATGTGGACGTACGGGCTGTCGGTGAAGATGTCCGCGACCTCGCCGACCAGGTCGCGGGCGAAGGCCCGGGTCTCCTGCTTGGTGTAGTCGAGGGTCCAGTGGCCGCGGTCGGAGCCCTCCCAGCTGTTGTTGGGGCGGGACATCGACTCGCAGCCGAAGGCCAGGTCGGGGCGGGCGTCGCCGATGGCTACGGCGTGGCCGGGGAGGTCGATCTCCGGGACGATCGTGATGCCGTAGCGGGCGGCGTACGCCTCCAGGTCGCGGAGCTCCGCCTTGGTGTAGTGCTCGGCGGCGACGATCTCCGGGTGCTCGGCGCTCTCGACGCGGTAGCCGTTCCAGTCGCTGAGGTGCAGGTGGAAGGTGTTGAGCTTGTACCAGGCGAGTTGGCGGATCTGCTGCTTCAGATAGCTGACCGGGAAATAGCGGCGGCCCACGTCGAGCATCTGGCCGCGGGAGCCCTGGGTGGGCCAGTCGCGGATGGTGCCGCGGGCGACGGTGTGCGGGGTCTTGGCCGTGCGCAGCGCCTGGAGCAGGGTGCGGGTGCCGTAGAGGACGCCGCGGCGGTCGGCGGCGGAGATGCGGGCGGCGTCGGCGAGCCGCAACTCGTAGCCCTCGGGGCTGTCGCCGGGGGCCTTGCCCCCGAGGGCCAGGGCGATGTCGTGGGGGCGGGGCGCGGCGCCGGTCGCTATCCGGGGGCGTACTCCTTCTTGGTCGGCAAGCTCGCCGGAGAGCTGCTCGGCCACGCCGGTGAGGGCCCGGTCGGCCACCACGATCCGGCTGCCGGGGGTCAACTCCCAGGTGCCCGCGGCGGCTTCCCAGTGGCGTACGGCGGGGACCGTGACGGGAGCGGGTGACGCGGCCGGCTCCGCCTGTGCGGGCGGCGCGATGACGGCGGTGGCCAGCAGAGCGCCGGCGGCGAGGGCGAGGCGTACGGCGGGCATGGGCTGCTCCCGGTGTCGTGGACACGGCAACGACCAGGATTATCAGGGGGGTTGGCGCGGGGGCCATGCACCGGAGGCGGGCGGGGGTTGGACTTTCGTGGCTAGAGGTGACCGTGGGACTTGCGGTGCACGGCGGCCTTGCGCAGGTGCTGGACCACCGTCTCGTGCTGGAAGGACCAGTAGGCCTTCTGGATCAGGAGCGTGAGCGTGCCCGCGACCACGATGCCGAGCAGGTTGAGCAGGAGCTGTTCGGTGGAGCCCTGGGCCTGGCTGAAGTCGCCGTAGCTCAGGGCGATGGCCGCGTTCGCGGCCGCCGGGACCGTGGTCACCGAGATCGCTACGCCGACCAGGGCGCCGGACTTCGACGAGGTGAGGGAGAGGGTGCCGGCGGCGCCGGCCAGGAGGGCGACGATGAAGGAGAAGGCGTCGGCGTGCCAGATGAACTCCGTCTGCGGGCGCTTGCCGTCCAGCCTTGTCTCGGTGAAGTACCCGAAGGCGTCCATCAGTTGACTGAAGCCGATCGCCAGCACCATCGCCGCCGCGAACCCCACCAGCAACGCCAGCAGCGACCGCCCCACCAGCCGCGGCCGCCGCTGCACCAGCGCCACGCACATCCCGGCCACCGGCCCGAACTCCGGACCCACCGCCATCGCGCCCACGATCAGAATCGCGCTGTCGATCATCACGCCGCACGCCGCCAGCAGCGTGGCGAGCGTCAGCATCGCGACGAAGGTGACCGAGAGCGTCGACTCCTCGTGCGTCTCCTCGACCAGCGACTCCCACACCACCGCGTCCGCGCCCTCGCCGGGGGCGTCCTTCTCCGCCTGGTCGGCGCGCTTGGACAGGCTGAGGTCGACGTGGTCCACCATCACCGCGCCCTCGTCGCACAGGCCGCGCTCGCGCAGCTGGTGCAGCAGCACGTCCGCGGCCTCGCGGGCGATGTCGCACATGACGATGTCGCCCTCGGGGTCGAGGGAGGCGCCGGGCAGCAGGCCCACGTGCGTGGTGCCCACGGTCTTCTGGATGAGGCCGAGGACTTCCTCGGTGCGCTCGGACGGCGTCTGGATACGGACGTGCAGCATGCGGCCGAGCGTAGCCGCCCCGGCGGTCCTCAGAGTTTGCGCAGGGAGAGCCGCTGGACCTTGTGGTCCGGCCCCTTGCGGAGTACGAGCGTCGCCCGGCCGCGCGTCGGCGCGACGTTCTCGCGGAGATTCGGCTCGTTCACCGTGCGCCAGATGTTACGGGCGTACGCCAGCGCCTCCTCCTCGGAGACCTGGGTGTACTTCCTGAAGTACGAGAAGGGGTTCTGGAAGGCGGTCTCCCGCAGCTTCTTGAAGCGCTGCAGATACCAGGTCTCGATGTCCTCGGCCCGCGCGTCCACGTACACCGAGAAGTCGAAGAAGTCGGCGAGGGCCACCCGGGTGCGGCCGTCCTTGCCGGGGAGGGCGGGCTGCAGGACGTTCAGGCCCTCGACGATCAGGATGTCGGGGCGGTGCACCGTCAGCCGCTCGCCGGGGACGATGTCGTAGATCAGGTGCGAGTAGACCGGGGCGGTGACCTCCTCCTTGCCCGCCTTCACGTCCGCCACGAAGCGGGTGAGGGCGCGCCGGTCGTACGACTCGGGGAAACCTTTCCGCGACATCAGGCCGCGGCGGTGCAGCTCGGCGTTGGGATGCAGGAAGCCGTCGGTGGTGATCAGCTCCACCCGCGGGTGCTCGGGCCAGCGGGCCAGCAGGGCCTTCAGCAGGCGGGCGGTGGTGGACTTGCCGACCGCCACGCTGCCCGCGATGCCGATCACGAAGGGGGTGCCGGACTGGGCGCGGCCGCCCGCGGTGTCGCCGAGGAAGGTGTTCACCGCGTGCCGGAGGCCGTGGGTGGCGCCGACGTAGAGGTTGAGGAGGCGGGAGAGCGGGAGGTAGACGTCCCGGACCTCGTCCAGGTCGATGACGTCGCCGAGGCCGCGCAGCCGCTCGACCTCCTCCGCCGTCAGCGGCAGCGGCGTCTTCTCGCGCAGGGCGCTCCACTCCGCGCGGGAGAGGTCGACGTACGGCGTGGTCTCTGCGGACCGGCGGCGGTGGTGCGCATGCCCGGCGGACGCGGCGGTGGGGGGCGAGGTCACGGCCTCCAGTCTGCCTGAGGCGATCAGCGACCTCACTTCGGGTACCCGGCCCGGACGGGGTGCAGGGGAAGCGATGGTCCCGGAGGTATATACCTGCCGGGGTTGTTCCGTATACGTTCCCCTCACCGAAAAATCGCCAGGGGGGCGCTTATGTCAGGTCACGACGTACTGGAGGATCTCGCCGGCGAGCTGCCGGACGAGGACCTGGAGGAGAACCTCGTCGAGTCGCTCGATCTCTACGAGATGGGGAGCAAGCCGCGCTGCGAGGAGGTGGAATACCTCGAGCTCGTCGAGGACGCGATAGAGCGTCTGGCGTGGGGCCGCTGACTTGCGGGACGTGCGTCGTACCCTCACTTTATGTGCGGAATTGTGGGGTATGTCGGAAATCAGGATGCCCTTGATGTCGTCCTGAACGGGCTGCGCAGGCTGGAGTACCGCGGTTACGACTCGGCGGGCGTCGCCGTCCTCGCGGACGGCGGCCTGGCCGCGGAGAAGAAGGCCGGAAAGCTCGCCAACCTGGAGAAGGAGCTCGGCGAGCGCCCGCTCCCGGAGTCGTCGTGCGGCCTCGGCCATACCCGCTGGGCCACCCACGGCCCGCCCACCGACGCCAACGCCCACCCGCACCTGGACAACCCCGGGCGGGTCGCGGTCGTGCACAACGGCATCATCGAGAACTTCGCCCGGCTGCGGGCCGAACTCACCGACCGCGGCCACGAGCTGAGCTCGCAGACCGACACCGAGGTGGTCGCGCATCTGCTGAGCGAGTCGTACGGCGAGTGCGGCGATCTCGCGGCGGCGATGCGGGAGGTGTGCGGGCGGCTCGAAGGCGCTTTTACGCTGGTCGCGGTGCATGCCGACCAGCCGGACGTGGTCGTGGGGGCGCGCCGTAACTCACCGCTGGTGGTGGGCGTCGGGGAGGGGGAAGCCTTCCTCGCGTCCGACGTGGCGGCCTTCATCGCGCACACCCGGGAGGCCATCGAGCTCGGGCAGGACCAGGTCGTCGAGCTGACCCGGGCGGGTGTCTCGGTCACCGGCTTCGACGGGGAGCCGGCCGAGGTGCGGGCGTACCACGTCGACTGGGACGCCTCGGCCGCCGAGAAGGGCGGCTACGACTACTTCATGCTCAAGGAGATCGCCGAGCAGCCGAAGGCGGTCGCCGACACGCTGCTCGGCCGTATCGACGCCGAGGGGCAGCTCACGCTGGACGAGCTGCGGATCGACGACGCGGAGCTGCGCGAGGTCGACAAGATCGTGATGGTGGCGTGCGGGACCGCGTATCACGCGGGGATGATCGCGAAGTACGCCATCGAGCACTGGACCCGGATTCCGTGCGAGACCGAGCTGGCGTCGGAGTTCCGGTACCGGGATCCGATCCTGGACGGGCGGACGCTGGTGGTGGCCATCAGCCAGTCCGGCGAGACGATGGACACCCTGATGGCGCTACGGCATGCGCGCGAGCAGGGCGCGAAGGTGCTGGCGATCTGCAATACGAACGGGTCGACGATCCCCCGGGAGTCGGATGCGGTGCTGTACACGCATGCCGGGCCGGAGGTCGCGGTCGCGTCGACGAAGGCGTTTCTGACGCAGCTGGTGGCCTGCTATCTGGTGGCGCTGTATCTGGGGCAGGTGCGCGGCACCAAGTGGGGCGACGAGATCGGCGAGGTCGTCGGGGAGCTGGCGCGGATCGGCGAGCAGGTCGACGAGGTGCTGGCGACGATGGAGCCGGTACGGGAGCTGGCGCGGGGCTTGGCGGACAAGGGGACGGTGCTGTTCCTGGGGCGGCACGTGGGGTACCCCGTAGCGCTGGAGGGTGCGCTGAAGCTCAAGGAGCTGGCGTACATGCACGCCGAGGGATTCGCGGCCGGGGAGCTGAAGCACGGGCCGATCGCGCTGATCGAGGACGGGCTGCCGGTGGTGGTGGTCGTACCGTCGCCGCGCG
Source organism: Streptomyces coryli (assembly GCF_011044975.1). Classification (GTDB taxonomy): domain Bacteria; phylum Actinomycetota; class Actinomycetes; order Streptomycetales; family Streptomycetaceae; genus Streptomyces; species Streptomyces coryli. Next base: position 1,287 of record NZ_JAAKZV010000021.1, on the reverse strand, counting down.
GGCGGTCGGTGCTGCACGACAAGATCGTGTCGAACATCCAGGAGATCCGGGCCCGGGGCGCCATGACGATCGTCATCGCGGAGGAGGGCGACGAGGCGGTGGTGCCGTACGCCGATCACCTGGTGCGGGTGCCGCGCACGCCGACGCTGCTGCAGCCGATGGTGGCGGCGGTGCCGTTGCAGGTGTTCGCGTGCGAGCTCGCCACCGCTCGGGGGAACGAGGTTGATCAGCCGCGTAATCTGGCCAAGTCCGTGACGGTGGAGTGAGCTGGAGCCGTAGCTGTGATCATCGGGGTGGGGATCGACGTCGCCGAGGTCGAGCGCTTCGGCGCGGCGCTGGAGCGCACGCCGGAGCTGCTCGAGCGGCTGTTCCTGCCCTCGGAGCAGGTGCTGCCGAGCGGGGAGCGGCGCGGGGTCGCGTCGCTGGCGGTGCGATTCGCGGCGAAGGAGGCCCTGGCCAAGGCGCTGGGGGCGCCGGCCGGGCTGCACTGGCATGACGCCGAGGTGTGCTCGGAGGCCGGGGGCCGGCCGTATCTGCGGGTGCGCGGGACGGTGGCCGCGCGGGCGGCGGAGCTCGGGGTGCGGGCGTGGCATGTGTCGTTGAGTCATGACGCGGGGATCGCCTCCGCGGTGGTCATCGCGGAAGGCTGAGTCCGGGTGGAACCCGCAGCGGGGCGCGTACGTCACAGCGGCATGCGGAAGATGACATGTGCAGTTCTCGCGGCCGTCGGCGCGGTGACCCTGTCGCTGGCCGGGTGCGGGGACGAGAAGGTGGATGGCGGCGCCGGCAGCGGCGGCAAGGACAAGGGCGCGGTCGGCGCGGCGAGCGAGAAGCCGGCCCGGCCGGTGGCCGGGACCGTATGGGAGATCCAGAGCGTCACGGCGGCCGGCGGCAAGGAGCTCAAGGCGGAGCCCGTACGGGGCAAGCCGGCGACCCTCGAGATCAAGGGCGACCAGGCCAGCCTGCGGGTGTGCAATGGCGCCGGCTCGGCGGTGAAGGTCGGCCCGGACTCGGTCGACTTCGACGGGAATTGGATGTCGACCAAGATGGCCTGCGGGGGGACCGCGGACCGGCTGGAGAGCACGCTGCACAAGGTGCTGAAGGGGAAGCTCGAGATCGCCGGTGATGGGAACGAGCTGACGCTGAAGGGCACGGGCGGCGATGTAGTGCGGTTCACCGCGGCGGGGTGAGCTTCGCGTCGCCGGGCTGCGGATGGGCTCGGTGCCGGTTGGTTGGCTGGCTACGGGAGAGGGTGAGGCGGGGGGCCTTGGGCTGCCGGGCTGCGGG
>NZ_JAAKZV010000219.1 GCF_011044975.1 Streptomyces coryli | reverse complement strand
TCCGACGAGTAACATGTGTATAAGACACAGGCACCGGCTCCGGCGCCGGCACCACAGGCGCCGAAGGCGCCACCTCATCCTCCGCCGGCTCCACCGCCAGATGCGGCAGCCGCCGGTCCAGCCACCCCGGCAGCCACCAGTTGGACCGCCCGAAGAGATGCATCATCGCCGGCACCAGCATCGTCCGCAGGATGAAGGCGTCCAGCGCCACCGCACCCGCGAGCCCCAGCCCCGCCATGATCCCCTCGACGTCGCCGCTCAGCACGAAGGCGCTGAAGACGCAGACCATGATCAGCGCCGCCGAGTTGATCACCCGGCTCGACTCCGCCAGCCCCACCCGCACGGCCCGCGCGTTGTCCTTCGTGTGCACCCATTCCTCGTGCATCCGGCTCACCAGGAAGACCTGGTAGTCCATCGAGAGCCCGAAGAGCATCGCGAGCATGATGATCGGCAGGAAGGACGTGATCGGCACTTCCCCGCCCATCCCGAGCAGGTCCGAGCCCCAGCCCCACTGGAAGACGGCGACCAGCATGCCGAACGACGCCGTCGCCGCCAGCAGGTTCATCAGCGCCGCCGTCAGCGGCACCACCAGCGACCTGAACGCCACCAGCAGCAGCACGAAGCCGAGCGCGATGATGACCCCGATGAACAGCGGCAGCTTGTCCATCACCACGGTCGCGAAGTCCTTGTTGATCGCGGTGATGCCGCCCACCGAGACGTCCATCGACGTGCCCTGCTCCGCCGCCGGGACGATGTCGTCCCGCAGCCGGTCGATCAGCTCGTCCGTTTCCACGTCCTGCGGCGCGTACTCCGGTACGACCTGCACCACCGCGTACTGCCCGCCCTCGGCTGCCCGCGGTGGCGCCACCGCCGCGACGCCCTCGGCCTCCCGTACGGACTCGACCAGCGACGCGAGCGCCTGCCGATCGCCCGCCGACGGCGTCTCGGCGACCAGCGCCAACGGCCCGTTGAAGCCCGGCCCGAAGCCCTCCGCCAGCATGTCGTAGGCCTGCCGGACGGTCGTCGACTCCTGCTGATTGCCCTGGTCGGTGGTGCCCAGGCGCAGCGACAGCAGCGGTACGGACAGCAGCAGCATCACCGCGGCCGCGGCCGCCGCGATCGCCTTCGGCCGGCGCTGCACGAGCGCAGCCCAGCGTGCCGCACGGCCCGTCGACACCGACGACTCCGGGCCTTCCTCGGCGAGCTTGCGGCGCTGCTTCCGCGACAGCACCTTCATTCCCAGGATCCCCAGCAGCGCGGGCAGCAGCGTGATGGACGCCAGCACCCCGAGCAGCACCGTCAGCGAGGCCGCGATGGCCACCCCGTTCAGGAAGGACATCCCGACCGTCATCATGCCGAGCAGCGCGATGCACACCGTGCCGCCCGCGAACAGCACTGCCCGGCCCGCGGTGTTGAGGGCCCGTACCGCCGAGTCCTCGACGTCCATGCCGCGCTTGATGCCGGTGCGGTGCCGGGTGACGATGAAGAGCGCGTAGTCGATGGAGACGCCGAGGCCGATCAGCGAGCCGAGCAGCGGGGCGACGTCCGCGATGTCGATGACGTGGCTGAGCAGCGACACCGACATCAGGCCCGTACCGATGCCGAAGACCGCGCAGACGATCGGCAGCAGCATGGCGAAGAGCGAGCCGAAGGCGATGGAGAGGATGATCGCGGCGGCCGCGATGCCGGTCGCCTCGGCGATGCCGCCCGGGGGTTCCTGGGTCTGCTGGATCGCCTGGCCGCCGAGCTCGACGTCCAGGCCTTCGACGTCGTCGGCGGCGGCCTGGGCGGTGTCGATGACCTTCTCGACGTTGGGCTTCTCCACCTCGAACGCGTGCTTGGTGAAGGTCACCTGGGCGTACGCGATCTCGCCGTCCTTGCTGATCTGCGCGGCGCCGGCCTTCGTGTACGGGCTCGTCACCTCGCCGACCTGGTCGACCTTCGCGACGGCGGCGAGCGCCTGCTCCATCCGGTCGCGGACCTCGGGGGCGCGGACGTCGTCGGCGCGCCAGACCACCGTGTCGGTGTCGCCGGAGGCGGACGGGAACTCCCGCTCCAGCACCTCCACCGCGTGGCTGGACTCGGTGCCGGGCAGCTCGAAGTCGTTGGCGTACTTGCTGCCCGCCGCCTGGCTGGCGAGCACGGCGCCGAGCAGCGCGCACACCCACAGCACAAGCACCACGTACCGGTGGCGGAAGCAGAAGCGTGCGATGCCGGCCACGGTGACCTCCTGTCGGAGAGGGTCGGAACAGGGCCTGTCTGGAGTCCCCCGTCGTCGCGCGAAGCGCGGCGCAGCGCCCGGCCGCGCCAACGGCCTATCCGACCGAGCCGGTGCGTGCGATCGGCGTGCGGTGGAAACGGTCATATGGCGGAGCCACCTGTCCGTTTCCGCCGTGCGGCGAGCGTGCGTGCCGGGCGTCGGGGCGCAGACGGGGGACTCCAGACCGGCCCTAGCTGTCCGACTCAGGCTCACCGCCCGCGCGGCGGCTCCGACAGGTGCCTCAGCGAGCCCCAAAGAGGCTCACAGCAAACTCTCAAGTATGCGCCGGGAGCCGCACCGTGACCGCGAGTCCCTCGCCGGGGGCGGTCCGCAGCGCCACCTCGCCGCCGTGGGCCTCGACCACCGCCCGCACGATCGACATGCCGAGCCCGCTGCCGCCGGCGACCCGCCCTCGGTCGGGGTCGGCCCGGAAGAACCGGTCGAAGATCCGGGCGGCGTCGGCCTCGCGCATCCCGGGTCCGGTGTCCGCGATCCGCAGCACCATCGCGCGGCCGCCGTCGCCCCCGGCGCCGCCATCGCCGTTCTCCGCCGCGACCGACACCGCGCACGCCGCTTCCTCGGGCGTATGCGTACGCACATTGGCCAGCAGATTCCCGACGACCTGCCGCAACTGCGCCTCGTCGCCGACCACCTGGGCGCGCCCGTTCGTACGTACCTCCACCGGCCGCCCCGGCTGCTGCGCCAGCAGATCCGCGGCGCCGTCCCGGGCCAGCTCGGCGAGGTCCACGGGCCGCCTTTCGCGCGACGGATGGGCGTCCAGCCGCGCGAGGGCGAGGAGTTCGTCGACGAGCCGGCCCATCCGGTCGGCCTCCTCGCCGACCCGCTTGAGCGCCCGCTCCTCCTCGTCGCCGTGGCCGAGCATGCCCTTCTCGTAGAGCTGCAGATAGCCGCGTACGGTCGCCAGCGGTGTCCGCAGCTCGTGCGAGGCGTCGGCGAGGAACTGCCGCAGCCGGGCGCTCGCGTGCTCGCGGGTGCGCATGGCGCTCTCGATCTGGTGCAGCATCGCGTTGAGCGCGTCGCGCAGCTGCTCGACCTCGGCGGCGCCGTGCGCGGTCGCGCCGACCCGGCGGGAGTAGTCGCCCTCGGAGATCGCGGAGGCGGTCTCGACCATGTCCTCCAGGGGCTTGAGCCGCCATCGCGCGGCCCGCCAGGAGAGGGCGGCGAGGAGCGTCAGCAGCACGATCGCGATGGCGGTCTCCACCCACAGCAGCTTGCGGACGGCGGAGAGCACGCCGTCGTACGGGGTGGCGAAGACCACCATCGCCTCGTCGCCCAGCTTGCCGACGGCGGCGCGGTAGTGCTTGTCGTTCGCGGATACGGTGACGACCTCGCCGGATTCGGCGAGTTGCTTGGGGTCGCCGAGCTTCGCGAGGAAGGCGGACCGGTCGCCGGGGTCGGGGTGCGAGAACTGCTCGCAGGCCTTGAGCGGTTTGCCGTCCGGGCCGAGCAGCACGAAGGTCTCGCGGCTCAGCGACTGCTCCAGCTCCCGGTCGCCCTCGGTGGTGGCGTTCTTGGCGAAGCCGCAGACGGCCTGCAGCATCTCGGTGGTGACCTGCGCGTTCTCGAACCCGCCGCGCTCCCGCTTCACCGAGTCGTCCACCTCGCTGAGCAGCAGCATGTACGTGCCGACGACGCTCGCCCCGGCCGCCAGGATCAGCCCGACCGCGAGGATGAGGACATTGGTCAGCGTCAGCCGCCCGCTCAGCGTGCCGCGCTTCACGATCCCGCGCTTCACGGCGTCACCTGCCGCAGCCCGTATCCGACCCCCCGTCTGGTCTCGATCAGCGAGGCCCCCAGCTTGCGCCGCAGATAGCTGATGTACGTCTCCACGACGGTCGACTCCACGGCGGAGTCGTACTGCCAGACGCTCTGCAGCAGCTGCTCCTTGGTGAGGATCCGGCCGGAGTTGCGCATCAGATGCCGCAGCAGGTTGTACTCGGTCGGCGTCAGCTCCACCGCCGCGCCGGACCGCCGCACGGTGAACGTGGCCTCGTCCAGCTCCACTTCGCCGTGCCGCAGCACGGTCGAGCCGTCGCCCGCGGCGGGGCGGGTGCGGCGCAGCACCGTACGGACGCGGGCGACGACCTCGTCGACGTTGAACGGCTTGGTGATGTAGTCGTCGCCGCCCAGCGCCAGCCCGCCGAGGACGTCCGACGGGGCGTCGCGGGCGGTCAGGAAGATCACCGCCAGCTCCTCGCGCGCGGCCCGCAGGTCGCGGCAGAGCTGCCAGCCGGTGCCGTCCGGCAGCATCACGTCGAGCAGCACGAGGTCGGGCTGCAGTTCGCGCGCCAGCTCCAGCGCACGCTGGACGGTGCCCGCCGTGTGCACGGTGAAGCCGTGGAAACGCAGGGTGATCTCGAGGATGTCGGCTATGCCGTCCTCGTCCTCCACCACCAGGACCGTCGCCGGCGCTGCAGTCGTCATGGGCCCAAGTATGCGGACGCACTCATGTTCCCCACCTTTCCGGGTGAATCTTGGCTTTGTCTGGGGCGCGGTTGTGAGTTCCATGTGAGATCCGAGGGAGGGCCTCTACGTAAAGGAGCTGTCGTGACCGGACTGGCGCGCTGGTGTTTTCGCCACCGGTGGGTGGTCGTCCTGCTGTGGGTGGCGCTGCTCGCCGGCACCACGGCGGCGGGCCGCGCCCTGGGCGACCGCTATGCCGACGTCTTCGAGATGCCGGGCACGGAGTCGGCCAAGGTCCTGGAGCTGATGGAGGAGGCCTTCCCGGAACGGGCCGGGGAGACCGACACCGTCGTGTGGAAGGCCGCCGACGTGCGCGCGGCGCCGGTGCGCGAGCGGATCGAGCCGATGCTCGCGGACGTGGCCGAGCTGCCCGGCGTGGGCGCGGTGGCGAGCCCGTACGAGAAGGCGGGTGCGGCGCAGGTCAGCAGGGACGGCGAGATCGCGTACGCGTCCGTCACCTTCACCGAGCGCGCCGATCGGCTCACGAAGGAGCAGATGGAGCGCTTCGTCGATACGGCCCAGCGTGCCGACGGCGACGGCGTACGGGTCGAAGTCGGCGGCACCGCCGTGCAGCTGACCGAGGAGCCGCCCGCGCATCTCTCCGAGATCGTCGGCGTCGCGGCCGCCGCGGTCGTGCTCTTCCTCGCCTTCGGCTCGCTCTTCGGGATGCTGCTGCCGATCGCCACCGCGCTCTTCGCCGTCGGCACCGGCATGTCCGGCATCGTGCTGCTCAGCCACGTCATGGACGTGGCCGAGGTGTCGCCGATGCTGGCCACCCTGATCGGCCTCGGCGTCGGCATCGACTACGCGCTCTTCATCGTCACCCGCTACCGCCGGGACCTGCTGGCCGGCGCGGTGCCGGTCGACGCCTGCGCCACGGCGGTACGGACCTCGGGCCGGGCAGTGCTGTTCGCGGGCGGGACGGTGTGCATCGCGCTGCTCGGGATGTTCGCGCTGGAGCTGAAGTTCCTCAACGGGGTCGCGGTCGCCGCGGCCCTCACCGTCGTCATCACCGTCGCCGCCGCGATCACCCTGCTGCCGGCGCTGCTCGGCATCCTCGGCCCGCGGGTGCTCTCCCGCCGCCGGCGCCGCCGGCTCGCCGCGGATGGCCCGGAGGCGGTCGGCAAGCGCGGTCCCGCCGCCCGCTGGTCGGAGGCCGTCGGCCGGCATCCGCTGCTGATCGCGCTCGCCGCCGTCGCCGCGATGGCGGCGCTCGCCGTGCCCGCCCTCGACCTCCGCCTCGGCGCCTCCGACCAGGGCAACGACCCGTCGTCGTCCACCACTCGGCAGGCCTACGACCTCCTCGCCGACGGCTTCGGCCCCGGCTTCAACGGCCCGCTCACCGTCCTCGCCGAGGTCCCCTCCCCGGCGGACCGCGCGGCCCTCGACCGGCTGGTGACCCGCCTCGAAGAGACTCCCGGCGTGGCCGCGGTGCACCCGGGCCCGCCCGCCGACCCGGCCACGGTGCAGGTGGTCCCGACGACGTCCCCGCAGGCCGAGGCGACCGACGACCTCGTCGACCGGATCCGCGACGACGTCATCCCGCCGGCCGAGAGCGGCACGTCGATGCGGGCGTACGTCGGCGGCCAGACGGCGATGATGAAGGACTTCGCGGCGGTCATCACCGACAAACTGCCGCTCTTCATCGGCGTGATCATCGCGCTCGGCTTCGCCCTGCTGACGCTGGCCTTCCGCTCGCTGCTGATCCCGCTGACCGCGGCCGTGATGAACGTCCTCGCGGCGGCCGCGTCCTTCGGCGTCCTCGTCGCCGTCTTCCAGTGGGGCTGGGGCGGCCTGGCCGAACGCGGCCCGGTCGAGGCGTTCCTGCCGGTCATCATGCTGTCGCTGCTCTTCGGCCTGTCGATGGACTACCAGGTCTTCCTGGTCAGCCGCATGCACGAGGAGTGGCTCCGCACCCGCGACAACGCCCTCGCCGTCCGGGTCGGCCTCGCCGAGTCCAGCCGCGTCATCAACTCCGCCGCGGTGATCATGATCTGCGTCTTCGCCGCCTTCGTGCTGAGCGGCGAACGAGTGATGGCGATGTTCGGCATCGGCCTGGCGGGCGCGGTGGCCCTGGACGCCTTCGTGCTGCGCACGGCGCTGGTCCCGGGCCTGATGCACCTGCTGGGCCGCGCGAACTGGTGGCCATCACGCACGGCGGCGGCCCCGGAGCCCGAACCGGTGCCGGTCCCGCGGCAGTTCATCCGCGGGACGGTCCGTACGACGTGCGGCGACCCGGTAGCACAGGCACGCGTGACCCTCCTGGCCGCGAACGGCACCCAGGCGGGCCGGACGGCCCCGGACAACTACGGCTCGTACACCTTCCGGGAACTGGACGATGGTGCCTACGTGGTCGTGGCCCTGGCAGCGGGCCATGCCCCGCAGACGGCGAGCGTCCTCCTCCAGGGCGGCGCGGTGCAGGCCTGCGACCTGCGGCTCACACGGCACCCGACCGCGTAGGGGGCCACCACACCAAGCCCGTCCGGCGCTTGCCCTAGGCTGCCCGGGACGCGAGCTCCACGACCGTGATGTCCGAGGGGACGCCGACCCGTACCGGCGGGCCCCAGGCGCCCGCGCCCTTGGTCACGTACAGCTGCGTGTCGCCGTACTTCTCCAGGCCCGCCACGGTCGGATTCGCCAGCTCGGCCACGTAATTGACCGGCCACATTTGCCCGCCGTGCGTGTGCCCCGACAGCTGCAGATCCACGTTGTGCTTCACCGCGTCGTGGATCACCACCGGCTGGTGCGCCATCAGCACCGACGTCCGCTTCGGGTCCCGGTCGCCGAGCGCCTTGCCGAAGTCCGGGCCCTGGCCCTCGCTCTCGCCGCCGATGTCATTGACACCGGCGAGGTCGAATCCGGCCAGCTCCCGCCGCTCGTTCTCCAGCGGGTGCACCCCGAGCTCCCGTACGAACTCCACCCACTGCCCGGCGCCGGAGAAGTACTCGTGGTTTCCGGTCACGAAGAACGACCCGTCCTTCGCCCGCAGGTCGCGCAGCGGCATCGCGGCCGGGCCGAGGTCGTGCACGTCCCCGTCCACCAGGTCGCCGACGATCGTGATCAGGTCGGGGCTGGTGCGGTTGATGGTGTCCACGATCCGCTGCGCGTGCGCGCGCCCCAGCGTCGGCGACAGATGGATGTCGCTGACCACGGCGATGCGATAGCCGTGCACCGCCCGCGGCAGCTTCGCCAGCGGCACGGTCACGCGCTTGACCTGCGGCGCCTTGCCCAGCACGCCGTACGCCCCGTACCCCACGGTCCCGGCCGCCACCGCACCGGCGCCGATCGCGACCGTACGGGCGACGAACAGCCGGCGCGAGAGATCGGGGCCGGCGGGCTCGTCCGGGGCGGCGGGCGGCGCCGCGTCGTCAGTCTGCTCCGGCGCCGCCACGGCGACCCCGCTGCCGCCCTGCTCGGCCGCGACCACCTGCTGCGCCAGCGCGGCGACCGTGGCCTCCCGCTCGGTCTCCTCCTCGGGCGTCGCCGCCCGCTCGGCCGCCGCCTCCGGCGCCGCCTCGGCCGCACCGGCCCGGCGGGTCAGCGCCTTGAGCAGCAGCGGCCGTACGAGCTCGCCCACCAGCAGCGCCAGCAGCAGATACAGCAGCACCGGCAGCCACATGAACCCGGGCCAGGTCAGCAGCTGCTGCACCTTGAACGGCGCCCCGGCCCGCTCGCTCGCCAGTCCGGACGCCGTCACCACCGGCAGCAGCGGCACCAGCACGGTCCCGACCCGCCGCGGCCAGCTGCCGGGTCTGGTCGTGTCCCGGACCATCCGCCGCCACACGTACCAGTGCGCGATGACGACCAGCGAGATCATCACCAGTGCGACGGGAATCACCACCCAGTTCATCCGGCGACCCCCGAAGTCTCCGCCGTCCGCGACGTTCGCGCGGTCCGCGAAGCCCGTACGCCCTTGAGCCCCAGCAATCCGATGGTCGTCCCCAGCAGGAACGAGGTGACGGCCAGCAGCAGATGCACCCAGAAGTACCCGGTCGGGTCGCCGGCGTCGTCAAAGGCCAGGCCACTGCCGTCGTTGATCAGATTCTTGACGAAGGTGATCCAGATGAACCAGGACCACACCCCGAAGGCGAGCAGGAACCAGGACACGCGGCGACCGATAAACATGAGTCCGAGTATGGCCCACTGCCCGTAAAGGCCCCGTGCGGCCCCGAGGCCCGCACCCGAGGGCTGCACATGGTTGCCGGGGCCAGGTAAGTTCACGGAGTGCCGTCCATTAATACGAAGAAAGCTCTTGCCCTTGCGGCAGGCCTCGGCCTGCTCCTCGGGCCTGCCGCGTTCCCGGCGTCCGCCGCCGACGGGGACGACGGGAAGCAGCCCAAGCCGCCCGCCGTGATGTCCGACGTCGGCGGCGAGCAGCTCGCCCGGCCCGGGACCCAGGTCAACTCCGGCCCCGGGGCGCCCGAACTGCCGAAGAAGCTGACGGCACGCTCCTGGATAGTCTCCGACGCCGAGTCCGGCGACATCCTGGCCGCGCACAACGCGCACTGGAAGCTCGCCCCGGCGTCCACGCTGAAGATGCTCTTCGCCGACACCCTGCTGCCGAAGTTCAAGAAGACGCAGGAGCACAAGGCCACCCGCGCCGAGCTGGCCCGGGTGCAGCCCGGCAGCAGCATGGTCGGGATCAAGGAGGGGCTCACCTACACCGTCCACGACCTGTGGCTCGGCGTCTTCCTGAAGTCCGGTAACGACGCGGTGCACGTGCTCACCGAGATGAACGGCGGCAAGGCCAAGACCGTCGCCGACATGCAGGCCAAGGCCGAAGAGCTGGGCGCCGCCGACACCGTCGTGAAGGAGCCGGACGGCTACGACGCCAAGGGCCAGACCTCGTCCGCGTACGACCTGACGCTCTTCGCCCGCGAGGGGATGAAGGACGAGGACTTCCGCGAGTACGCCTCGACGCCCACCGCGAAGTTCCCGGGCGAGAAGAAGAAGGGCAAGCGGAAGACCTTCGAGATCCAGAACACCAACCGGCTGCTCACCGGCGACTACGACATAGACGTCTACAAGGGCATCGCCGGGATCAAGAACGGCAACACCACCGAGGCCGGCTCCACCTTCACCGGCGTCGCCGAGCGCGACGGCAAGGTGCTGCTGGTCACGATGATGAACCCCAAGGGTGGCCACAACGAGGTCTACCGGGAGACCGCGAAGCTCTTCGACTGGGGCTTCAAGGCGACCGGCACGGTGCAGCCGGTCGGCAAGCTGGTCCCGCCGAAGAGCTCCCGCGAGGACGCGAAGGCGCCCGGCACGGCCGAGGGCAATCAGGCCGGCGGCGCGAAGGGCGCGTCCGACTCCGAGGACTCGGGGAAGGCAGGCCGCGACGGCGGCGGCATGGTCACCGCGCTGTCGATCACCGCGGGCTCACTGGCCGTCATCGCGCTGCTCGCCATGCTCGTCAAGCGCAAGTGGCCGCGGGCCGACATCGCGCGGCGCGGCCGTCCAGCCGGCGCAATAGAGCAGCAGGCGGGCCATGAAGGAGAGCCAGAGGACAAGGGCGACGGGAACGCCGAAGGCTCCGTAGATGCTCTTGGCGGCGACCGAGGAGAGATACCCGCTGAGAAGAAGCTTGAGTAGCTCGAAGCCGACCGCTCCCGCCAGCGCCGCCTTGATCACCTCGCGGCGCGGTGGGCGGATTTCGACCGGAATGTCCGGCAGCCGGATCAGCGCGTAACAGAGGATCAGCACCCCGGCCACGACCGCGGCGGCGAAGGCGGCGATCTTCAGCAGCCAGGCGCCGACGCCGCCGGCGGCCAGGCCGAGCGCTTCGATGATCTTCTCGGAGGCGGTGGTGGTGGCCACGGACAGCGCCACCGAGCCGAGCACCGCGCCGCCGAGCCCGGCCATCAGCCGGGCGTCCTTGGCCTTGCCGAAGAAGAGATTCTCGCCCTTGTCGTCGCGGTCCCATACGGCGCGCAGGCAGTCGCGCAGGTTGCCGACCCAGTTCAGGCCGGTGACCAGGAGCGCCGCGAAGGCGATGGCGCCGACCGTGCCCGCGTTGCTGAAGAGCGAGTCGAGGTCGAGCGAGTCGGCGATGCCGGGCACCTGATCGGTGATCCAGCCCTCGAGCCGCGCCCGGTCCCGGTCGCTGAGCAGGGTGGCGGCGATGGCGGCGACGACGGTGAGCAGCGGGAAGAGCGAGACGAAACTGGAGAAGGTGATGGTGGCGGTGAGCCGGTTCCAGTGCCGCTGGTCCAGGTAGTCGTACACCCGATAGACACGGCTGCGCAGAATCCAGGCGAAGACCGGCCCGATGCCGGGCAGCCGGCTGAGCCACTCCATGGAAGCGAGACTAGCCCGCCGACGCCGCCGTCTCCGGCTTTGCCTGGGACGGCACGCCCGCTGCCGGGCGGGTGAGGCGCTCGCCGCCGAAGCGGAATTCGCGCTGCAGGCGCCAGACCGCGTCCGCGCCCTGCTCGTACAGCGCGAAGCCGCCGACCGCCCAGCCGGCCTCGAAGTCGGCGAGGGAGTCGTAGGCCTGGTCCATCGCCTCCTCCGAGATGCCGTGGGCGACGGTGACGTGCGGGTGGTACGGGAACTCCAGCTCGCGGGCGAGCGGCCCGGCGGCGTCCCGCACCATGCGCTGCAGCCAGGAGCAGGAGGCGGCGCCCTCGACGACCTTGACGAAGACGACGGGGGTCAGCGGCCGGAACGTGTCCGTACCGCACAGCCGCATCGGGAAGGGCACCCCCAGCGCGGCGATCCGCGCCAGATGCTCCTCGACGCGCGGCAGCTCGCCGGCCGCCACCTCGGTGGGCGGCAGCAGCGTGACGTGGGTGGGGATGCCGTATGCGGCGGCGTCACCGAAGCCGGCGCGCCGCTGCTGCAGCATGGCGCCCCAGGGCTCCGGGACCACGATCGAAACGCCCAGCGTCACGGTCCCCACGCGCGTCTCCTCAACTGTCCTGCTCAAGCTGATCTCGGTGCCGGTCAATGCTTGGCGGGCAGAAAGCCCACCTTGTCGTACGCGGCGGCGAGCGTCTCGGCCGCCACCGCCCTGGCCTTCTCCGCGCCCTTGGCGAGGATGGAGTCCAGGGTCTCCGGGTCATCCAGGTATTCCTGCGTACGGGAGCGGAACGGCGTTACCCACTCGGTGACGACCTCGGCGAGGTCGGTCTTCAGCGCACCGTAGCCCTTCCCGGCGTACTTGGTCTCCAGATCCGCGATGCTCGTTTCGGTCAGCGTCGCGTAGATGGAGAGCAGGTTGCTGACGCCCGGCTTGTGCTCGGCGTCGAAGCGGATTTCGGTGTCCGTGTCGGTGACCGCGCTCTTGATCTTCTTGGCGGAGACCTTGGGCTCGTCGAGCAGATTGATGATGCCCTTGGGCGTGGACGCCGACTTGCTCATCTTGATCGTCGGGTCCTGCAGGTCGTAGATCTTGCCCGTCTCCTTGAGGATGTACGGGTCCGGGATGGTGAAGGTCTCGCCGAAGCGGGCGTTGAACCGCTCGGCGACATCCCGGGTGATCTCGACGTGTTGCCGCTGGTCCTCACCGACCGGGACCGAGTTCGCCTGGTACAGGATGATGTCCGCGATCTGCAGCATCGGATACGTGAAGAGCCCGACGGTGGTCCCGGCGCTCCCCTGCTTGGCCGACTTGTCCTTGAACTGCGTCATCCGGCTGGCCTCGCCGAAGCCGGTGAGGCAATTGACGACCCAGGCGAGCTGCGCGTGCTCCGGCACATGGCTCTGGATGAACAGCGTGCACCGCTCCGGGTCGAGCCCGGCGGCGAGCAGCTGCGCGGCGGCGAGCCGGGTGTTCGCCCGGAGCTCCTTCGGGTCCTGCGGCACGGTGATCGCGTGCAGGTCGACGACCATGTAGAAGGCGTCGTGGGTCTCCTGGAGCGCCACGTACTGGCGGATGGCGCCCAGGTAGTTGCCCAGGTGGAAGGAGCCGGCGGTCGGCTGGATGCCGGAGAGAGCACGGGGACGTCGGTTGGCCATGAAAGACATTCTCTCAGGTGCGGAACGGATCCCGGGCCTCCGGTGTATGACCCTCGTAGGCGGGTGGGAGGGGGCACGATCGGCGGCGGCGAGGACCGGATAGTCGCCCGCGTGCGCGCCGGGGAGACCGAGGCGTACGCGGAACTCGTGCGCGCCCACGCGCCCCTCGCACACCGGCTGGCAATCCTGCTGGGTGCGGGGGCGGAGGCGGAGGACGTGGTGCAGACGGCGTTCATCAAGGCGTACCGCGCCCTCGGCTCCTTCCGCGACGGCGCGGCCTTCCGCCCGTGGCTGCTGCGCATCGTGGCGAATGAGACCAAGAACACAATGCGCGCCTCCGCGCGCTACCGCGCCGCCCGGGAGCGGGTGGCGGTGGCGGAGGGCCTGCGGCGGGGCGGCGAACGGCCCGGGGTGATGGGCGTCGGGGCGACGGGCCCCGGCGCGGCCGGGCCCGGGTGGACGGGCCCCGAACTGCCGGCCGCGAACGCGGACGCGGACCCGGCGGCGGCCGCGCTGTCCGCGGAGCGGCGCGAGGAACTCCTCCGCGCCCTGCGCGGGCTCCGCGAGCCGCACCGGCTGGTGGTGGTGCACCGCTACCTGCTGGACCTGGACGAGGCGGAGACGGCGGCGGCGCTGGGCATCCCGCGGGGGACGGTGAAGTCGCGGCTGAGCCGGGCGCTGACGCAGCTGCGGCGGGAGCTCGGCGAGGACGGAGCCGTGGGTGGAGGTGGTGCGCCATGACCTCCCGGCTGCCGGAGGAGCTGCGAGCGCTGGGCGGGAGCCTGCCGTCGTACGGGCCCGAGCAGGCCGACGCCGTCGCCGCGCGGGTGCTGGCCGCGGTGGAGGACGAGCTGGTGCCGGTGGCGAACCGGGGCGTACGGATGCGCCGCTGGGTTCGGACGCATCTGCGGGCGCTGGTGGCGCTTCTGTGCGCCGTCTTCATGGGGCTGGCGCTGACGCCGCCGGTGCGGGCGGCGGTCGCGGACGTCTTCGGCTTCGGCGGGGTCGAGGTGCGGGTGACGGCTCCGCCGGACGGCTCGGCGTCGTCGTCGGGTGAGACAGCGTCTGGTGCTCCGCCGGGCGGCCGCGGGCCGCAGTGCGACGCGAGTATGACGCCGGGCGCGGCGGCGGACCGGGCGGGCTTCGGCCCGGCGGCGCTGCCCGCGGAGCTGGGGCGCCCGGCCGGGGCGTCGGTGTCGGCGGACCGCCGGGTGGTCACGGTGTGCTGGCGTCGGGACGGCGGCGCTGTGGTGCGCCTGGACGCCTTCCGCGCGGGACTCGATCCGACCATGGGCAAGATCTCGCGGGCCCGGCCAGAGTGGGTGACGGTGCGCGGCGGCACGGGCCTGTGGTTCCCGGCGGCCCACCGGCTCGAGGTCATGCTGCGCGACCCGCACGGCGACCCGTACAAGCGCACCGTCCGAACGGCGGGCCCGACGCTGCTGTGGGAACACGACGGGACGACGCTGCGACTGGAGGGCATCGCAGACAAGCGGACGGCACTGCGGGTGGCAGCCTCGGCGCGGTGAGGGACGCCATCTGCCCGCCCGGACCGCACCCAGC
>NZ_JAAKZV010000218.1 GCF_011044975.1 Streptomyces coryli | reverse complement strand
CCCCCGAAGCCCTCCCCCTCCTCGCCAAGGGCGAGATCGACGCCCAGTGGGCCGCCCCCGAGGCCGCCGTGATCAACGGAATCAACAGCGGCTTCGACATCAAGTGGACCGCCGCGAACTACTCCTCCTCCCCCAAGTCCCGCAGCGGCCTGTGGGTGAAGCTGAAGGACGGCGAGACCGCGAAGTCGGCCAAGCTGGACGGCCGCAAGATCGGCACCATGATCGGCAAGGGCTCCGTGATCATGTACGCCATGGAGAAGGCCCTCAAGGCCCGCGGCACGAAGCTCGACGCCGTCGAGTTCCAGCAGCTCGGCTCCGCCGACGTCCTCACCGCCCTGCAGAACGGCGGCGTCGACTCGGCCTGGCTCCTCGACCCGGCCTGGCGCAAGGTCGACGGCGAGAACGGCTACGGCTTCATCGGCGGCCAGCCGGAGGGCGAGCCGCTCGGCGGCGTCCTCTTCGGCCCGTCGCTGCTGAAGGACGACCGGGACGCGGGCGTGGCCTTCACGCGCGCGTACGTCCGCACGCTGAACACGTACTTCCGCGACGACTACAAGAAGGACCCGGCCTTCACCGCCGAGCTGGCGAAGCTGCTCAAGGTGGAGGAGCCGGTCCTGAAGTCCGTCCCCTCGCTGACGATGGACTGGGAGATCCGCAAGGGCACCACGGACCGGCTGCAGCAGGCCTACCGCGACGCGGGCGTGACCGAGGGCGACCCGCTCCCCGAGGACAAGCTGGTGGACCGCGCCTTCTACGCGGAGGCGGTGGGACACAAGCCGTAGCGCCGGCTCGTAGGCCCGTAGACGCACCGAAGGCCGGTCCAGATCGGACCGGCCTTCGATTCAGAGTAGCGGGGACAGGATTTGAACCTGCGACCTCTGGGTTATGAGCCCAGCGAGCTACCGAGCTGCTCCACCCCGCGTCGTTGTGTTCACAACCTTACCCCCCTGCCCCCGACCAGCGCAAATCGCTTTACGGCCGGGGGCAGGACGCTATGCCGACAGCTCCTGCACGAGCGCGTCGCGCAGCCGCGCGGCCCGCTCCGCGACCTCCGCCGGGCCCAGCTCGACGGCACGGTCCGCCCACTGCCGGCCCTCGGCCAGGTCGCCGTGCCGGGCCGCCAGCAGGGCGAGCCGCAGCGCCGCCCGGCCGTGGCCGGACTCCGCCGCGCGGCGCCACCAGACGGCCGCCTCCGGCTCGCTGCCCTCGCGGGCGAGGAGCAGGCCGAGGTTGAAGGCGCCGTTACGGCTGCCGGCCTCCGCCGCGGCCCGGTACCAGCGCGCCGCGTCCGCGGTGTCGCCCCGCTCCGCCGCGCACATGCCGACGCGCACCTGGGCCCGCCGGTGGCCCTGCTCGGCCGCCGTGCGGTACCACTGCTCGCACTCCTCCGCCGTATCGGCGCCGTCCCGGTCCAGCAGCGCCGCGAGCCGGAACGCGCCCTCCGGGCTGCCGCCCTCGGCCGCGCACCGCAGATGGTCCGCGGCCTCCTTCTCGTCGCCGTCGCGCAGCAGCGCGGTGCCGACCTGCAGCGCCGCCTCGGTGTGCCCGGCGGCGGCGGCCCGCTCGTACCAGCCGAGCGCCGCCTCCTCGTCGCCGCGGCCCGCGTGCAGGATGCCGAGGTTGAAGGCGGCGTCCACGCTGCCCGCCTCGGCCGCCTTGGAGAACCACGGCTCCGCGCCCGCGGCGTCGCCGCGCTGCAGCAGCAGCACGGCGAGCGCGTTCGCGGCCTCGCGGTGACCCGCGTAGGCGGCCCGGCGGTACCACTGCTCGGCCTGCTCGGCGCGGCCCTGCCCGGAGCAGAGCAGCGCGAGGTTGTACGCGCCGTTCACGTCACCCGCGTCCAGAGCCGCCCGGTACCACTTCTCGGCCGTCTGCGTCTCGCCCCGGTCCGCGTGCAGCGCGCCCAGCGCGTTCGCGGCGTTGCCGTCGCCGTCCTGGGCCGCGCGCCGCCACCACACGGCGGCGCTGACGTCGTCGCCGGCGTCGCGCAGCAGGAAGCCGAGCGCGCACGCCGCCTTCGCCTCGCCGTCGCGCGCCGAGGTCAGGTACCAGCGCTGCGCCTCCTTGGCCTCCCCGCGCTCCTCCAGCAGCGTGCCGAGGTGCAGCGCGGCCCGCCGGTGGCCGCGCGCGGCCGCCTGCCGGTACCACTGCTCGGCCTCGGCGGCCAGCTGCGGGTTGGTCGCGGCCCGCGTCAGCGTGTCCGGTACGGGCCCGGGGCTGCTCGCGGCGGCGCCGTCCGTGCGGTGGCCGCGGGCGCGCCGGTCCAGGGCGCGGGCGAGGCGGTAGGAGCCCTCGCGGTGGCCCTGCTCGGCGGACGCGCGGAACCAGCGCTCGGCGCCCACGTCGCTGCGGTGCTCGAGCAGGTCGGCGAGGGCGTACGCGCCGAGGGCGTGGCCGGACTCGGCGGACTGGCGCAGCCAGTACTCGGCGGCGGGCTCGTCGCCCCGCTCGCGGTAGTGCCGCCCCAGGGCGTGCGCGGCGGGGGCGGAGCCGGCGACGGCGGCGATCCGCCACCAGCCGGCCGCCTCGTCGCCGAGGCCGCGCTGGTGCAGCAGCACGCCGAGATTGTTCGCCGCGGCGCGGTCGCCGTCGGCGGTGGCGCGGCGCAGAAAGGGTTCAGCACCTTCAAGGTCCCCGCGTCGGAGCAGCAGCGCGCCAAGCGAGCTCAGGGCAGCGGTGTCCCCGGCATCGGCGGCCTGGCGGTACCGGAACTCGGCATCCGCCTCGTCATGTCGCTCGCCGACGCCTCCGTCAACTCGACGGGCGTCCAACACCCTTGCCTCTTCCCCCATAAGCACCATCGTCGCATCACCTGCAACCGCCGTACACCTGGTATACCTCAGCCAGGAAGGTCACTTCAGCGTTTTGTCGACTTCCCGACATCACAACCCCCCAAACTCCGCAAGGCAGTTACCGCCCGATGGAGTGGATCCGCGACGGGTGGCTTGACGTACGAACATCCGGAGCCGTAAGGGAGCCCGAACATGAGTCAGGGCCCGAAGTCCGAAGACTTCGGGCCCTGACCATCAGTAGCGGGGACAGGATTTGAACCTGCGACCTCTGGGTTATGAGCCCAGCGAGCTACCGAGCTGCTCCACCCCGCGCCGTTGTGTTCACAACCCTAGCACGGCGCGGGAGGGAGCTTGACCAACCGGCTACCCGCTCTTGGACTCCGCTTCGGCCGCCTCCTTCAGCGCCTCCTCGAGGTCCTCCTGGGCGCGGCCGTACGCATCCCAGTCCTGCTTCTTCAGCGCCTCCTGGCCCGCCTTGAAGGCCTTGTCGGCGTCCTGCAGCGCCTCTTCCAGCGACTGGTTCGGCTTCACCGGCTTCTTCGGGCCTTCCTCTTCCTCCTCCGCCGGTGTGCTCTCCTTCACACCGAAGGCGACGTCGAGTGCCTCTGGCAGCGTGTCCTCGAAGGCGGTCTTCTCGCCGTACGTGACGAGGACCTTCCGCAGGAGTGGGTAGTTGGTGCCGGCGCCGCGGACATAGACCGGCTCGATATAGAGCAGACCTCCCTCCAGCGGCACCGTGAGCAGGTTGCCGTACTCCACTTCGGAGTCGCCCCTGCGCAGAATGTTGATCTTGTCGGCGACTTCCGTGTCGGAGTTGAAGCGCGACTGGACCTGTTTGGGTCCTGGCACCGGTGACGTGGATGGCAGCTTCAGGATTCTGATGTTGCCGTAGTCACTGCTGCGCGCGTCCGCGTCCACCGCCATGAAGGCGCCGAGGTTCTCGCGCTCTCTCGGCGTGAAGGTGGTGGTCAGCGCGAAGCTCGGGGCCTTCTGGTCCGGCATCTTCAGGCTGAGGTAGTACGGCGGCACCGAGCTCTGGTCCTTGGTGGTGGGATCCTCGGGGATCTGCCACTGCTCTGAACCGGAGTAGAACTGCTTGGGGTTGGTGACGTGATACTGCGTCAGCAGCTCGCGCTGGACCTTGAACAGGTCCTGCGGATACCGCATGTGGTCCTTCAGGGCCTGCGGGATCTCGGACTTGTCCTTCACCGTGCCCGGGAAGGACTTCATCCAGGTCTTCAGGACCGGGTCCTTCTCGTCCCACTGGTAGAGGTTCACCGTGCCGTTGTAGGCGTCGACGGTGGCCTTCACCGAGTTGCGGATGTAGTTGACCTGGTTCTGCTGGGCGACGACCGAGCGCTGGTCGTCGGTCAGCGAGTCCGAGGTCGACTCCCCGAGCGTGGTGCGGGAGGCGTACGGATAGCCGTTCGTGGTGGTGTACGCGTCCACGATCCACTTGACCCGGCCGTCGACGATCGTCGGGTACGGGTCGCCGTCGATGGTCAGCCACGGGGCGACGGCCTCGACGCGCTGCTTGGGGGTGCGGTTGTACAGCACCTTGGAGCCCTCGCCGATCGCGCCCGAGTACATGATCTGCGGTTCGCCGAAGGCGACGGCGTAGGCGGCCCGGTTGAACCCGTTGGAGAGGCTCACACCGCTCTCGCCGGTGTACTTGTACGTCTGCTCACCCGCGTCCGACGAGTAGTCGACCTCGTCCTGGGGCCCGCCGACGATGGAGTACTGGGTGGTCTTCTCGCCGTAGTAGATCCGCGGCTGGTACTTGCCGAGGTCGCCCTCGGGCGGCAGGTCCTTCTCCCGGTAGACCGGGCCGCCGGTGCCGGTGACCTCGGTGCCCTTGCCGGCGACCATGCCGTAGCCGTGGGTGTAGCGGAAGTGGTTGTTGATCCAGCCCTTCTCCGGGATGCCGTTCATGTTCAGCTCGCGGAGGCCGACGACCGTGTCGCGCTCCTTGCCCGTCTTGTCCTTGTAGCGGTCGACGTCGAGCGTGGACGGGAACTGGTAGTAGCCCCTGACCTGCTGCTGCTGCTGGAAGGTCGGCGAGACGATGTTCGGGTCGAGCAGCCGGATCGAGGCCGTCGAGTCGACGGCGTCGCGCAGCTGCTGGTCGTCCTTGTCGCTGGCCCCGGAGTAGTCCTTCACCTTGGACTCGTCGATGCCGTACGCCTTGCGCGTGGCGTCGATGTTCTTCTTGATGAAGGGCGCTTCCTTGGCCTGCTCGTTCGGCTGCACCTGGAACTTCTGCACGATCGCCGGGTAGAGCCCGCCGATCAGGATCGCCGAGAGCGCCATCAGGCCGAGGCCGATCAGCGGCAGCTGCCAGGTGCGCCGCCACAGGGTGGCGAAGAACAGCAGCGCGCAGATGATCGCGATCACGAAGAGGATCGTCTTCGCCGGCAGATAGGCGTTCGCGTCCACGTACTTCAGCCCGGTCCAGCCGTCGGTGGACTTCAGGCCGCTGGACTTCACGGCCAGGCCGTACCGGTCCAGCCAGTACGCCACCGCCTTCAGGGCGACGAAGAGGCCGAGCAGCACCGAGAGATGGCCGGTGGCCGCCGAGGTGGCGCGGGCACCGGGGCTGGAGATGCGCAGGCCGCCATAGAGGTAGTGCACCAGGGCCGCGGCGATCAGCGACAGCACGATCGCGGCGAAGCCGAAGCCGAGCAGGAAGCGATACCAGGGCAGATCGAAGACGTAGAAGGAGATGTCCTTGTGGAACTGGGCGTCGGTCTGCCCGAAGCTCTGCCCGTTCACCCACTGCAGCCAGGTGCGCCACTGGCCGGAGGCGGAGGCGCCGGAGATCAGCCCGACGAGAAGCGAGAGCCCGAGCAGGATCCACTTCTTGTACGGGGCGATGTTCATCCGGTAGCGGTCAAGGGACTCCTGCTCCAGGGACATCGCGGACAGCGGCGGCCTGAGCCGGTGCGCCAGCCAGATGTTGACGCCCACGGCCGCGGCCATGAGCAGCCCGAAGACGAGGAAGAGACCGACCTTCGTCCACAGCGTGGTGGTGAAGACGGACGTGTACTTGACCGACCGATACCAGAGCCAGTCGGTCCAGAACCCGGCGAACATGACGAAGAGGATGGCCAGCACGGCCAGCACACCCAGCGTCAGGAACAGGGTCCGCATGCGCCGCGACGGGCGGCCGATGTTGATCCGCGGACCGGACGGGCCGCCTGAGCCGCCGGAACCCCGGTCCGGCATCTGGAAAGCCAAGGTGCGCACCTCGAGATCGATGGTTCGGAATGGGCCGTTTCAGTGGGAATCGGCCCGAGCCCCCGATACAGGGGCCCCACTGTGCAAACTTACTAAAGCTTTACTCGGTTCCCGCTGATGGGGTCCGATCCGCGCTGCAATTGATATGCGGCTCCGCCGCATGGCAAGCGATCAGGCAGGATGTCGAGCATGTCCAACCTTCCCACCGGCGCCCCGGACGGCGCCGCATTTGCGGCCAGCCCGCTGACCCGAGCCGTGCTCGAGATCGATGAGTACGCCGCCGGCTTCGGCTGGGACCAGCCGGCCCGGTTCTTCGCCCTTGTCGATACGGCCCAGTTGCGCGCCCAGGAGCCGGGGCTTGCCGCGCAGCTCGGGCTCGAGGAGCAGCAGCCCGCGGGCGGCCCGGGCGGCGTCACGTACACACCGATCGAGCAGGACCAGCTGCCCGCCGGGCAGGAACTGGATGAGTTCCTGGCGACGGTGGCGTGGCCGGAGGCGGTGGGCGGCTGCGCGGTGACGCTGGAGCGGCTGATGCTGCCGCCGTCGGCGGAGGCGGCGCTGCCCGAGGGTCTCGGCGGGTCCGAACTCGCCGACTGGGTGGCCAAGCACCCGGAGCGGCAGGAGGTCCGGATGACGGTGGGCGTGCTGCGGGACGGGGCGCAGGAGTGCGCGATCCGGCTGCGCGAGAAGGACACCGCCACCGAGGTGCTGACCGGGCCCGAGCTGGTGCCGGGGCTGGCGCAGGCGCTGGCGGCGACCTTCGCGGACTAGCGGCGCCGGCCCACTTACTTACTGCAGCTGGGCACCTCGTCCTCGCGCCCCTCGCGGATGTCCTCGAGGGCCTTCATGGCGTCCCCGATCGTGCCCACCTTCACCAGGGTGAGGCCGTCGGGGATGTCCTTGGCGGCGGCCGCGCAGTTCTCCTTCGGGGTGAGGAAGTACTCCGCGCCCTTGTTGCGCGCCCCGATGGTCTTCATCTCGATGCCGCCGATGGGGCCGACCACGCCGTTGTCGTCGATGGTGCCCGTACCGGCGACGAACTTGCCGCCGGTGAGGTCGGTCTTCTCCAGCTTGTCGACGATGCCGAGCGCGAACATCAGCCCGGCGCTGGGCCCGCCGACGTCCGCCAGCTTGATGTCGATGTTGAACGGGAAGGCGTGGTCGGGGCCCGCCTGGATCCCGACGATGGCGCGGTCCTCGTCCGGGGCCTTGCGGGTCTTGATGACCACGTCCTTCTCGCCGCCCGCGGGCTGCTTGCCGGCCTTCTTCGCCGCCTCGGCGCGCTTGGCGGGGATGATCGTGAAGACGGTCTTCTCGCCGGGCTTGTGCTTGGTCACGTACTTCGCGACGTCCTCGGCCTTGCCGATCTTGTGGCCGTCCACCGCCTTGATCACGTCACCCGCGTGCAGCTTGCCCTCGGCGGCCGAATCCTTGATCACGGCGGCCACGTTGACCCAGGACTTGAAGGGGATCTTCACCTGCTTGAGCGCCGCCACCTTGGCGCTCTCCTGGGACATGGTGAACTGCTCGGCGTTCTGCTGGTCCGCCTCCTCGGCGGACTGCCCCTCGGGGTACACCGACTCCTTCGGGACCACCTGGTCGTCGCGGGAGAGCCAGCCGGTGACCGCCTCGAGCAGGTTCATGCGGTAGTCCGCGCCGGTGACGCGGACGGTCGTCATGTTGAGGTGCCCGGTGGTCGGGTACGTCTTGTGGTCCTCGATCTTCAGCACCGGGTCGCCGTCGTGGTCGCCCAGGGTGTTGACCGTCGGCCCCGGGGACATCTCTGCGTACGGCACCGGAATGAGCACCCCGGCGCTGAGCAGCGCGATCAGGGTGAGGGTGGCGGCGAGCAGCGTCGCGGTGCGGCGTGGCATATGGATGACAGTACGGGACGCTTATGCGGCGCCGGAACGCGAGTGCGACCGTTCCATCGCCTCGCGGAAGCGGGCATAGCCGGCCAGTTCGGCGACGTCCCCTGTCTTCTTCGTGCGGGTCGCCCAACCCGCCCATATCGCCGCTGCCACTGCCGAGGCAACGGGGATTACCAGCCACGCAATTGCAGCCATCCCGCTCTCCTGTACATCCGATGATTCCGTCGGTACGAGAACGCTTTCGCGTGGGCGGGGGTTACGCAACTCGGACCACAGCGATGCCTGCCCTAGCAGGCGCCGACCCACTCCTCGGTGCCGTCCGAGAAGCGCTGGTGCTTCCAGATCGGAACCTCGTGCTTGAGCGTGTCGATCAAGCGGCGGCAGGCCTCGAAGGCCTCGCCGCGGTGCGGACAGGCGACCGCGACGATGACGGCGATATCGCCGATGGCGAGGTCACCCACACGGTGGACAGCGGCGAGCGCGCGTACGGGATAGTCGGCGGCTACCTTCTCCGCGATGCGCCGCAGCTCTGCCTCGGCGGTGGGGTGGCACGAATACCCGAGCTCGTCGACGTCCTGCCCGCCGTCGTGATTGCGCACGGTCCCCACAAAGAGCGAAATCCCGCCCGCGGCGGCATCACCCACGGCGGCGTAGACCTCGTCGAGGGAGAGCGGAGTCTCGCGGATGCCGAGCAGCCGGATGGGGTCCTCCGCGGCGAGCTCGCCGGGGTGGTTGTGCGCATGAGCCATGCGGCCAGTCTGCCCGACGCTCCCGGATTACGGAATCCCGATTCCACGGGAGCGCCGCCGGGTCCGCGGGTTAGGTCAGATCCGTCCGCGCCGCGCCTTGCGGACCTTACGGACCACCGCCGCCGTGCCCAGCAGCGCCACCGTCGCGCCCGCCGCACCCGCGGCCGTCGCGTCCTTACGGCCCAGGCGGCGGCCCGCGACCGTGTGGCGGCCCGAGACCTCCGCGAGGAGCTCCGCCAGGACCTCCTCGTTCGTCCACTGCGGGCGCCAGCCCGCGTCGTGGAGGCGGCTGCCGCTGACCACCCAGGGGTGCATCGTGTACGCGAGGTCGCCGGCCGGGGACGGGGTCAGGCCGAGGCGGTGCAGGCGGGAGGCCGTGCCCAGGGCGACAGCGGAGGGGAGTTCCATCCGGCGGATGCCGGTCAGCTCCTCGACCTCTTCCTGCTCCAGCCAGCCGTCGCAGCCGACCGCCAGGTCGCCTTCCGCCTTCTCCAGCGCGGCGAACTCCAGCGCACTCGCCAGGTCGTCCACGTGGCAGAACTGCCAGCAGGGGCGCGAGCCCTTCACCACAAGAAGGCGAGGCGACTCGAAATACCTGGTCAGGGGCGTGTCCACGCCGCCGACCAGGGCCGCGGGGCGCACGACCGTCACGTTAAGGCCGGGGTGCGCCTTGGGAGCGCGCCGCGCCAGCCGCTCGATCTCCAGCAGATCCCCGACCCCGGTCGCCTCCTCCGTAGCCCGCAGCTCCGCGTCCTCGGCCAGCGGCACGGCGTTGTCCGGCAGCGCCCCGTAGACCATCGCGGAGGTGCACAGCACCACGCGGTGCACCCCGGCGGCGGCCGCCGCCGTGAGCACCGTCTGCGTACCCCGTACGTTGTACGCCGTACGAGCCGCCGGATCCGACTCCAGATCCAGGTCGAGCGCCAGGTGCACCACTACGTCCGCGCCGCGCAGCTTCTCGGCGATGGCCGGGTCCCGTACGTCCAGGACATGCCATGTCGCCCCGTCCGCCCCGTCGAAGTCCCCGCGCCGCTCATCGATGGCCAGCACCTGCTTGACCTCAGAAGATGCCGCCAGACGGGCGGTGAGCAGGGCGCCGATTCCGTCCCCGGCGCCGGTCACCGCCACGACGGGAGAAGGCTTTCGCGCTGCGCGAACGTTCGGTTCCGGGGAACTCACCGGGCGGCTCCAGCTGTTGTCTGTAGTAGTTTCACCCATCCTGCCGCAGTCGGCGGGCACGACGAGCACCGAGCCGTAAAGCGGCGCACGGGCCTAGGCTGGATGTGTCGGTAACAAAGCAAGCTACATACCTCCACCAGACACCTAAGAGCCGAGGACATCGTGAGTGACACCCCATTCGGATTCGGCCTTCCGCAGGAGCCGGACGACGGCGATGACGGCAAGGACGGTCCCAAGAAGCGGGGCGAGGGCAGCGGCCAGGACCCCTTCGGGTTCGGTGGTGGCGGTGCCGATAACCCCTTCGCGGCGATCTTCGGCTCCATGGGCGGCGGCCAGCCCGGCGGACCCGGCGGCTTCAACCCCGCCGACCTGGGCGCGGCCTTCCAGCAGCTCGGCCAGATGCTGAGCTACGAGGGCGGCCCGGTGAACTGGGAGATGGCCAAGGACATCGCCCGCCAGACCGTCGCCCAGGGCGGCCCCGACGGCTCCAAGGACGCCAGCGTCGACGAGCACGACAAGGCCGCGGTCGAGGAGGCCGTGCGCCTCGCCGACCTGTGGCTCGACGGCGTTACGGCCCTGCCCTCCGGCTCCGGCAGCGCGGTCGCGTGGTCCCGCGCCGAGTGGGTGGAGAACACCCTCCCGGTGTGGAAAGACCTGGTCGACCCGGTCGCGGAGCGGGTCGGCTCGGCCATGGGCTCGGTGCTGCCGGACGAGATGCAGCAGATGGCCGGGCCCCTGATCGGCATGATGCGCTCCATGGGCGGCGCCATGTTCGGCAGCCAGATCGGCCAGGCCGTCGGCGTGCTCGCGGGCGAGGTCGTCGGCTCCACCGACATCGGCCTCCCGCTCGGCCCGGCCGGCAAGGCCGCGCTGCTCCCGGCGAACATCAAGGCCTTCGGCGAGGGCCTCGGCGTACCGGAAGAGGAGGTGCGGCTCTACCTGGCCCTGCGCGAGGCCGCCCACCAGCGGCTCTTCGCCCACGTGCCGTGGCTGCGCTCGCATCTCTTCGGCGCCGTCGAGGGCTACGCCCAGGGCATCAAGGTCGACACGGCCAAGCTGGAGGACATCGTCGGCCAGCTCGACCCGTCGCGGCCCGAGGAGCTGCAGGACGCGCTGCAGCAGGGCATGTTCCAGCCGGAGGACTCCCCGGAGCAGAAGGCCGCGCTGGCCCGCCTGGAGACCGCGCTCGCCCTCGTCGAGGGCTGGGTGGACGCCGTGGTGCACGCCGCCGCCGAGCCGCACCTGCCGTCCGCGGGCGCGCTGCGCGAGGCGCTGCGCCGCCGCCGGGCGACCGGCGGTCCCGCCGAGCAGACCTTCGCCACGCTGATCGGCCTGGAGCTGCGCCCGCGCCGGCTGCGCGACGCCTCCCGGCTGTGGGCCTCGCTCGCCGACGCCCGCGGCACGGACGGGCGGGACGCCCTGTGGGCGCACCCGGACATGCTGCCGACGGCCGGCGACCTGGACGACCCGGACGGCTTCGTGCACAGCGAGCAGCCGGACTTCTCGGAGCTGGACAAGATGCTCGGTGAGACGGCGCAGCCGTCCAAGGGCGCCACGGACTCCAAGGACTCGAAGGACTCCAAGGACGAGGCGGCCGAGCCCAAGGGCGACGCCGGCACCGGGGACGTAAGCGACGACGGCGACAAGGACGACGACTCCAAGTGAGCCTTCACGACGACGCGGGGCGGGCCCTCAAGGAGTGGACCGCCCCGGACGCCGATCAGGACGCCCTGCGCGAGACGTACCTGGAGTATCTCGCCGCCCACCCCGACGCCATGTGGAAGTCCTGCGCGGACGGCCACCTCACCGCGAGCGCGCTGGTGGTGGACCCGACCCGCGAGCGCGTGCTGCTCACGCTGCACGGCAAGCTGAAGATGTGGCTGCAGACCGGCGGTCACTGCGAGCCCGACGACCGCACCCTCGACCAGGCGGCGCTGCGCGAGGCCGCCGAGGAGTCCGGCATCGAGGGCCTCGTGGTGATCGGCGGCGGCCCGGTCCGCCTCGATCGTCACCTGACCCCGTGTACCTGGCACCTCGATGTGCAGTACGCCGCCCTCGCCCCCGCGGGCGCGGTGCCGGAGATCAGCGACGAGTCACTTGACCTGCGCTGGTTCGGATACGACGAGGTGGCGGACGTCGCCGACGACTCCGTCGTCCGGCTGCTGTCCGCCACCCGGGCCGTCATCGATTACTGAAGATGTTCCCCTGGTTCTGGCCATGGGCGCCTTGCGCGCCCATGCCGAACTGGCCCCGGACGCCGCCGCCGATCTGCGCGTTCTGCGGCGGCAGCTGCTCGCTGGGCTGCACCAGTGCGTAGCCCTGCCCGGTCAGGTTGAGCTCCCAGCCCTCGCCCGTATTGCCGCGGCGCCGCCAGACGCCGGACGACGAGGTCTGCGACTGCATCTGCACCCGCAGCCCGGACGACCAGGCCACGATGGCGTCGGCGTCCACGCTGGCGAACTTCTCCGGCGTGATCTGCAGCAACAGCGGCTTGCCGGAGGTCATCAGCGCGACCTTGCCGCGGCCGGTGATCTCCAGGTTGTACTTGCCGGAGCCGGAGATCCCGTACTGGCTGTCGACCGCGATGATCTCCCAGTGCAGCGTGGAGTCCAGCGCGAGGACGTACGCGCCGTCCACCGTCAGGCCGTCCTGCGGGACGTCCACGACGTGGATGTGCTGCGCGAGGTTGGCGAAGTAGACCGTGCCCTGGCCTGAGCAGCGCATCAGGTCGAGGCCCTCGCCGCCGGCCATGGCTCGGGTGCGGCGGCGCTGGTTCGACTGGAACTCACCGTCGAATTCGATCATTCCCTGGTACGCGACCATGGCGCCCTTGCGTGCCAGGATGTCGCTCTGCCCGTCCAGGAAGGCGCGCAGCAGGTACGGGTTCTGCAGGGCGTAGCGCTCCTGCGTCTGGTTCTCGACGTATGCGAAAAGCGGGCTCTGCATGATGTGGTGCCCTCCCCCTTCAGCCCCGGACCCGGAGACGGTCGGTCGAATCCTCGCTCGGCTGGACGACGACGAAGCCCTGGCCCGAGAAGGCGATCTGGAACGCTTCGCCGCTGCCGCGGCCGACCAGCGCGCCCATCTTCACGGTGCGCTTGCCCTTGAGCTTGAGGTTGGTCGACCAGGCGACGAGCGCGTCCGGGTCGACGTACGTCTCGTCCTCGCCCTTGCTGGCGCAGTCGACGACGACGGGCGCGCCGCGCGAGGTGATCGCGACCCAGCCGGTGCCCTTCAGCGATACGTTCCACAGCCCCTGCCCGGCCAGCTTGGCCAGGCCCTTGACGCGCTCGACGCCGAAGTCGAGGTGGGCGTCGAAGGCGAGGAGGTTGGTGCCGTTGACGGACAGGGCCTCGTTGTTGAGGTTCACACAGACGATGTCCGCGCCGTAGTCCGCGAGATAGAGCAGGCCGTCGCCGCTCGCCTTCATCAGCGGCGCGCCCTCGCCGGTGAGCCACTGGGCGGCGGCCCGGCGCAGCGCGGGCGGGTTGGGCTCGTACTGGACGAAGCCCTCGTACGCGACCATCGAGCCCGCGCGGGCGTAGAGGTCCTGGCCGGTCTGCAGGACCGCCTTCAGCATGGTGGAGCCGTGGTTCTCCATGCGGGCGGCGATCGGGGTGGGCGCGTAGCCCGAGATCAGTGTCTGGTCCATGGCTGCGCCCCTCAGATCTCGTACGGCTGGACGACGATGAAGTTGCCGGGCGCGCCCCGGAACTGGAGGTTGATGGTCTCCCCGCTGTGGCCCGGGTAGGCGGTGCGGCGCAGGCTCACCTGGCTGGAGAGCACCACCTGCGCGGTGGCCGACCAGGCGACGACGGACTGGGCGTCCGCGTACGTGGTGGGCGTGACCGGGAGGACGACCGGGACGCCGTGCGTCTTGACGATCACCTGCCCGGTGCCCTGGAACTGCATCGTGAACAGCGCGCCGCCAGGGATGCCGTGGCCCTCGATGCGGCGGACCTCGTACTGGAGGCTCTCGTCGAAGGCGAGGACGTTCTCGGCGGAGACGCAGATGGCGTCGCCCTGGAGCTCGATGGGGTGCAGGTAGGCGGCGTTGTCGGCGAGGAAGACCTGGCCACGCCCTGTGCAGCGCATCAGCTGCATCTCCTGGCCGGTGGCATTGCCGACGACGCGGCCGACGACGCCGGAGCCCTTGTAGGAGAAGTCGACCTTGCCCTGGTAGAGCACCATGCTGCCCTGGCGGGCGAGCACCGGCTGGCCGTCGGCGCCGAGGTCGACGCGGACCAGCTTGGGGTTCTGCAGCGTCCAGCGCTGGCCGGCGGGCGCCTCGCGGTAGGGCTCGATGGCCTTGGAGAGACCGAGCGGGGCCTGCTGCGGGACGGCGTACGCGCCGGGGGCCGGGGCGCCGGTCATGGGGGCGCCGCCGGGCTGGGCGAAGGGGTTGGGAAGGGCCTGGCCGGGAGCCGGGGCGCCTGGGGGCGGGACGGCTTGGCCGGGAGGCGGTACGGCACCCGGCGGCGGGACGGCGCCCGGCGGGGCTACCGCGCCGGGGGCGCCTGCGGCCTGGGTCGGCATGGGCTGGGTCGGCGGCGGGACGGCGCCCGGGGCCTGACCGCCCTGCTGGCCTGGCGGTGGTACGGGGAGGGGCTGGCC
>NZ_JAAKZV010000217.1 GCF_011044975.1 Streptomyces coryli | reverse complement strand
GTACGGAGGACGGGGTCGACGGCGCGGGGCGGGTGGCCACTCCTGCTGATGGCGGCCGCCCCGCCGGTACGGACGGTGGCGCCGGCTCGCGCCGGGACGCCGCTTCTACCGGAGACAGCCGGCACTTCCACGCTGCCGAGGGGCTGATGGCGCTGCACCGCGCCGTGGGTGGCGGTGGTGCGGCTGCCGCTGGTGCCGCGGATGGCTTGGCATCGGATGGTGACGGCAGCGTCGCCGGGTCTCGTTCAGTCTCGGGGCGGGTGGGATGGCTGGCTACGGAAGCGGTGGAAGCGCGGGCGGCACGGGACCTGCTGCTGGCGCCGGTCCTCTCGGGCACGCCCGCGCTCTTCTACTCCCCGGCCGTGGACTCGGGCGCGGCGGACGCCGGTTCGGCGGGGACGGCTGAGGCAACGGCCGCGGGTGTGGGCGGAGAGGCGGTCGCGGGCACGGCCGGGGTGAGAGACGGAGTGGTGGGCAGCGCGACGGAGGCGGTGACGGCGGCGGCGAGCTCTGCGGTAGCCGGCCCCGCGTTGGGTGAGCTGCGGCCCCACGTGCTGCGGCTGCGGAGGCTGGAGCGGGCGGGGGTGCGGCAGCCGATCGCGGCGCTGGGCCCAGGCACGCTGGTGCTGACCAACGCCCCGGAGCTGCTGGCCGGCACCGAACCGCCGCCGGGCTGTGTGGTGCTGACGCCGGCTGGCCTCGACGCGGATGGCGGGCAGCAGCACGCAGGCGCGACCGACCGTGCACCGCACGCCGACCCCACCGACCGTGCACCGCACGCAGGCCCGGCCGCCCGTGCACCCCACACAGACCCGGCCGCCCGTACACCGCACACAGACCCGGCCGCCCGTACACCGCACACAGACCCGGCCGCCCGTACACCGCACACAGATCCCACCGACCATGCCGCCCTCGCCCCTTCCGTAGCCAGCCATCCCACCCGCACCGAGAGCGGACGAAAGCCGGCGATGCTGCCGTCACCATCCGATGTCGAGCCATCCGCCGCACCAGCGGCAGCGGCACCACCCCCACCCCCGCCGCGTGCAATCGGGCCCGACGCGCTCCCCGAGACCGTCGCCGGCCACCCCGTCCGGCACATCCGGGTCATCCTCGACGCCCGCGGCGGCGATCCGCTCCCCGCCGCTGCCCTGGAGCTGCACGAGCTCGCGTTCGCCGCCGCGAGCCGGCTGGCTGACCCGATCGAGGACGGCGGGTCCTTCGCCGTGCTGGCCCTCGATCCCGCCGCGCCCGCCGCCGCCCCGGTGACCGGACTGTTCACCGGACTGCTGCGTGCCCTGGCTGCCGATCTTCCCGACGGACTCGTCTACGGCGTCGTTACGGACAGTGCGGACCTGCCCGCCGGCCTCGAACTGCTGGAGCGTGAGTCCGCCACCGACCGCCATCTCGCCGTGGCCCACTACCGCGGTGGGGTTCGCTGCGAGCCCGTGCTGTCGCCCGAGGACGACGAGCCCCGCGGTCGCCCGCTCCCGGACAACCCGGTCATCGTCGCCACCGGCGGTGGCCGTGGCATCACCGCCGAGCTCGTCGACCAGCTCGGTCGGCTGTCCCGGCCGAGCGCCATCTGGCTGCTCGGCTCCGGGCCCGCCGCGGGTCCCGAGGTACTCACCGAGCTCCCGGCCGAACGTCCCGCCGCCCTGCGGCAGTTAATGGCTGACCACCCCGGCGAGAAGATCGCCGCGCTCAACGAGCGCTACAACCGCTGGCGCCGGACGGCGGAGCGGGTACGTACCATCGACCGGCTCGCCGCCGCGTATGGCGCCGACCGGGTGCACTACCGGCAGTGCGATGTCCGGGTCGCCTCGGACATGCGGCGGATCGCCGCCGACATCGCCCAGGTGAGCGGCGGCGCCGACATCATCGTGCACGGCGCCGGAGTCGAGAGCGCCGCTGCCCTACGGCGCAAGACCGCCGCCGGCTTCCGGGCGGTACGGGACGTAAAGGTGCGCGGCTGGCTGCACCTGCGCGAGGCCTTCGCCGTCCACAACCCCGCGGTCTGGCTGGCCATCAGCTCGGTCACCACGGTCGTCCCGCGCCGTGGCGAGGCCGACTACATCTCCGCCAACGAATTCCTCGTCCAGGCCGCCGCTTACGAGCGCGCCACGTCGGGTGCGGACGTGCACGCCCTCGTGTCGGGGCTGTGGACCGAAAGCGGCATGGTCACTCACACCCAGGTCAAGGACGCGTACCTGGCCCGCAAGGACAACTTCACCCATCTCGACGACGAGCTCGGTCGCCGCTGGTTCCGCACCTCGCTGGAGCGGCGCCGCGACGACGAGCTGACGCCCGTATGGCTCGGTGAGACCGAGTGGCGCATGCTCGGCGCTTCCGCCCCGGGACTGCGGGCTGCCGGAGAGCGGCCCGGCGGGCGCGGAGCGTTCGTGCGGGGTGGTCCGGTGGCGGGTGAAGACGGCGGCCGGGTCTGGGAGTTCGACCTGGAGCTTGACGCCCATCCGTGGCTGCGGGACCACCGCGTGGACGGGCAGCCCACGCTGCCGGGCACCTTCCTGATGGAGATCGCGGCAGAAGCTGCGATACGTAGCGGTGCCGGCGTCGCGAGGCGACCCGTCGCCATCGTGGACGCCGTCTTCTCGCGCTTCGTCCGTGCCGCCGAGGAGCGGTGGCCTCGGCGGCTGGTAGTTACGGGCCGCGGCCTGGGGCCACGGGTCGAGGTCTCGGTCAGCAGCCCGCAGCGGGGCCCCATTCCGCCCCTCGAGTACTGCCGGATGACGGTGCTCCTCGCGGATGGCCGGACCGAAGCGCCGGCTCCGCTGCCCGTGGCCCGGGACCTGCGCGCCGCCGCCGACGCCTACGCACTCCCCGATTCGCCGGTCCGGCTCGGCGGCATCTTCGACTCGCTGCGCGACCAGCACGCCTCCGGCGAAGGTGGCACCGCGCTGCTGCACCTCCCGCCGCCCGGCGGCAGCGGGCAGCTTGCGGACTTCCTGCTCCCGGCGCTGGCGATGGACAGCCTCCTCCGCGCCACCGCCGCCGTCACCGCCACACCGGACCGGGCCGCCGTGCCGGTGCCGGTCCGTATCGACCGCTTCGACCTGCACTCCCCCGGCAACGACGCCGCCCTCGCCGAGCTGCCCGATCCCGTACGACTCCGCTACCGCCTCCGGCCCGACCGCTGCGAAGCCGTCGACGGCGCCGGGCGGCTGCTCTTCGCCTTCACCGGGCTGACCACGCGGGACAAGCGGGCGGCAGCGCTCGCCGGCCCCGGAAAGGAGCCACGATGACCGCCCTCGTCGAGGTCGCCGCGCACCTCGCCCCGGAGTCCGTCCCGATCGCCGAGCTGGCGCCGCAGCTCGGGCTCGCCGATCGTGAACTGGCCCTGTTCCAGCGCTATTACGGGCTGAAGGACGTCCGCCTGGCCCCCGGCATGAGCATGCGCGAGCAGCTGGTCTCCGCCGGTCGGCGGCTGGCCGGGCTGAAGGGGAACGAGCATCGCGTCTCGTACGTGATCAGCGGGCGCACCATCCCGATCTGTGCCAAGGCCTCGCAGCACCCCGTGCACGAGGCCGCCGACGAGCTCGGGCTATCCCACGCCCAGGTGTTCACCGTCCTGCAGCAGGCATGCGCCTCGGGGCTTGCCGCCGTGGATCTGGCCGGGCGGCTGCTTGCCGAGGACGGTGATCCCGACGCGCTCGCGCTCGTCCTCACCGGCGAGAAGACGCACTGGAAGCGGGCCCGGATGCTGCCCGGCACCACCGTCATGGGCGAGTCCTCCGCCGCCTGCCTGGTCTCCCACCGGGGCGGTGGTGACGTGCTGCGCGGCTATGTGACCCGTACCTACGGCGAGTACGCCAATGTGGACCTGCCCGGTGCGTACGGCGAGGAGTTCGAGCGCCGCTACCCCGTCATGCTGACCGATGCCATCCGGGACGCGGTCGCCGCGGCCGGGATCGAGCTCGACGACCTCGCCTGGATCCTGCCGCACAACGTCAACCGGATCTCCTGGGCCCGGGCCGCCAAGCTGCTGGACCTGCCGCGGTCGCGGATCCTCCTGGACAACGTCCCGGTGACCGGGCACTGCTTCTGCGCCGACGGCTTCGTCAACTACGCCACCCTGCGCGAGAGCGGCCGGCTGCGGCCGGGCGACTTCTATCTGATGGCCGCGGTGGGGCTCGGCGCCACCTTCGCGGCGGCCGTCTTCCGCCATTGATGAGCATCGAGGAGGCGCACGTGCCGGACGATCTGTCGTCCCTGGACTTCACCGGCGGCCTGCGGTTCGCCTGCACCGGCGACACCGCTACGCCGCTGGTGCTGCTCGGCAATATCGAGGTCGAGCGGGAGTGGGCGCGCGGTGAGCCCGGGCTGCCCGCCGTGGGGGACGGCGCGCCCTCCGCCGTGGTGGCCCGGATGGACGAGCTCGCGCTGGTGCTGGGCGAGGCGGGTGATCATGTCGTCCTCAAGTCCGCGCCTGACCGCGGCTATCTGGACTATCTGCGGTCGCTCGGCCTCGGGCTGCCCGGCATCGAGCTGACGGATCGGTGCCGGGCGCGGGTGCCCGTGACCGACGAGGCCCGTGAGTCGCCCGGGCTGCTGCGGCGGCTGGCCGGGCTCGGGCGGGCGGGTGCCCGGCTGCTGCCGCACGGGGTGTCGCGGGCCGAGGAGGCGCTGGCCGCCGCCGCGCACCTTCCGGTCGCCCTGCCGGCCGCCGATGTGGCCAAGCGGGTCAACAGCAAGATTTACGGACGGCGGCTCGCGGCCCGGCTCGGGGTGCCGCTCGCCCAGGGGTGGGAGTGCGAGTCGGTGGGCGAGTTCGAGTCCGCCGTGGACCGGGCCGCCGAAGTGCTCGCGGCCGGCGGCACCGTCGGCGTCAAGGACGCGTACGGGGTCTCCGGCAAAGGCATCGCCGTCGCCGACCGGCCCCGGCGGCTCGAGCAGCTGATCCGGATGGTGCGCCGGCGTGCCGAGCGCACCGGTGACCACCGGCTCGCCGTGGTCGTGGAGGTGTGGGCGGACAAGGCCGTCGATCTCAACTACCACTTCACGGTGGCGCGGGACGGCTCGGTGCGCTTCGACTTCGTCAAGGAGGCCCTGACGGCAGGGGGTGTCCACCAAGGTCACCGCTATCCGGCGCGGCTCACCCCCGCGCACCGGGACCTGGTCGAGGACACCGCGCAGCAGGTCGGCAAGAGCCTCGCGGCGGATGGCTACTTCGGGCCTGTCGGGGTGGACGCCATCGTCTGCCGCGATGGCTCGCTGCTGCCACTGCTGGAGATCAACGCCCGTAACAACATGTCCAGCTATCAGGCCCGGCTGCAGGAGCGCTGTATCCCCGCGGACGCCGTGGTCACGGCCCGGCAGTTCGACGTCCTGCTGCCGGGGCCTGTCGCCTTCGCCCGGCTTGCCGAGGTGCTCGGCGAGCTGCTGTACCGGCCGGAGGCCGGGCACGGGGCCCTGCCGAACAGCTTCGCCACCGTCAACGCGGGCTTCGTCGACGCTTCCGGTCCGGCGGACGGCCGCTTCTATCTCATGCTCATCGCCCCCGGCCAGGAGCGATCCGACGCCCTGGCGGCCGAAGTGACCGCCCGTCTCGCCGAGTTCGGAGAGCTCAGATGACCCCTTCCCCTCCTTCTCTTACGGACCTGGCCGAGGAGTTCGGCACCCCGCTGTACGTCTACGACGGTGACCGGCTGCGCGAGCAGTACCGAGGCCTGCGCGACCGGCTGCACCCCGATGTGGAGTTCTTCTACTCGCTCAAAGCCAATCCCAACCTCGCCGTGACCCAGTCCCTGCTGGAGCTGGGCGCGGGCGCCGAGCTCTCCTCGCTGGCCGAACTCGTCACCGCCCAGCGGGCCGGCGCCACCGGTGAGCAGATGCTCTTCCTCGGGCCCGGCAAGAGCCGCGAGGAGATCGCCGCCGCGCTCGCGGCCGGGGCCTGCCTGGTCGCGGAGTCCCTCGCTGAGCTGGAGGTCGTCGACGCCGAGGCGGCGCGGCTCGGCATCACCGCGAGCGTGCTGCTGCGGATCAACCCGGGCTTCTCGCTCAAGGGCGGCGGGCTGACCATGGGCGGCAAGCCGCGGCAGTTCGGCATCGATGAGGAGACGGTTCTTGCGCTGCCGCCGGCCGCCTTGCGCCATGACCACCTGCGGGTCAGCGGCATCCAGGTCTACATGGGCACCCGCATCCTGTCCGCCGACGCCATCACCGAGAACACCGCCCGGATCCTCGACCTCGCCGAACGGCTCGCCACCGAGCTGGACTTCCCCCTCGACACGGTCGACGTGGGCGGCGGGCTCGGCGTCGCGTATCACTCCAAGGAGAGCGATCTCGATCCCGGCGGGCTCACCGAGGGCCTCAATCCGGTCTTCGGGAAGTTCCGCGCCGAGCACCCGGACACCCGGCTGGTCATGGAGCTGGGCCGGTATCTCACCGCCCCGGCCGGCACCTATCTGACCCGCGTCCGCTACACCAAGCGGTCGCGCGGCGAGGCCTTCGCCATCTGTGACGGCGGCACCAACCACCACATGGCCGCCGTCGGCATCGGCTCGCCCTTCCGCCGCAACTTTCCGATTCACCAGGTGGCGGCCCGTACCGACGAGCTGACCCCCTGGAATATCACCGGGCCGCTGTGCACCCCCAACGACACCCTCGGCAAGGACGTCCTGCTGCCGGCCGATCTGGCGCCCGGCGACCTGATCGGGGTGGCCAGGTCCGGCGCGTACGGGCCGACGGCCTCGCCGGTGCACTTTCTCAGCCACGGCGCTCCCGCCGAAGTCCTCGTCCGCGACGGCCGCGCCCACCTGGTCCGCCGCCGCGACACCGTCGACGACCTGCTCGACCGTCAATTCCCCGTGAAGGAGATGGAACATGACCGCACCCGCGGGTGACCTTCAGGCCCTGGTGATCAAGTCGCTCGAGAGCGTGCTGAACACGGACCTCAGCAACGCAGGGGCCGGCACCAAGCTCTTCGAGGAGCTGGGGCTCGACTCCACCAGCGTGCTGGAGCTGCTGATGACGCTCGAGGACGACCACGGCATCGAGGTCGACCCCGAGCAGCTGGAGCCGGAGAACCTGGAGACCGTGGCCGCGGTCTGCGCCTTCATCAGCGCCTCCACCGCCGGTGATTGAGCCGATGCCGAGGCCGATACCGATGCCGATACCGAGGCCCATGCCCGTAAAGCTGGAGCGCCTCACCGCGCTCGGCGCGCCCGCGCCGGGGGTCGGCGGCACCACCTTCGCCGACCTTCAGGAGTACGCCCACGACCTGGAGAAGCTCTACGGGCCGCATCCGTCGGACGACTGGCTGGTGCACGGCGAGCAGGTGTCGTACGCGGACCTCGCGCAGGCGGCCGCCGAGGAGCTCGCGGACGCCGGTGCGGTGGACATGGTGGTGATCGCGACGCCGATGCCGGACTCGCAGGCGCGGCTGCTGCCTGGCCCCTTGCTGGCCGACCGGCTCGGCGGGCGGCCGCTGGTCCTCGGCGTCAGCGATCAGGGGGCGGCGAGCCCGTTCACCGCGCTCCGTTCCGCCGCGGGCCGGATCGCCGTCGGTGAGGTGCGGCGGGCCGCGGTGGTGTTGATGGAGCAGTCGACGCTGCCGCCCGAGCCGTATCCGCTGCCGCCGCGGGCCGGGGCGGTCGTTCTCGTCCTCGCGGGCGCGGACAGCGGGGATACGGGCCTGCGCCTCACCGGCCTCGAGGTCCGCCGGCTGCCCCCGGCGCAGCGGCGCCCGGCGACCCGCGCCGGGCATCTGCGGCCGTGGTACGAGTTCGCCGCCCGCCATGCCGGGGGCCCCGGCGCCGAACTCGCCCTGGCCGACCGCGACGACGAGCTCGGCTACGAGTGCCGGATCCGCTTCGCCGCGCCCGGCCCCGTCGCACGCGTATCCACACCCCTACCGGCCATGGAGGCCAGGCGATGACCAACGGTTACGTGCTGGACCCGGAGCTCGGGCGCCGCTGCCGCGCCCGGGCCCGCGACGACGGCCCGGCCCCCGCGCTGCAGGCGCTGACGGCGGAGCTCGGCCCCGGATACGGGCCCGGCGGCCACACGATGCTGCCGCTGCACCCGGCCCCCGACACCCGGTCCGGCGCGCGGCAACTGGCCACCGTGGAGCACGACTCGGGCGCCGTCGGCGTATGGCAGGACGAAGGCCGCCGCGACGGCGCCGCGGCCTGGGCGCTGGGCGCGGCCTGGGTACGGCTCGGGCTGGCCGAGCGGCTGCTGCAGCTGGCCACCGCGTACATCGGCGGCCGCCGCACCGGCGGCGAGCCGCTGATCCAGGTGTCGGCGGTGCGCACCATGATCGGCGAGGCGGCCGGCGACCTGGCCGAGGCAGCACTGCTGCTCGACCTCGACGGCGCCGACGGGCTGCCGCGCGCCGCGGTGGCGACGGCGCAGGCACAGCGCACCGGGCTGCGGCTGCTGGGCGCCTCCGGATACGTGGACGGCGAACCCGGCCGGCTCGCCCGGATCAACGACCTGCTCGGGGACATCTACCCGGCCGAGACCGCCGACATGGCCGAGATGGCCGACATCGCCGACATCGCCGCGACCGCCGAGACCGCCGTGACCGCCGACTCCGCCGAGGTGAGCTCATGACGTCCTACCCGCTGCCGGATCACGACCGGCTCGCCCACGCGGTCGAGGAGCACGCCCGGTCCTTCCGCTCCACCGCCCTGGCCATGGACGACCCCAAGGCGGACCCCAGGACGCTCAACCCGGTGGTGAGCGACGCCTATTACCAGCTCTTCCTCTCCCTCCCGCCCGAGTACAACCCGGACCCGCTGATCGTCGACGGCCGCCCCGCCTACCTG
Organism: Streptomyces coryli; assembly: GCF_011044975.1. Taxonomy (GTDB): domain Bacteria; phylum Actinomycetota; class Actinomycetes; order Streptomycetales; family Streptomycetaceae; genus Streptomyces; species Streptomyces coryli. The sequence continues at coordinate 5,681 of NZ_JAAKZV010000217.1, read as the reverse complement.
TACAGCTGCGCGGAGCGCGCCGTCGTCTACGAGCGTCTGGCCTGGGGCGACGCGGCCCTGCTGATCTCGGCACCTGGGCCGTCCCTGTCCGGGGTGGCGACCGAGCAGCTCGCCGACCCGGAGCAGCTGGAGCGCTACTACACCCGGCTCGCCAAGGGCCCCACCTGGACCTTCTTCGCTGTCACCGAGCCGCAGGCCGGCTCCGACGCGACCCAGCAGAGCAACGCGCTGGTGGACGCCGATCCGGCCGCCGGATCAGGGCCCTTCGACGGCAAGGTCATGCGCGGCACCAAGCGGTACATCGGCAACGGCGCCCGCGCCGACCTCGGCCTCGCCTTCGCCCGGCTGCGTCCAGGACCGGTCGGCGTGGTCGCCGTGCACATCGACCCGTCGCGCGAGGGCTTCCACGCCACCCCGCTGGCCACCACCGGTATGCGCGCCTTCGGGCTCAGCGAGATCTCCTTCAAGGACATGCCGGTGGCCCCCGAGGAGATCCTCGGCAAGCATCTGTCGCCGGTGCGGCGCGGCATGGTCGGCGCGATGCGGACGTTCTGCCTGGCCCGCCCCATCGTGGCCGCGATGGCGCTCGGCGTCACCTGCGCCGCCCTCGATTACGCGGCCGAGCACCGGCGGCAGTTGCGCGCCGAGGAGCGGTGGCGGCTGGAGTCGCTGCGCGGCCGGGCGGTGGGCGTACGGCGGCTGACGCGGGCCGCCGCGGCCCGTGCCGACATCGATCCCGGTGACGGCACGATGTCCTCCGCCGCCAAGTACAAGGCGGCCGAACTGGTGCTGGAGGCCAGCGAGTTCGCGCTGCGTCTTTTCGGCCCGGGGGCGCGCTTCGAGCACCCGCTGCTGGACAAGATCCACCGGGACGCGCGCGCCTTCGAGTTCATGGAGGGCGCCGGGAACATGCAGCGCCTCAACCTCGCGCAGGGCTACCTGAAGAGGAGAATCCTCCATGACTGACGTCCAGGCCGAGCGGCCCGCCATACCCGGCGATCTGGGGGTGCGGGTCCGCCGGCTCGCGGTGCCGATCTCCCTCGGGGTGGTCACCGGTCTTGGCGCCCAGTTCGCCATTTCCGCCCTGCTCGGGAACATGGGCGGCGCGGCGCTGTACGTCAGGGCGCTGTTCATCCCGATCGCCTTCGTCTTCCTCGCGCTGGAGGAGGGCATCGAGATCAGCAGCCAGGTCATCGCCGCCCGGCAGAAGGGCGCGGACGCCGAGCGGCGGCCGCCGGTGGTCCGGCTCGGCGCCTTCGCGCTCGGCTGCTTCCTGGTGCTCGCCGTCGTCGTGGCGGTGCTCGCCCCGCAGATGGCCCGCACCCTGGATGTCTCGGCCGAACACACCGACACCTTCGTGCTGTTCGCCCGGCTGGTCGTCGCGGCGTACGCGCTCGCCGTCCTGAACTCGGTGGTCGCCGGGACGCTGCGCGGCTGGGGCCTGGCCCGCTCCGCCTCCGCCATCACGATCACGGTCGCCGTGACGCAGGTGCTGGGGGTCTGGCTGCTCGACGAGTTCGGCGGGCTCGGGGTCTACGCGGTGCCGTGGTCCATCGCCATCTCCTCGGTGATCACGCTCGCCGCCGGGCTCTTCCTGCTGGTCCGGACGGGCATGCTGCGGGACCGCGGCCCGGTCGCCGAGCCGCGGGCGCAGACGCTGCAGGTGCTGGCCGCCGTCGGCATCCCGGTGTCCATCGCGTACCTGCTGATCAGCGCCATGAACTACACCTCGCTGTGGGTGCTGTCCGGCTTCGGCAAGGACGCCGTCGCCGGCTACGGCGCGGCGCAGGCCGTCCAGGTGCTGTGCCTGGCCCCGGCGATCGCGCTCGGCTCCGCGGCGGCGATCACGATGAACCAGAGCCTCGGCGCGGGCGAGACGCATCTGCTGCGGCCGGTCGTCCTGGTGGGCGTCCGGTACGCGCTGGCCGTCTACGCGGTCATCGGCATCGCCGTGTTCGCGCTGGCGGGTCCGCTGGGCGACTTCATGAGCGGCGACGACGGCACCGCCGACTTCGCCTCCTCGTATCTGTCCGCGGTCAGCCTGAGCTGGGTGGCGTTCGGTCTGATCACGATGCTCAACATGACGCTGCAGCAGGTGAGAAGCGGGCAGTTCGCCATCGCCACCGACCTGGCCTATCTGCTCGCGGTGAACGTCGGCGGCGGCCTGATCGCGCGCGCGATGGACGAGCCGAAGGCGTATTTCGCCGCGCTGGCGATCGGCAACTTCGTGATCGGCGGGATGCTGCTGGCCGTCGCCTGGCGCCGGTACGGCCGGCTCGCGGAGGCCGCGGCGTGAGGACGGACGGCGGGGTGGCCACGATGGGCGCGGAGGCCGGGGCCGTACGCGCGGACGCCGGCGCCGTCTCCGTATGGGAGGTGGATCTCGCGCCGGACGACCCGCGGGCCGAGGCCGCCGCACTGCGGCTGCTCGACGACGCCGAGCACGCGCGTGTCGCCCGGCTGACCGACCCCCGCAAGCGGGCGGCGCTGCTGCGGTCGCACGCCGCCGTGCGGGTGCTGCTCGCCGCCCGTACCGGGCTGCCCGCCGAGCGCATCGCCTGGTCGGCCGCCGCGAACGGCAAGCCCGCGCCCGTGGCCGACTGTGCGTGGAGCCTCTCCCGCTCCGGGCAGCGCGCGCTCATCGCCCTCACTCGCGGCCCGGCGGTCGGCGTGGATCTGCAAGCGGAGCACCCGCACGGCGAACCGGCGGCGCTGGCCCTGCGGTTCTTCGCTCCCGCCGAGGTGGCCGAGGTCGCCACCGCGCCCGGGGCGCACGCGCGGGTGCGGCGGCTGTGCCGGCTGCTCGCCCGTAAAGAGGCCTGGGCGAAGGCCGCCGGCGGTCGGCTGCTGCACGTCCTGCCCCACGACTCCCGCGGCCCCGCGCCCAAGTGGTGGGACGGCGCCGAGTACTTCATCGCCGACCTGAAGCCCGCCCCGGGCTTCGCCGCCGCGGTCGCCGCCGCCGGGCGCCCACCCGGCCCCGTGGACCACCACCTCTGCGACTGGAGAGATCTGTGCGCACCGAACTGAGCCCGGTGGCCGGCCGCACCGCCCAGGTGACGGCACTCCCCGTATCCGACGAGCCGGCCGGGGAGGGGCCCGCGACCTGGGGGCAGTGGGCGATCCGCCGGGCGATGCTCGACATGGAGCCCGACGACCACGGCACCAACGTCCGTGTCCTGCACCCCGTTTCGCCGCCCGTCCCGCCGCAGACCGCGCTCGCCGCCGTACGCGGCCTGCTCACCGTCCACGACTCGCTGCGCACCCGCGTGGTCATCGACGCCGACGGCGCCATGCGGCAGCACCTCGACGGGGACGGCAGCCTCGACGCGTACGTCTTCGAGGCGGCGGACGCGGCCGAAGCCGCTGCCCTGACCGCGGAGATCGACCGGCAGTGGCACGCGGTCCGCTTCGACTGCGCGACCGAGTGGCCGATACGGGCCGCGCTGGTCCTGGTCGGCGGCGAGGTGGCGTACATCGCCCTGACGCTGTCGCACATCGCCAGCGACGCCCTCGGCCTCTCCCGGGTGGACCGCACGCTCACCGCCCTGCTCGGCGGTGCCGACGCCGCCGCGCTGCGCAAGGCCGCGGCGGACTTCCAGCCACTGGACGAGGCGGCGTACCAGGCCTCGGCCAAGGGGCAGAAGCGCGATCTGGCAGCGCGGCGGCACTGGCGGGAGACCCTCGAGCGCTGTCCCACACGGCTCTTCACCCGCCGCCCGGATGCGCCGCCGGCCTTCCGGCAGGGCGTGCTCGCCTCGCCGACGCTGCCGGGCGCGCTGGAAGCGCTCAGCGACCGCTGGCGGGTCAACGCGTCGGCGATCCTCCTCGCCGCGGCCTCCGCCGTCGTCGCCCGGCAGGCCGGCACCGATCGCTGCGCGCTGCAGGTGATGGTGAGCAACCGGTTCCTGCCCGGCCTCCGGGACACGGTCAGCCCGATCACCCTGGAAGGGCTCTTCGCCCTGGACTGCGGGGGCGAAGACGGCGACGGCGGCTTCGAGGCACTGGCCCGCCGCGCTTCCCGCGCCGCCATGAAGACCTACTACCACTCCTATTACGACAAGTCGGCCCTGCTCCCCGACCTCCACGCCACCGACGCCGACCTCACCTGCTGGTACAACGACCTCCGCGACATGACCTGGCACACCCGCACCGTCGACGACCGCGAGCGCCGCCCCGGCGCGGTGGCCGACTCCGTCATCGAGTGGGAGCCGGCGGGCCAGCAGTCGCAGACGTCGCTGGCCTGGCACATCTACAGCAGCGCCTATCTGATGCCGGTGACGCTCACCGTGGACACCAGCCTCATCGACGAGCCGGCCGCGGAGGCCATGCTGCGCGACTTCGAATCCCTCATCACCCGGGAGGCTGCTGCCTGATGGCGTACGCACGCGACCTGAGCACCGTCATCATGTGCCACCCGTCCCGGCGGGCCGGCGCCGAGCGCATCCTGGACGAGTGCCGGCCGCTCGCCGCGCGGATCGTCGAGGACCCCGAACCCGACGGCGTGCCGAGCCCGTTGCGCACCGCGAAGGTCGCGTGGGCGGCGGTCGCGGACGGGGCGAGCCACCACCTCGTCGTCCAGGACGACGTCCATCTGCGGCCCGGCTTCGCCGAGCACGTCCACACCCTGCTGGAGCGGCACCCCGGCTGCGCCGTCTCGCTCGGCGTGCTGTGGGTGTCGCCGTACAACTCCTACCGGGTCCGGCAGGCCGCGATCGGCGGCTACCCGGCGGTGCGGCTCGCGCCCTGGGAGTGGGTGCCGTCCCTCGGCCTGGCGCTGCCCGCCGACACCGCCCGCGAACTGGCCGACTTCCTGCGCGGCTTCCCCGACGTCACCCGGGACGACGACGAGCACATCGCGGTGTTCTGCGCGGAGCGCGGCATCCCGGTGATCGCTCCGGTGCCGCATCTGCTCGACCACAGCACCCGCCCGAGCGTCGCCGGCAACGACCACCACGGCGTCCGCCTCGCGGTCGCCTGCGTCGACGAGCCGGTCGGCACCGGCTATTGGACCGGCCCGACGCTGGACGACGGCGTCCTCGCCTCCGGCCTCGGCTACGCGGTCGAACTCACCGGCTCCCGCTGCCACCTGCGCATCCGCCGCAGCGGCGAACGCGAGGCTGCCGAGCAGCCGTTCACCTGGCCGTGGCGGCCGTGGTCGCAGCTGGTGGGGGTGGCCGAGGACGAGATCACCCGCGCCGCAATCGCGGCTGCGGCCGCGGAGGAGCCCACCGCCGAGCCGGACTCGCTCGCGGCCGAGAACCCGCCTGCCGGGCTGCCGGCCACTCTCGCGGCCGAGGTGTGGGCGGCCGGATATCTGCTGGGCGCCCTCTCCCCCGCCGTCGCCCCCGAGCCCGACCCGGCCCACCAGCTGGTACGGGACGCGGCCGCCCGGCAGGCGCTGCGCTCCTGGATCACAGCCGGCCTAGGCCCGGACGACCAGGCCACGCTGGGAGACCGGGGACACGCGGCAGCCACCAATTGGTGCCACCGCGCGGTCGCCGCGGGCGCCGCTCGTACGACGGGGGCCGTGTCTGCCGATCGCACTACCCCCGCCGCGCCCGCCGCTCGTACGACGGGAGCTGCGTCTGCCGACCGCACGACCGCCGGAGCGCCCGCCGCTGGCACGAGCGCCACCGCACCTGCCGCCGACATGACCGCCACCGTGCCCGTCTCCCGCC
>NZ_JAAKZV010000216.1 GCF_011044975.1 Streptomyces coryli | reverse complement strand
ACGACGAACTCGATGAGGCGAAGGACGGCGAGGTCGCGTGGACGGCGGATCTGAAGCCCCGTGCGACGGCGGAGTTCACCGTCCGTATGCGCGCCGAGGACCTGCCGAAGGGCATGTCCCGCCTCCCGACGCTGGCTTGCGCGTACACCTCGAAGGCGGACGGCCCGGTGGCCTGCGCCCCGGACGTGGACACCCTGGCGGCAGCACCACGAAAGCCGTCCGGCGTGATGGAAGCCGTCTCGTCGGCCGGCCCGCTGGCGTACACAACGGGAGCAGCAGCCCTGCTCCTGGCCGGAGGGGCAGCCTTCTTCGCCCTACGCCGACGCAATACGGCTCCCGCCGGCTGACCGGTCCCACCCCCCAAGTCGATCCATCCCTCCGGGAGGAGGGCCGAGTGGAGCGACGCAGCCGAAAAAGTCTTAGCGAAGCGGGCTTTTTCGGTTGTGTCGCGGAACTCGGCCCGGCCCACCCACTAACAAGCCCGTCCGGCGCTTGAGGACTCCGTGGCGAAGCCACAGGATTCCGCGGCGCCAAGCACCGCGAAGAATCGCTTGCGCCAATCGGCTGCCCAAGCACCCCACCGGCGCCTGTCGAACCGCAGCCCGGCCAGCGCGAGCGTTAGCGTCGCGCCGTGTTCAAGGGAATCGCCGTCACCGCCGCGGTCGCCGCCGCGCTTCTGCCCGCCACCGCACAGGCCGTGCCGACGCCCCCGATCGCGCCGCCGCTCGCAGCGCGCCTCGCGGCAGCGCAGCCCCCGGCGGCCCAGCCGCCCGCCATCCTCGCCGGCAGCGCCGGCACCGCCGACCGTACCCGCGCCTTCTGGACCGCGGAGCGGATGCGTGCCGCCGACGCCGCCGTCGCGCAGCCCGGCCCTGCGTCCGGGAAGCCGTGGCGCGGCAGCGCGGCCAAGGTGAAGCACATCGGGCGGCTGTTCATGCTGGCGCGGAACGGGAAGTTCGGGACCTGCACCGCCGCCGTCGTCGACGCTCCCCGGCGCAACGTCCTGGCCACCGCCGCGCACTGCGTCTACAACCACGCCGAAGGCGGCTGGATGGAGCGTGTGCTCTTCGTGCCGGGCTACCGCGACGGCGCGGCACCGTACGGCAGCTACCCCGTCGAATCCGCCGCCGTCGCGCCCGAGTGGACCCTGGACCACGCGCACGACGCCGACTACACCTTCCTCACCGTCCACGACGACGGCACCGGACGCCGCGTCCAGGACGTCACCGGCGGCGCCGAGCCGGTGTTCAAGCGGGCCGCGGGCGGGCGGTCCATCTTCGGCTATCCGGTCGAGCTGCCGTACGACGGCGCCCGGCTGCAGTACTGCACCGGCCGCCCGCGCATCCTCACCGACCCGCTGCTCGACGGCGGCGAGGAGATCCGCCCCTGCCGGCTGACCCAGGGCGCCAGCGGCGGCCCGTGGTACGACCCGCGCGGCCGGCAGACCGGGGTGTCCAGCGGGCGGCCGGTGGTCGAGGACCCCGAGCGCAAGGGCGTGGTGCTCGACGACGGCGCCGACGTGCTGTGGTCGGCGACCTTCGACAAGCGGGCGAAGGGGCTTTACGAGGACCAGGCGCCGGATCAGTCGAAGGCGAAGACCAGCATGGTGAAGGCGAAGAACAGCCCCGTCAGGATCGGCCAGTAGAGCAGCCGCGGCAGCAGGTTGTCGCGCCACTCCAGCGGCGGGACGCGGGTGTCGGAGCCCAGCAGGATGGCGTTCGCGAAGATGCCGGTGATGAGGATGTACTGCGCGATTGCGAAGTACTCCAGATACGTCATCGACGTATCGCCGGTGATCTCCCGCACGTCGGTCTGGTCCACCACGATCACCAGCAGCAGCGACACCGCGAAGGAGATCGCGGTCCACGTCGAGAAGCCGAAGCGCGGGTGCTTCTTGGCGTCCCTCGTGTGCACGAAGAGCGCCATGAACATCACCACGGCGATGAAGGTCGACTGCAGCAGCTTGCCGATCAGCGGGCCCTTGTAGAGCCGGGATACGCCGATGTTGTAGTACAGCTCGGTCGCGCCGGACGATCCGCCGGGGCGGTAATCGGCGCCGCCGAAGGTGATGTTGTAGTTGTGCCGCGCGTAGCTGAAGGCCGTGTAGTACGGGGACCAGCCCGCCGACACGATGTCCTCGTCCAGGCCGTACTTGGCGTGCGGCTTCCACGGCGGATAGCCGGCCAGGTCGGGCACCAGCACCTCGCGCTCGAAGGCGGAGGTGGTCCACATCCGCAGCCAGACATTCTGCTTGTCCAGCGGATAGCGGTGGTAGTCGAAGCGCTGGCGCAGGGTGAGGTTGAAGTGCCAGCCCTTGGTGAGGCGGCCGTCGGCGCGGCGGAAGGAGTACACCTCCTTGCCCGCGTAGCCGTCCGGCGCCTCCGGGAAGGCCACGCCCTGGCTGGTCCTCGGGACGCTTTCGTCGTAGTGCTGCCATACGTACCCGTTGACCTGCACCTCTTCCGGGCCGGTCAGCTTCACGCCCTGGATGAAGACGCCGGTCGGGATCTTCCGTACCGGCTTGGGGCCGAGCTCCTCGCGCACGTACCGGTCGGCGTCGGCGGGCTTCATCAGCGGGGCGCCGACGATGGTGTCGGTGCGGTCGTCGCCGGAGACCAGCTGCCACACCGTCCCGGTGCCGAGCGCGAAGACCACGGCGGCGACCGCCGACATCAGCCAGCACCGCTTCGCCGTGCCCAGCTGCGGCCGGATCAGCACGGCCGCGCCGCCGAGCGCCGCGAGCACGGCGGCGAGCAGGGCGGGGGCCCAGCCCGCGCGCTGGGTGTGCAGCGCTTCGGCCTGCTCCTGGGCGTGGTAGCGGTACGCGAGGGCGGCGGTCGCGAGGGCGGACAGCCCGAAGACGATCCGGATCCACCACTCGATCCGCCACCCCCGGCCGCCGGCGCCTTCGGGGGCGGACATCCCTTACACGGCCGGCGGGGGCGGCGCGGGCCAGGGGAGGGGCATCAGCGGGAAGACCGACTTGCCCACGGCGTAAAGGATGTCGGCGGTGAACTTGCCGAGGGTGAGTAGCAGATGGCCCGCCCGGGCGGCCGCGTTGGCGTACTGGCCCGCGGCCACGTACGCCGTGATCGCCGCCATGTCCGCGGCCACCCGCTTCGCGGACTGCCGCGGGTCGGCGCCCGGCACCGGCAGCAGCTGCCGCTCGTCGGCCCGGCCGCGGACCGGCGGCAGGAGCTGCGACGGGACCGCGCCGAGGGACGGGGCGCCCTGGGAGGGGACCGCGCCGAGCGTCTCCTGCAGGGAGGCGTTCGCCTTCCGCTCCAGGGGCTTGAGCTCCGCCGCGGTCGGCCGCTCCGTGCCGACCACCTTGCCGCCGAAGGCCGTTACGTCGGCGGCGGCGACGGCCATCCGGCCCGTCGCCCGGTACAGCTGCTGCCGCCGCTCGTCCGCGGCGGACGCCTTGGCGTCGGACGCGTCGGCGGGCACCGCATTCGGGGCCAGCGCGAGGACCCCGCAGAGCGCCGCGCACAGCACCCCGCCGAGCGCGGCCTCGACCCGTCTCGGGCGCCTCACGACGTGTGCACTTCGAGCGCCGTACGGACCGCCGACTCCAGGGCGCCCTCGATCCAGGCGGGCTTGAGCGAGGTGTGGCAGCCGGCGAAGTGCAGCGGGCCCACCCGCGTCTGCACGTCGGGGAAGAGCTCGGTGTGCTGGCCGGGGGTGAGGATGGAGGCCTCGCCGTACGCGTACGGGTCGCGCATCCAGGACTGGGTGCGGCCGACGCCGGTGAAGAAGACCTCGACCCGGCGGCCGTAGACCTCCTGCAGCCCGGCCAGCGAGAGCAGATAGCGCTCGTCGTCCGGCAGCGGGTCCCAGCGCAGCGCGTCCTCCATCCAGGTGTACGAGGACAGCACGACGCCGCCCTCGCTGCCGGGGACGGGGTGCGAGGGGTGGTACGTGAAGCGGTTCGGGCTGTCCGTGACGGAGCCGCCGCCGTAAGCCTCCGTCGCCTCCGGCTGGTTGCGGCCCTCCCAGCGGCGGGCGGCGAACGCGGCGCGCTGCTGCTCCGACACCCCGCCGCCGGCCGACGGGTGGGCGCCGAGCAGCTTGCCGGTGTGGCCCTCGATGCCGCCGCGGTACTTGTTGTAGAGACCGGGCTCGATCGCGTCCAGCTCGCGCTTCCAGTCGGCCTCGGTGAACTCCCACCAGCGGCGGGAGAATTCGAGCAGCACCTTCGTCGCGGACGTGTAGTGCAGCTCGATGACGGCGCGCCGCTTGGCGTACGGCAGCCGCGGCCGGAGATGGACGTGCCGCAGGCCGGAGAACGGGATGGTGACGATCGCCTCGTCGGCGGTGAACACCTCCTGCACGGGGGGCCCGTCGCGGCCCTCCGACACGGCGGTGACGACCACGCCGTCGCCGCGGATGGCGTCGCCGTACGAGATCCGGGTCACCCGGCGGTCCAGGTGCACGATGTTCTTGACCCGGTCGTACAGCGCGTCGGTGAGCGTCGAGGTGCCGCCGGTGAACTCCCAGAAGCGCATCCCCGGGCGGATCAGCGTGGTGTCGATCAGCGCGGGCAGGAAGCTGAGCGGGAGCCGGGCGGTGAGGTTCTCCAGGGTGCCGATCAGGTCGATGGTGCGGGTGTCGAGGCCGGCGTTGCGCAGGAAGCTCTCGGTGGACAGGTGCCCGTACTTCTGGATCACCCGGGCCCAGCCCTCGAGCAGTTGCGGCATCGGCTTGTCGACGCGCTTGCCGCCGGGGCCCTTGGTGGAGACCTCGTCGTGTACGGGCGCCAGCGCCTTGGCGAGGATCTCGCCGGCCGGGGTGTCGAGGTACTTCTCCGGGACGCCGAAGGCGGCGTTGATCTCGCGCGGCTTCTTCAGGTACTCCGACTTGCGCATCCGGCGGCCCGCGACGACCAGCCAGGTGTTGTCCGCGGGCTCCGGGTCGGCGTAGGTGGTGTGGTCGGGGCCGATGGCCCAGGGGCGGCCGCCGTCCCTGGCCCGGTGCACGACGGCGGGCGGCGGGTCGAGCGGGTCGCCGCTGCCGGGGCGGATATCGCGCAGGTAGAACGGGCGGCGCTTGACGCCGAGTTTGTCGGCGAGGGCGAGCACCAGCGGGTGCGCGTCGGGCATCCGCATGGCGCCGGCCTCGGCGTACTGCTTCGGGTCGGCGAAGTCGCGGAAGGTCTTCACCCGGCCGCCGACCCGGTTGCCGTTCGCCTCCAGGACGGTGACCTGGTGGCCGGCCTGCTTCAGCAGCAGCGCGGCGGCCAGGCCCGCGGCGCCCGCGCCGATGACGAGGACGCGCTTGCGGGGGACCGTGCGGGTGTGCGGCAGGCCGTCCTTGATGAGGACGTTCAGGTGGCGGCGCTTGATGTCGCTGCCGTCGGCACCGACCTGGAGCACCTCGCGGGCGACGGTGAGACAGGTGTCCCAGTCGGCCTGCTGCGCGGCGGGGACGGCGGCCGGGGCGGCCGGTGCGGCTGCGGCGCCGCCGGTCGTACGGGCGGAGGCGGAGGCGGGCGCGGCGGCCGCGACGGACGCGGCGGCCGCAGCGGTCCCGGTGGCGAAGCCGCGGCGGGTGAGGGCTGACGTATCCACGGACCGGAGAAAAGCGCGTGCCGCGCATCCGGGATAACGGACGCGCGGCATGCGGATAGCGTTCACCCGGGCGCGCGGGTGCCTGCTCGGCCAGCAGGCCTACTGTTATGACCGCACGGGGATCGAGGTCACGAACGGCTTCGACGGGCCCGGGTCGGTGAAGAAGTCATTGCCCTTGTCGTCGACCACGATGAACGCCGGGAAGTCCTCGACCTCGATCTTCCAGACGGCCTCCATGCCCAGCTCCTCGTACTCGAGGACCTCGACCTTCTTGATGCAGTCCTGCGCGAGGCGGGCGGCCGGGCCGCCGATGGAGCCGAGGTAGAAGCCGCCGTGCGCGTCGCAGGCGTCGGTGACCTGCTTCGAGCGGTTGCCCTTGGCGAGCATCACCTTCGAGCCGCCGGCGGCCTGGAACTGCTCCACGTACGCGTCCATGCGGCCGGCCGTGGTCGGGCCGAAGGAGCCGGAGGCGTAGCCCTCGGGGGTCTTGGCGGGGCCCGCGTAGTAGACCGGGTGGTCCTTCAGGTACTGCGGCATGCCCTCGCCCGCGTCGAGCCGCTCCTTGATCTTCGCGTGCGCGATGTCGCGGGCGACGACCAGCGGGCCGGTGAGGGAGAGGCGGGTCTTGACCGGGTACTTGGTGAGCTCGGCGAGGATCTCGTCCATCGGGCGGTTGAGATCGACCTTGACGACGTCCCCTTCCTCCTCCAGGTGCTCGTCGGTCGTGTCCGGGAGGAAGCGCGCCGGGTCGGTCTCCAGCTGCTCCAGAAAGACGCCCTCGGGCGTGATCTTCGCGAGCGCCTGCCGGTCGGCGGAGCAGGATACGGCGATGGCGACCGGGCAGGAGGCGCCATGGCGGGGGAGTCGGACGACGCGGACGTCGTGGCAGAAGTACTTGCCGCCGAACTGCGCGCCGATGCCCAGCTTCTGGGTCAGCTCGAAGACCTTCTCCTCCATCTCCTTGTCCCGGAAGCCGTGGCCGTCGACCGAGCCCTCGTCGGGCAGCTCGTCGAGGTAGTGCGCGGAGGCGTACTTCGCGGTCTTCAGGGCGTATTCGGCGCTGGTGCCGCCGACGACGATCGCCAGGTGGTACGGCGGGCAGGCGGCCGTGCCCAGCGAACGGATCTTCTCCTCCAGGAACTTCATCATGGAGGCCTCGTTCAGCACCGCCTTCGTCTCCTGGTAGAGGAACGACTTATTGGCGGAGCCGCCGCCCTTGGCCATGAACAGGAACTTGTACGCGCCGCCGTCGGTGGCGTACAGCTCGATCTGGGCCGGGAGGTTGGAGCCGGTGTTCTTCTCCTCCCACATGGTCAGCGGGGCCATCTGGGAGTAGCGCAGGTTGAGGTTCTGGTACGCGTCGTAGATGCCCTGGGAGAGGGCCGACTCGTCGCCGCCTTCGGTCAGGACGTGCTGGCCGCGCTTGCCCATCACGATCGCGGTGCCGGTGTCCTGGCACATCGGGAGCACGCCCGCGGCGGCGATGTTGGCGTTCTTCAGCAGGTCCAGCGCCACGAACTTGTCGTTCGCGGAGGCCTCCGGGTCGTCGCAGATGCGGCGCAGCTGGGCCAGGTGGGCCGGGCGCAGGTAGTGCTGGATGTCGTGGATCGCCTCGGTGGCGAGCTTGCGCAGCGCCTCCGGCTGGACCTTGAGGAAGGTGCGCCCGTCGGCCTCGAAGGTCGACACGCCCTCGGAGGTCACCAGCCGGTAATCGGTCCGGTCCTCGCCGAGGGGGAGCAGGTCGGTGTAACTGAACTCGGGCATCTCGGTCCTCATCGGGTACGCAGGCGGCGGCGACTGGCGTATCCAGGGTAGAGCGGTGTGGCGACGGTGCCGCTGTGAGGTTGGGCGCAGCGGGATTCAGCCGGGATTCCGGCGGGCGCTTTCGCGATGTATCGCGTTTGGGTACGCTACTGGCGTGGATGAGACCTCGCTCGAGAAGCAGCCCGCGCAACCCGTAGCCGACCTGGAGAAGCACCGGCCGGCCGCCGAGGCCGAGCTGCGCGCCTCCGACAAGGACCGCGACCGCGTCGCCGAGATCCTGCGCGAGGCGCTCGCCGAGGGCCGTCTCGATGCCGAGGAGCACTCCGAGCGGATCGACCGCGTCTATGCCGCGAAGACCCACGGCGAGCTGGAGCCGCTGGTCCGCGACCTTCCGGCGGTGGGGGCGCGGCCGGCGTCCGAGCCCGCGCCCGCCGCGTACACCGGTGCGCCGCACTCGGCGGTGCCGCCCGAGGCGACCAACCTGGTCGCGATCTTCAGCGGCGCCAGCCGCAAGGGCCGCTGGCGGGCGGGGTCGCGGATCAACGCCTTCGCCCTCTTCGGCGGAGTGGAGATCGATCTCACCGAGGCGTATTTCGAGCATCCCGAGATCGTCATCAAGGCGGTCGCGGTCTTCGGCGGCGTCGACATCCGGGTCCCCGAGAACGTCACCCTGCGCAGTACCGGATCCGGCATCTTCGGCGGCTTCGACGTGCGCAGCAACGAGTCCCCCGACCCGGGCGCCCCGGTGGTGGTGATCAGCGGCTTCGCCTGCTTCGGCGGCGTGGACGCCAAGCCCAAGCGGGGCAAGCTGATCAAGGACCTGAAGCAGCAGCTCCGCAAGCACCTGGGGTACTGAACGGCCGCTTCCGGCGCGGTGGATGCGGGTCGCATCATGCCCTTCACGGCGTGAATAGGGGCACGCACAGCGGGTAGGACCATGGGCACGTTCCCGTACGCAAGCTGCCTGGATCGCCAACGCTGTCGTCAGGAGTGATCGTGCTTCAACTCCCGCATCACCAGCCGCTGCAGGACGCCGTCGTTCCCGGGCAGCGTGCCCGCTCGCGCGCCGACGACGGCCCCTGGCACGCGGAGGCGGTCTGCCGCCGCGATGAGGCGGGGCTCTTCTTCGCCCCCTCCAAGGAGCCCACCGCCGACCGGCTGGCCCGGGAGGCCGCCGCGAAGCGGCTGTGCGGCCGCTGTCCGGTCATGGTCGAGTGCCGCGAGCACGCGCTGGTGCAGCCGGAGCCGTACGGCGTGTGGGGCGGGCTCACCGCGGCCGAGCGCCGCGTGGTGATCGCCCGCAGGCGGCGGCGGGAGGCGGAGCTGCGGCAGTCCCGGCAGATCGCACAGGCCGGTTAGCAGATGTGAACGAGGCCGGGCCCCGCGATGGCGCGGGGCCCGGCCTCGGTTTGCCTCGGGTGCCTACTTCGCCCGGTCGAAGTCGACCGCGCTGTACGCGCGCAGCTTCGACAGCCGGTGCTCGGACTCGATCTGCCGGATGGTGCCGCTGCGCGAGCGCATCACCAGGGACTGGGTGAAGGCGCGGTCGGCGTTGTAGCGGACGCCGCGGAGCAGGTCGCCGTCGGTGATGCCGGTGGCGACGAAGAAGACGTTCTCGCCGGAGACCAGGTCGTCGGTCATCAGCACCTGGTCCAGGTCGTAGCCGGCGTCCAGCGCGCGGCGCTTCTCGGCCTCGTCCTTCGGCCAGAGCTTGCCCTGGAACGTACCGCCGATGCACTTGATCGCGCAGGCCGCGATGATGCCCTCCGGGGTGCCGCCGACGCCCAGCATCAGATCGACACCGGTCCCCTCGCGCACCGCCATGATCGCGCCGGCCACATCGCCGTCGGAGATGAACTTGATCCGGGCACCCGCCTCGCGGATCTCCTTCACGATGCCGTCGTGGCGGGGGCGGTCGAGGACGACGACCGTGACGTCGCCCGGGGTGCAGCCCTTGGCCTTGGCGATACGGCGGATGTTCACGGCCGGCGGGGCGGTGATGTCCATGTACTCGGCGGCGTCCGGGCCCGCGGCGAGCTTGTCCATGTAGAAGACCGCCGACGGGTCGAACATGGTGCCGCGCTCGGCGACCGCCAGCACGGAGACCGCGTTGCCCATGCCCTTGGCGGTGAGCGTGGTGCCGTCCACCGGGTCCACCGCCACATCGCACTCGGCGCCGGTGCCGTCGCCGACCCGCTCGCCGTTGTAGAGCATCGGGGCCTCGTCCTTCTCGCCCTCACCGATGACGACGACGCCGTTCATCGACACGGTGTGGACGAGGGTGCGCATGGCCTTGACGGCGGCTCCGTCGGCGCCGTTCTTGTCGCCGCGGCCGACCCAGCGGCCGGCCGCCATGGCGGCCGCCTCGGTGACCCGTACGAGCTCCAGGGCGAGGTTTCTGTCCGGGGCCTCCGGGCCCACCTCCAGCTGCGAGGGGAGGTGGTGCGCGACCGGCGGGACCTGCTCGGTCTGGCTCTTCGCGGGCTGTGTCGTCTCAGGCATTGCAGGAACCTTTCTAGTTCGGCTCCGAGGGGACGGCCGGAGGCGAGGGTGCGTAGGGCCTGTCCGGAGTCTCCCGTCTGCGCCCCGACGCCCGGCACGCACGCTCACCGCACGGCGCCCCAGGCCAGGTGGCTCCGCCACATGACCCGCGACGCCGCACGCCGAGCGCACGCACCGGACGCCGCTGCGCCGCGCTTCGCGCGACGACGGGAGACTCCGGACACGCCCTTCGACTTTATCGGCTTATTGCCAGTATGAGCAGACCGGGTCACGGATGAGCACTCGAGCGGAGCGCCCGGGCGACCCCCTGGCGGGGACGCGGCTGCGCATGGGGGACGATGGTGCCGTGGCAAGTGAACGCGCGCGTAAACAGACGGTTCGGAATCTGCTGCTGTCGCTGGCGGTGAGCTGCCTCGTCGCGTTCGGCTTCTATCTGCTGCTGGTGCCCAAGGGTGACGGCAGGAGCGCCGGCGACGCGGTGGCGACGCAGTCGTACAGCCAGGAGCTGGGCCAGGCCCGGCGGGTCTCGCCGTACGCGGTGGCCGCGCCCGAGGGGCTGAGCAGGGACTGGCGCGCGACCTCGGTCACGTTCCGTAAGCAGGGGGATTTCGGTACCACCTGGCACCTCGGCTTCCTCACCCCCGACGAGGAGTACGTCGGCGTGGAGCAGGCGAGCGAGAAGCCGGTGCCGTTCATCGAGGACGTCACCCACGGTGCGCGCGAGACGGACCGCGCGGCCGAGCGGCTCGGCGAGCGGGAGTGGAAGGTCTACGACGGTCCTGAGCGGGACGGGCTGGTGAGCCAGGAGGACGGCGTCACCACGGTCGTTACGGGCACGGCGCCGATGCGGGACCTCAAGACGATGGCCGCCGCGATCACCTTGCGGTGAGCTGGGCGCGAGCTTTCCTGCGCTGCGCGCGGAAGTCCTCAAGCGCCGGACCGGCTTGATCGTGCGTGGGCCGGGGCCGGAGTTCCGCGACACCACCGAAAAAGCCCGCTTCGCTAAGACTTTTTCGGCGGCGTCGCTCCACTCCGGCCCCTCCTCGCGTGGGCGGGTTGCCTCAGACGGTCTGGTAGACGTCCTCGAACGACATCCGCGGCGAGCGCGGGCGGTAGGCGTCCTCGGCCGGGTGGCCGATGTTGACGATCGCGATCGGGCGGTGGTCGGCGTCGAGGAACTCCTTCTGCACGCCGTCCGCGTCGTACCCCGTCATCGGGCCCGCGGCCAGGCCGGCGGCGCGTACGCCGATGAGGAAGTACGCGGCCTGCAGGGTGCCGTTCAGGGTGGCGGAGGCCTCGCGGACCGGGCGCTCGCTGAAGAACATGTCCTTGACCTGCGGGACCGCGGGGAACTGAGCGGGCAGCTCCTCGTGGAACTCGTAGTCGGCGGCGAGGATCGCGATGACCGGGGCGGACACGGTCTTGGCGCGGTTGCCGTCGGCCATCAGCGGGGCCAGGCGCTCGCGGGCCTCGGGGGAGCGGACCAGGACGACGCGCAGCGGCTGCTGATTGAAGGCGGTCGGGGCCCACTTCACCAGGTCGTGGATCGCCTGTATCTGCTCGTCGGTGACCGGCTCGTCGGTGAAGGAGTTGGCGGTGCGCGCCTCGCGGAAGAGGAGGTCCTGGGCGGCGGGGTCGAGGGCGAGAGGGCTCATGGTGCGGTGCTGCCTTCATAAACGGATGGCTGGTACATCCATAAGGCTAGGCGATGAGTAGATGAAGACTCAACCAAAGCCCGGTGACGGTGGCTGACCTCACACGTCCTCGTCTTCGTCCGTTTCGTCCGCCTCCTCGTCCTCCTCGTCGTCCTCGAGCTCCTCGTCGTCCGCCGCCAGCGCCGCGTCCAGGCGCTCGCGCGCGCCCTCCAGCCACTGCCGGCAGATCTTCGCCAGCTCCTCGCCCCGCTCCCACAGATCGAGGGACTCCTCCAGCGTCGAGCCGCCCGCCTCCAGCCGGCGCACGACCTGGATCAGCTCGTCCCGCGCCTGCTCATAGCCGAGGGTGCTCTGCGTTTCTGCCATGCCGCCCACCCTACGAGTCGTCTGAGACAGTCACGCCGAAGTCGCCCCCGGCCACCCGCGCGCGCAGCTCCTCGCCGGCCGCGACCTCGTCCGGCGCCCGTACCGCCGAGCCGTCGGCGCGCTGCAGCACGGCGTAACCGCGCTTGAGGGTGGCGGCCGGGGAGAGGGCGACGACGCGGGCGCGGGTGTGCGTGAGGTCGGCGTCGGCGCGGTCCAGGAGGTGGCCGAGATGGCGGCGGCTGCGGTCCAGCAGGGCCGCGACCTCCTCCTCGCGGTCCTCGACGATCCACTGCGGGTCCGCCATGGAGGGGCGGCTCATCCAGTCCTCGAGGCCGTCGAATTCGCGGTCCAGGCGCGTGGTGACCACCCGCAGCGCGCGGTCGCGGAGCTGCTGTATGCGCTGGTGCTCCTCGCCGACGTCCGGGACCGCGTCCTTCGCGGCATGCGTGGGCGTGCGGGAGCGGAGGTCGGCGACGTAATCGAGCAGCGGATTGTCCGGCTCGTGGCCGATCGCCGAGATCAGCGGCGTACGGCAGGCGGCCACGGCGCGGATGAGCTGCTCGTCCGAGAAGGGCAGCAGATCCTCGACGCTGCCGCCGCCGCGGGCGACGATGATCACGTCGACGTCCGGGTGGCCGTCGAGGTCCTGCACCGCCTTGACCACCTGCGTCACCGCATGCACGCCCTGCACCGGGACCGGACGGACCTCGAAGCGGACGGCGGGCCAGCGGTGCTTCGCGGTCTCTATGACATCCCGCTCGGCGGCCGAGGCGCGGCCGGTGACCAGGCCGATGAGGCGGGGGAGGAAGGGGATCGGCTTCTTCCTGGACGGCTCGAAGAGGCCCTCCGCCGTCAGCGCCTTCTTCAGCTGCTCCAGCCGTACGAGCAGCTCGCCGACGCCGACCGGGCGGATCTCGGCGGCGCGCAGCGAGAGGCGGCCGCCCGGCGCGTACCAGACCGGCTTGGCGAAGACGACGACCCGGGAGCCCTCCCGTACGAGATCGGAGACCTGGTCGTACACCTGCCGGTAGCAGGTCACCGACAGCGACATGTCATGCGAGGGGTCGCGGAGCGTCATGAAGACCACGCCCGCGCCCGGGCGCGGCGACAGCTGGGTGATCTGCCCCTCCACCCAGATCGCGCCGAGCCGGTCGATCCAGCCGCCGATCTTCCGGGACACCTCGCCGACCGGCATCGGGGTCTCGGGCGTGTTCAGAGCCATGGGCAGTAAGGCTAGTCCCCGGGGCCGACACTCCCGTTCACTCCGCGGCGGCCGCGCTGCCACGCCAGCACGGCCAGCCCCACCACCAGCCAGCAGGCGCCCACCACGCGGGCCTCGAAGGCGGCCTTCACGATCACCGCGCAGCAGATGAGGATGCCGAGGACCGGGATCAGCACATGCTTGACCGGGTGCGGCCGCGGCGCGTCGGGGGAGCGCTCGGCATCACGGCGGCCGTAGAAGTACGCGATCACGGAGGCGTGCAGCAGCGCGAACGCGGTCAGCGCCCCGATGTCCACCACCGTCACCAGCCGGGACAGTCCGTCGCCCGCCCGCGACGCCCAGATCGCCGCGACCGCGGCCAGCACCGCCGAGGCGGCCAGCGCCCGGCGCGGCGCGCCGGACCGGGCGTCCACCCGCGAGAGCGCGGTGGGCAGCCGCCGCTCCCTGGCCATCGCGAACAGCAGCCGCGCGGCCGCCGCCTGCGCGGCCAGCGCGGCGAAGGCGGCGCCGATCGCCTTGCTGACCGCGACGAGATTGCTCAGCCACCCGCCGACGCCGGCCTCGGCGATGTCGTAGAAGGCGGTGTCCTGCCGCTCCGGATGTGCCCGCAGCTCGTCCGTCTCGTACGGGGAGATGAGCGCGGCGAGATAGGTCTGCAGCACGAACAGCAGCCCGGTCATCACCAGACACACCAGCAGCGCCCGCGCCACCCGCCGGGACCCGCCGCGGGCCTCCTCGGCGAAGCCCGCGATGGCGTCGAAACCGAGATACGACAGCAGCGCCACCGACACCCCGGTCAGCACCGCCCCGATCTCGAAGCCGCTGCCGCCGCCGAGGGGTTCGAGCAGCCCGCGCTGCGGGCCCTCCCGCGCCAGTACGACCAGCGCGGAGACGACGAAGACGCCGAGCACCAGCACCTCCATCGCCAGGACGGCGAATCCGACCTTGGCGGCGGTGCGGACGCCGGCCATGTTGAGGGTGGTGGTGATCAGCATCGCGGCCGCGGTCCACATCCAGGCGGGGACCGCCGGGACGAGGGCGTGCATGGCGATGCCGGAGAAGAGGTAGGCGACGGCCGGGATGAGCAGGTAGTCGAGCATCACCATCCAGCCGGCGACGAAGCCGGGCCCGGGGCCGAGGCCGGTGCGCGCGTACGCGAAGACCGAACCCGCGGAGGGCGCGACCCGGACCATCTGGGCGTACGAGAAGGCGGTGAAGCCCATCGCGATGGTGGCGGCGATGTACACCAGGGCGACCGAGCCGCCGCTGATCGCGTCCAGCGCGCCGAAGACGCCGACCGGGGCCATCGGGGCGATGAAGAGCATGCCGTAGACGACCAGGTCCCGGAAGGTCAGCTCCCGGTGCAGCCCGCTTTCCTGGGGCGCGCTGGGGGTAC
>NZ_JAAKZV010000215.1 GCF_011044975.1 Streptomyces coryli | reverse complement strand
GGCGGGTGGGAAAACACCGTCCCGAGACGCAGGACGGGACGCACAGGCCTCCCCGCAGGGATGGCGCAACGGGCACCGTAAATCGCTCCGTTGACCCCCACGCGAAGGAACCGCCGCATGTTCCGCAGAAGCACCGCCCTGGCCCTCGGCGGCGCAGCCGCCATCGTCGCGGGCGCCCTGTTCGCCGTGAACACCTCGGCGAGCGCCGCGCCGCCTGACGCGTATCCGGTGAAGGGTTTCGATACGAGCCACCACCAGCACCCGGACGGCTCGCCGATCGACTACAGCGCGGCGAAGGGCGCCGGATATACGTACACCTTCATGAAGTCGACCGAGGGGATCGACTACACCGACGACTGGTTCGCGCGCGACTGGAAGGCGGCCGCCGACTCGGGGATCCTGCGCGCGCCGTACCACTTCTACCACCCGGCCGGACCCGGGGACGGCGCCCAGCAGGCCGAGTTCTTCGTGAAGACGATCAAGGAGCAGGGCTACACCGGCAAGAACGCCGGCGAACTCCCCCCGGTCCTCGACCTGGAGCAGATCAACGGCGGCTGCCCGCCGAGCTTCGACACCGGCCAGGTAAAGGCGTGGCTCGACACGGTCCACAACAGCCTCGGCGTCAAGCCGATCGTCTACACCTCGAAGCCCTTCGTCGACCAGTGCATGGGCGGCGACGGCGCGCTCTTCAGCGGCTATCTGCTGTGGCAACCGCGCTACGGCAGCGGCGACGTGGAGCCGCAGGACATCCCGGGCGCCGGCGCCCCGTGGCAGATCTGGCAGCACGCCTCGGACGGCCAGGTCCCGGGCGTGCCGGACGACGCGGTGGACGTGAATGTCTACCGCAACAGCCTCGAGGAGCTGCAGAAGCTCGCGGGCGGCGGAGACGGTGGCGGCGACCCGTCCCCGTCCCCGAGCGAGCCCGCCGACGGCAAGGCCTTCCCCACCTGGGGCACGCGCTGGGTGGTCCACGAGACGGCCGACCCCGACTCGAAGGCGGTCGGGATGATCAACGGATCCGACGTCACCGTCGACTACCAGGTGAACTCCGGCCAGAAGGTGTGCGAGGGCGAGGAGTGCTCGACGTACATGGCCCATATCACCGGCCCTGAACAGGGCTTCCTCTCGGTCGTCGCGATCGACGTCGAGGAGTCGAAGCTGACCGGCGTCCCGGTGCGGGACTGAGCCAAACGGAGTGAGTACTCACTCATACCTTGACTG
This sequence comes from Streptomyces coryli, assembly GCF_011044975.1. Lineage (GTDB taxonomy): Bacteria > Actinomycetota > Actinomycetes > Streptomycetales > Streptomycetaceae > Streptomyces > Streptomyces coryli. Next base: position 13,337 of record NZ_JAAKZV010000215.1, on the reverse strand, counting down.
AGTGAGTACTCACTCCGTACCGTCGTCCCCATGACGGATTCCAAACGCCGCCGCGCCCCCGGCATGTCCCCGGAGCAGCGCCGCGCAATGATCATCCAGACCGCGATCCCGCTGATCACCGAGTACGGCGCCGCGGTGACCACCGCGAAGATCGCCCGCGCCGCGGGCATCGGCGAGGGCACGATCTTCCGCGTCTTCGCCGACAAGGACGAGCTGCTGCAGGCCTGCCTGGCCGAGGCGCTCTCCCCCGAGCACGCGGTCCGCGAGCTCGGCGCGATCGACGTATCCCAGCCGCTGCCCGACCGGCTCGCCGACGCGGCCGAGGCGCTGCAGGCGCACCTGGACCGGATGGGCGCGATCGCCGGCTCGCTGCACACGTCAGGGCACCGCGGCGGCAAGCACCCCGGCACGGTGCGCGGCGCGGGCCGCACCGAGTCGACGTCGCGGATCCTCGCGGCCCTGGTGGAGCTGCTGGAGCCCGACAAGGCCGCCCTGCGCCGGCCGCCGGAGCAGATCGCCGCGCTCTTCTACGGCCTGCTCTTCACCCAGCCGCGCAAGGACGACAAGCCCGAGCTGACGCCGCACGAGCTGGCGGAGGTGTTCCTGCACGGAGCGCTGGCGGGGGCCGCCAAGTGAGCCGCCGGCGCCCGGCAGTTGCCGGGATCGCGGTCCTGGCGCCCGTGCTGGTGTGGCTGGCCGCGGACCCGGTGCTGGGGCACCGGCTGCGGATCGCCGACGGGGACCGGACGCTCGACCTCGGCCTCGCCCCCGTCCTGATGGTCGCGCTGCTAGCGGCGCTGGCCGGCTGGGGCCTGCTGGCGGCCCTGGAGCGGTTCGGGATACGGCGCGCCCGCGCCATCTGGACCGCGGTGGCCGGGGCCGTACTCGCCGTGTCGTTCCTCCCGTTGACCGGCGACGGCATGGACGGCGGCACCCGGGCCGCGCTCGTGCTCATGCACCTGGCGGTGGCGGCGGTGCTGATCCCGGGGCTGCGGACGGCACGTACCGGCGCATGACAGCGGCGCCGCGGCCCCCGCTGCACGGGGATCGCGGCGCCGCTGCTGGAGGTGGCGAGAGGATCAGACCTCTGGCCAGATGTTGTAGAGCAAGCCCGCCAGCAGACCGCCGATGAGCGGACCGACCACCGGGACCCAGGCGTAGTTCCACTGCGCGTCGCCCTTGCCCTTGATCGGCAGGATGAAGGCGTACGCGATGCGCGGGCCGAGGTCACGGACGGGGTTGATGGCGTAGCCCGTGGGGCCACCGAGCGAGGTACCGATCACCAGCACGACGAAGGCCACACCTGCGTAGCCGAGCGCCGCGTTGCCGAAGGCCGGTGTCCCGTTCGCCTCCGAGTAGCCGGGGGAGAAGAGAATCCAGCCGACCAGCACGAAGGTGCCGATGACCTCGGTGACGGTGTTCCACAGCTTGTTGGGGATCTGCGGAATCGTCGAGAAGATCCCGAGCGTTCCTTCCGGCTCCGGATGATCGTCGAACTGCAGCTTGTACGTAGCCCAGCACAGAATCGCGCCGAGAATACCGCCGCAGATCTGGCCCAGCAGATACCAGGGCACATCCCCGCCGTCCATCTTGTCGCTGACCCACAGACCGAGGGTCACCGCCGGGTTCAAGTGGGCACCGGTGGGGTGCGCCACGCTGGCTCCGGTGAACACCGCGAAAGCCCAGCCGATATTGATGAACAGCGTGCCGGCCGCATGGCCGTTCGTCTTGCGCAGCACATGGTTCGCGACAACGCCGCAACCCAGTAGCAGCAGCAATGTTGTGCCGAGCAGCTCCCAAAGGAAGATCTCGCCACCATCCATCGGGTGACCCCCTGCCTCCACATCGTCGTGGGCCGCGTGCCGACGGGCGTGCGGTCCGCGACACGCGGAGAGTGACAGCGCACCTTACTTCGTACATGTCAGGTCGGGAAGGGTGTGCGCGGCGGGTTGCGAAGCAGTCTCCGGCCGCCAGCGGCGTAGACCAAAGTCGTAGTGCTTCCGCCACCCCCCGGACCTTCGGCCGACGCCCCGGCGAGCGGCGGCTCCTAGCGTCGTAAGGGAGCGATACAAGGAGGCGCGAGCGATGACGGGTGACGTGATGGACCTGCGTAAATCCGGGAAGTCCGGGGCGGACAGCGTGGGCCAGCCGGCCGGCGAGCGGTGGCTGCTGCTCCTCGGCGGCCCGGCGGCGGGCGCGCTGCTCGGGTATCTCGTGACGCTGCTGGCGGGCTGGGTGACCAAGCTGCCGTCGGCGCCCTTCGGGAGCTGGTTCGAGCTGGTGGCGGGGGCGAACGGCCGGTGGGGTCCGTGGGCCGTGATGGGCGTCGGCCTGGTGCTCGGGGTCGCCGGCGGGCTGTTCGCGGTGGCCATGGGCGCGAAGGTGACCTTCGAGGGGCCGGAGGTGCGGATCGCGCAGGACGGTAACGAGTCGGCCGTGCCGGCCACCGAGATCGACGCGGTCTTCGCCGACGGCAAGGACCTGGTCGTGCTCGACGCGGCCACCCGGCAGCTGTTCCGCGGCCGTTGCGAGCTGCCGGCGGCGAAGCTGGCCGCCGCCTTCACCTCCCACGGCCACCACTGGCTGCCCGCCGACCCGCACGCGGACGCATACCACCGCTGGGTCCCGGGCGCTCCGGAGCTGCCGCCGGGGGTCAACGCCGTGCTGCGGGCCCGGAAGTCGGCGCTGGAGAACAAGGACGCGGCGGACGCGCTCGAGCTGCGCGAGGAGGCGCAGCAGCAGGGCTATGTCGTACGGGACGAGGGGACGCGGCAGTACTGGCGGCCGCTGGCGCCGTGAGCTGAACCTCGTGCGCGGAAAGGCCGAAGGCCGCCCCATTCCGGGGCGGCCTTCGGTGTGTTCAGTTGTTGTGCGGTGGTGTTACGACCTGCGGCGGCCGCGGGCGGCGATCACCAGCGGGGTGCCGATGCCGATCAGCGCCGCGGCGAGACCGCCGAGGAGCGCGAGGCGCTCGCCGCCGGTGTCGGCCAGGGCCTTGCTGGAAGAGCCGCCCTTGTCCTTGTCACCCAGGCCTTCGGTGGCCATCTCCGTGGAGAAGGTGGTGGACATCAGGCCGGAGTATTCGCCGGGCTTCCCGTTCAGTTCGGACGAGTACTCGGTGCTCAGCTCCGTACGCCCGGATCCGGTGGAGAACTGGCCGCGGAAGGTCCCGGCCCCACTGGTGGAGAAGGCGGTGGAGTACTCCGAGACGCCGATGGTGGCGCCGCTCGGAGAGTCGGCCTCGTCGGTGGAGTCGTCGGTCGAGCCGTCGGTGGACCCATCAGTCGAGTCAGCCGCTTCAGGGGCGGGCTCGCTGGTGGGATCGTCGGTCGAGTCCTCCGTCGAGCCGTCCGTGGAACCATCCGTCGAACCGTCGGTCGACCCGTCCGTAGCACCGTCGGTCGACCCGTCAGTCGACCCGTCGGTCGCCCCGTCAGTCGACCCGTCGGTCGCCCCGTCGGTCGGCTCGTCGGTCGCCCCGTCCGTGGCACCATCCGTCGGCTCCGGCTCCGGCTCCGGCTCGGGCTCCGGCGCCGGCGCAAGGACCCGCACTGTCAGCGGTCCCTCCGCGTCGACATTGCCCTCGTCGTCCAACAGCTGCACCTTGCCCTTGAGTTCACCCGGCTGGGCCTGCGGGGTCAGCCTCAGCGTCACCCCTTCGTCCGGGCTCCAGGTGCCGGCCTCCGGAGAGGTGCAGGTCGCCCACGAGCCGTCGGGGGCGATCTCCTCCTCCTTGTCGCAGACGATGTCCGTGATCTCCGTGCCCGGCGGGGCCTCGTACCGCAGCACCTCGCCCTCGGTGGCCGGGTCCGCGGCGCCGTCCTCCAGCTCCAGCGTTACGGGCACCTCGGTGCCGGTGCCGGGCGTGAGGGTCGGCGCGTCGCCTTCCTGCGCCACCTCGGGGGCGAGCACCTTGATGGTCCAGGGCCCCTGGTCCAGGACGGTGCCGTCCTGATCCGCGAGGCTGACCGTGCCCTCGTACTCACCCGGGTCGAGGCCCGGGTCCACCTTCACCGACACCGTCGGACTGGTGGGCCAGGCGGTGCCGCTGGTGTTGGTGCAGGTCGCCCACGTGCCGTCCGGGGCGACCTCCTTCGTCATGCCGTCGGCGCAGCTGATGTCGGTGATCGTCACGCCGTCCGGCGCCTCGTACCGCAGCACATCACCCGTCTCCGCCGGAACCGCCGTGCCGTCCGGCTGCTCCAGCGTGATCGGCACCTCGGTCGGATCGGGAGCGCCCGCCCCGGTGGTCGGCGCGTCACCGCTCTGCTGCAGCTCTACGGTCCGCGGCTCCGGCTCCGGCGCGCCGGGAACGATGACCGCCCAGCTGTTCTCCGCCTTCGGCTCGGTCTGGGCGGCGCGGTCGCTGCCCTTCGCGGACAGCGTGACCTTCCCGTCCTTGAGCGTGCCCGGCTTGGTGTCCTTGTTGACCTCGACCGTCACCCGGCGCTTGTCGTTCCAGTCGTCGCCGTTGGCGGGCACGGTGCAGGTCGCCCAGGCACCCGCGGGGTCGACCTCCTTGATGGTGCCGCAGGAGGTGTCCTTGATCTTGGTGCCGGTCGGCGGCGTGAACCGCAGTACGTCACCCTCGACCGGCGGGACCTTCTGGCCGTTCTCCATCTGGAGCGTGAACGTGGTCTCGGTGGCCGTACCGGCCGCGAGCGTCGGCACCGAATCCTGCTTGACCTTGACGCCGAGGACCTTCACGGTCCAGGAGGTCACGGTGTCCGGGGTGCCGTCGTTGTGAACGAAGGTCGCCTTGCCGTCGGTCAGGTCGCCGGGCTTGGTGTCCGGGTCGACCGTCACCGTCGCGGTGCGCACCGGGTTCCAGTTGGTGCCGTAGCTGGGCTCGAGGCAGGTGCCGAACGCGCCCTTCGGGTCGATCTCCTTGATGGTGCCGCAGGAGATGTCCTTGAGCTTGGTGCCCGTCGGCGGCTCGATGCGCAGCAGGTCGCCTTCCAGCGGCTCCACGGAATCGCCGCCGGACAGCAGCGAGAGCTTCGCCGTGCCACCGCCGCCGGCGATGGTCACGGGGATCTCCGTCTGCTTCATCTCGACCGGCTGCTGCTGCGCCGCGCCGACGCCCCCGGCCTGCACCACCATCACGGCGGTGGTCAGCACCGCGATCGCGGCGCCGCTCACCACCCGTCTCATGCTCCCGGCGCGGCCCGCAGACCGACCTCCGGGAAGGACCGCTCTTAGCGGCCCTCCGGCTCCTGTACGCACTGTGATCTCCCTGATCGTTCACGTTCCAGATCGCGTGAAGCAGTAAGCAGTACATCGGAGCAGTCACATATAAATGGGACATAACGCGTATGCCCGCAACCGCAACCACCCGAGCAGCGCACGGCCGCCAGCCGAATGGGCCACTCGGGCCGCACGGATCTCACGCGGGGCATCTGTTGCCACCGTTGAAGATCATCTTGAGAAAATTAAGGTCTGCTGCTTGTTTGCTTAAAAATCTCAAGGCGAAAATGAATCGTGAGCAGGTCGCCGAGCGCAAGGAGCCGAATGTGGACTGGCAGGAACTGACGGACCTGACCCGCGGACAGCCGTTCGTCGTCGAGCGGGTCCGCCTCGCCGGCAGCGGCGTCGCGATCGAGGGGGAGTTCGAGCCGCCGCAGCTGGCCCGGCTCGGCATCGACGACCAGGTCTTCGTCGCCGCGTTCGTCCGGTCGCACGGCTCGATCAAGGAGATGGAGCGGACCTTCGGGGTGAGCTACCCGACGATCAAGTCCCGGCTGAAGCGGATCGCCGAGAGCCTCGACTTCGTCGCCGACGCATGAACGAGCAGCGCCGCCAGAAGCCGGACGGGCCGAACGTCCTTCAGCCGTGACCCGAAGTAGCGCGTGCGGAGTGGGGTTGGCCCTTCTGGGTGGGCACCGTCTTCGCGTCCTCCGGCAGCGCCGGGTCCGGCAGTGGCGGCGGGACCGGCTGTTTGCCGCGCGGAGTGCGCAGCACCTTTACGTACCAGGCAGACCGGCGCCAGAAGCTGTCCGGCAGGAAGACGAGGTCGCCGATGATCATGATGGCGGAGAACTGGAAGACACCCATCGTCACGATGATGCCGATGTGCGTGCCGAGCATGACCAGCAGCCAGCAGTACTTCACGGTGCGGTTGAAGACCGCCAGCGGGAACAGCAGCTGTGAGAACACCGTCAGGTAAGCGATGACCGCCAGCGGCACCAGATGTCCCGGCCCGGTCATCCAGTTGTTCAGCGCGGGGAAAGGCTGCAGCCAGCTGACCTGAAGGATGTAGTAAAGGGCCGTGCCTTCCTGCCATTTCAGCCCCATGACTTTCACCAGCGCCGCCGAGCAGTAGATCATCATGACCTGGGCGGCGAATACGCCCATCGCACCGTTGTGCATCAGGACGACGAAACGGCGGCGCAGTTCCTCCGTCTCCGCGCCGCGGCCGGCGAAGAATCGGTATTCGGGAACCGGCTTGCCCTGGGCAGCTTCCATCCGCTTGCGGTGCCGCCGGGCGTCGAGCGACCAGCGGCGCCCCGAGGCCATGAACGCGGCATAGAACGTCAGCAGCATGATGGCCATGTCGCCGCCGTCGGTCAGCTGCCAGGAGCGGGTGAAGAACGCCATCACACAGAATGTGTGGACAATGCCGATGGCCCTGGTGTGCCACCCCGCCGCGTACAACAGCGCCACGATGATCGACAGTCCGTAGAACGCCTGGAAATAGACCGGGCTGTCGGTGATCAGCGTCGAGTAGATGAAGTTCACCAGGTCGGGCCAGTGATAGTTCTCCAGCCACCGGTCGGCCAGCGCCGGCGACCACGGTGAACCGGGGCCCCAGAGCTGGTCGTTGTACGGATACTCCCGCAGCAGATATGTCGCGTAGAGGAGCCCGAGCCCGATACGGATCGAAGCCGCGGAATACAGCGCCAGCGGCTGGAGCGTCATCCGGCGGAAGAACGCGAGCAGCCGCTCCACGACTCCGAGGACGTCTCCCTGTCCCGCTTGTCGCAGGTCACGAACGGTCACTTGGCCGGTACCCCCCACCACGGCAGCATCATGGTCTGCCACGGCTGCTCGGCGTTCACGTTGTTGTGCGGCGGCACCTTCTGCAGCCGCACCCGGATCTGGATCTTTGAGAAGTTCTCGTACCCGAGGGCTTCCATGCGCTGCACGACCACATTGCGCGCGTAGGTGAAGCGAATCGCCTCACCCGGATTGCGCGGCCCTTTCTTCTTGTCCAGGGATTCCATTCCGTCCCAGACCCGGCGCAACACGTTGGCATGCTGCCGGCTGGTGATCAGGTCTCCCCGGATCTCGGCGTCGTCAGCGGCGGTGAGATTCTCCCAGCGGCTGACCTTCGTGCCATTACGGACCCGGACCTCGAAGGCGCGATTGGTCGACACCGGCTCCGGGGCGAACATCTTCCAACCCTGCTCGAACCATGGGTAGATCCACCATTGGACCTGCTGCATGGAGTGATCCTTGATGACGTTGGGCGGCGCGATTGCCAGAAACACCATCCCCAGGTGATACGCAGCAAGCAGGCAAACGGTAGCGAAACCGGCCCGGAGGGAACGGCTTCGGCGGCGGCGCAATGGCATGCCCCGGGGCGCCAAATGCTCTGCCGCATCCAGGACCCGCCGAGGCGGGGCCTCCTGTTTCTCTTTCAGCGCTGCTGGCATTTCGCCAAAGTGCCATACAAGCTAGGGCACATGCCGCTTGACGTGCGCTGCTATGCGCACCTTGGTCCAACACAACCCGCATGGCGCACTCCGCGGCTTCCTGGGCGCCCGCGGAACGAGTCATGCTATTGGCATGACAAACACGCTCATCTATGACGGCGACTGCGGATTCTGCACCAGGAGCGTCCGGTTCGCCGAGCGGAGGATCCGGCCGGACTGCGACATCACCCCCTGGCAGGGCACCGACCTGGCGGCCATCGATGTCCGCCAGGAGCGCGCCGAGTACGAGGTGCTGTGGGTGCGCGCGGACGGTCAGGTACTCGGCGGTGTTCGCGCCGTCTCCGCGCTGCTGCTCAGCAGCCGCCACTGGTTCTGGGCCCCCTTGGGCCGGGTCCTCGCGCTGCCTCCGGTCCGTGCCGTGGCCGGGGTGGTCTATCGCCTGATCGCCCGCAACCGGCACCGAATGCCCGGCGGCACCGCGTCCTGCCGTGTCACGTCCCGCTAGCGCTCATCCGGCCGTGAGGCGCACGCGCAACACAACGAACAAGCCGCTGAAGGACATTGCCGTCCGGCTGGAGCTCCCTGCCGGGCCCAAGGCCACCCCGTACGGTCACGACAAGGAATCCACCTACGGGCTAGTGGGGGCCGCATGGCCACGCGGGCAACCTGAACGGGCCACCTACGGACGGTCTTTATCGCACGCGCCAGCTGCCCTTAGAACTCATGACGCCGCGAGCAGTGCGCCTTCCCGCCACTTGAGGATCTTGTCGAAGGCGACCACCGCGCCGCGCCCCGGGCGGTTGTGGATGTCGACATGATCGGCGAGGTGTTCGATCAGGAAGAGGCCGCGGCCGCTCTCCGCGCGCTGCGGATCGGCTGGGCCCGAGGACGGCTGCGGCACGCGGGTGCCGGGTGGGTCGTCCGGGTCAGGGGTGAAGCCGGGGCCGGAGTCGATGACCTCAATGCGGCATTTGTCGCCGTCTATGAAGGCGGTGACCCGGTAGTCGCCGCCCGCCCCGTCCGCGCCGCCGTGCTCGACGGCGTTGGCACACGCCTCGGTCAGGGCAAGGGAGAGGTCGAAGGAGATGTCGGGATCGACGCCCGCGGTGTCCATGGCTCCGGCCAGCAGCCTTCGTGCGAGGGGGACGCTCGCGGCCTCACGCCGCAATCGCAGCGACCACCAGATACTCATCGCGTTTCAGCCTCCCGGCCGCGGCTCGACACACCGGTACGTATAACCGCGAAGCGCGCCCTCCAATCGCCCTCGGCGGGTGAGAACGCTCATCCGGCGGATGTGTTTATTCCGGTTGGTGCGATATAGGCGTTCGGCGGCCGTGGCCGGATCATCGCGGTTCGCCGCGCGGCCGGCTCGACACGGGATTCGACCGAGTGGCGGGGCTGGCCGATCGACGGCCGCGGTGCGGTGAGATGATTGCGCGGCCATGACTGTCCCCGCCCAGCGCGCCGGCGCCGATCTGCGCCTGATCAGGGCCGCGGTGTTCACCGCGGTCTGCGTCGTGCTGTCCGCCGGCGGACACGTCCTCGCCTCCGGTACGGCCGTGCCGCTGTGGACGCTCGGGCTGGCCGCCGCCGGGGTGTTCGTCCTGGCCGCGGCGTGCGCCGGACGTGAGCGATCACTGCCGGGCATCGCCGCCCTGCTCGGGATCGGACAGCTCGGACTGCACTGCCTCTACGGGACCGGGCAGCACACCGCCGCGCCGGGCACCGCCGGACCTGGCCACGAGAGCGGCGCGATGGCGCTGGCCAAACGGCTGCTGTGCAACGAGCACACCATCCCGCTGGGCGAGGGCCGGGCCCGGCAGATCGTCGCCAACGCGGGGTTCAATCCGGACAAACTGGCCCCGGCCCAGGACGCGGCCCACGGCGCCATGGCGGACGGCGGCAGCCACGCCGCCTCGCTGTGGGACGTCTCCATGTACTCCCTGCCCATGCTGCTCGGCCACGTCCTCGCCGCCCTCGCGGCGGGCTGGCTGCTGCGCCGCGGCGAGGCCGCGGTGTGGCGGCTCGTACGCCTCACGGCCGGCTTCGCCCGCACCTCGAGCGCTCCGCTGCGCGCCGCCGTACGCCTCGCCGCCGCGCTGTGCGCCGGGCTGCCGGCTGCGCTGCCCGAGCGCGGCCGGGTCCGTATCGCCGAAGCCCCTGGACCTGCGGCCATAACGGCCGAACTGCAGCACAGCGTCCGGCGCCGCGGGCCGCCCGCCTTCGGCCTCGCGGCCTGACGCGCGCGGTTCCACCACCACTCCCGCCCTTGACGGGCGCTGCACGGGTGCACGGAAGGTCGCGCGCTGACGCCGCACGCACGCGTCGTCGAACGATCCCTTTCACCCCACAGCACACAGGAGTGTCCTGCCATGCATGCCAAGCCACTGCGCCGGCTGTCCGCCGTCGGCGGCCTCGCCGCCGGCGCCGTTCTGCTGCTCGCCGTCCCCGCCTCCGCGCACGTCTCGGTCAACCCGGACGAGGCCGAGCAGGGCGGCTACGCCACCGTGAACTTCAAGGTGCCCAACGAGCGCGACAACGCCTCCACCGTCAAGCTCGAGGTGACCCTCCCCGAGGACCACCCGCTGACCTCCGCCATGCCCCAGCCGGTCCCCGGCTGGGACGTGAAGGTCGAGAAGAAGAAGCTCGACAAGCCGCTCGAGGTGCACGGCGAGAAGATCACCGAGGCGGTCTCCAAGATCACTTGGACCGGCGGGAAGATCAAGCCGGGCGAGTTCCAGCAGTTCCCAGTCTCCGTAGGACAGCTGCCCGAGGACGCCGACCAGCTGGTCTTCAAGGCGCTGCAGACGTACGACAAGAACAACGAGGTCGTGCGCTGGATCGAGGAGCCCAAGGAGGGCCAGCCGGAGCCGGAGAGCCCGGCGCCGGTGCTGAAGCTCACCCCGGCCGCGGACGGCGGGCACGGCGGCGGCGACGACGCCAAGGCCGCCGCCGACGACAAGGGCGGCGACACCGCGAACGCCGGTGCCGAGAGCAACGACGGCGGCAGCGACACGACCGCCCGCGCGCTCGGCATCGTGGGCATCGTGGTCGGCGCCGCGGGCGTCGCCTTCGGCCTGCTCGCCCGCCGCAAGTCCGCCTGATCCCGCCGGCTCGCCGACCGCCGGGGCAGGTGCAGACCGCACCAGCCCCGGCCCGGCGGGCCCCGTAACCCCTCTACGGAGAACGCCACATGCGCATCTCACCCCTCAGGGCCGCGACCGCACTCGCGGCCGCCCTGCTGATCACCGCGGGCGCGACCGCCTGCTCCTCCGGCGACGAGGCCAAGCCCGCCGTCGAGATCTCCGGCGGCAACAACAGCGCCAAGAAGGCCGGCACCGTCCTGGACACCCCCAAGGAAAAGCCGGACCTGATCCTCAATGACTTCAACGGCAAGAAGTACGACCTGATCAAGGAGACCAAGGGCAAGCCCACCCTGCTCTTCTTCGGCTACACCCACTGCCCGGACGTCTGCCCGGTCATCATGAGCGACATCGCCCTGGCCAAGTCGAAGCTGCCCAAGGCCGAGCAGGACAAGCTGCAGGTCGTCTTCGTCACCACCGACCCGAAGCGGGACACGGAGAAGCGGCTGAAGAAGTGGCTCGGCATGCAGGACAAGGACTTCATCGGGCTGACCGGGGACTGGGACACCATCGAGGCCGGCGCCCGCACCGTCGGCATCTTCATGGACAAGCCGAAGAAGCAGAAGGACGGCTCCTACACCGTCGGCCACAGCTCCGAGGTGCTCGCGTACTCCCCCAAGGACGACAAGGCGCACGTCATCTACCTGGCCGGGGTCGACTCCGAGCAGTACGCCAAGGACATGCCCAAGCTCATCAAGGGGCAGACACCGTGAACCACGCACGACCGGCCGCCCTCGCCGCGGCCGGGATCCTGCTCACCGCCCTCGCCGCCTGCTCCGGCGGCGACGGCAAGCCCGAACTGCACGCCCTGAACGGGTTCGTACCGCAGCCGCTCATGGAGGACATGGCCGCCGGCTATGTGACCGTACGCAATGACGGCGACGCCGACGACGAGCTCACCTCCGTCACCACCGCCCTCGCCGGCAAGGTCACCCTGCACACCACCGAGAACAACACCATGAAGCAGGTGAAACAGCTCGACGTCCCCGCCGGCGGCAAGCTCGAGCTCGCCCGCGGCGGCAACCACCTGATGCTGGAGAAGCTCGGCCGCAAGCCGAAGGTCGGTGAGAAGGTGACCCTCACCCTGCACTTCGCCAGGTCGGAGCCGATCAAGGTCGAGGTGCCGGTCGAGCCCACCACGTACCGACCGCCGAAGAAGGACTGAGCGGCATGACTTCCCGGACCGCGCCCCGACCGCCCCGGCCCCGGCGGATGGCCGCCACCCTCCTCGGCGCGCTGCTGTGCGCGCTCGCGGGCGGGCTCTTCGGCGCCTCGCCCGCCGCCGCCCACGCCGCGCTGACCGGCACCGATCCCCAGGACGGCGCGGTGGTCAAGACCGCGCCGAAGGACATCTCGCTGTCCTTCTCCGAGGGCGTCCAGCTCTCCGCCGACTCGGTGCGGGTACTGGACCCCAAGGGCAACGACGTCGCCAAGGGCGAGCCGCACCACGTCGGCGGCAAGGCCGCGTCCGCGGCGGTCGCGCTGCGCAGCGGGCTGCCCGAGGGCACGTACACCGTCGCCTGGAAGGCGGTCTCGGCCGACAGCCACCCGGTGGCCGGGGCGTTCACCTTCTCGATCGGGAAGGAGTCCAAGACGTCGGTGACGGTGGGCTCCGGTGCCTCCGACGGCGGGGTCAAGACGCTCTATGACACCGGCCGGTACATCGCGTACGGCGGCTTCGTGCTGATGGTCGGCGCCTGCGTCTTCGCCGGCTGGTGCGGCGGCCGCTCGCCCGCCGTGCGCCGGCTGGCGGCCGGCGGCTGGGTGCTGCTCTTCGCCGCGACGGTGGCGCTGCTGCTGCTCCGCGGCCCGTATACGGGCGCGGGCTTCGGGCTCGCCGAGACCCGCGAGGTGCTCGCGACCAAGCCGGGGGCGGCGCTGCTGTCGCGGCTGCTGCTGCTCGGCGCGGCGGCGGTGTTCCTTTCGGTGCTCTTCGGGTCGTACGAGCGCGGGCGCGACGGCTCCGGTAAGGACTCGGACCGCAGTGAGAGCGAGCGGCGCGATCTCGCGTACGGGCTCGGCATCGGCGGCGCCGTGGTGGCCGCCGGGCTGGCGGCGACCTGGGCGATGGCGGAGCACGCCTCGGCCGGGATCCAGCCGTGGCTGGCGATGCCGGTGACCGCGGTGCATCTGCTCGCGGTGGCGGTGTGGCTCGGCGGGCTGGCTTCGCTGGCGGTGTCGATGCGGAGCGGGCCGCCGGTGGAGCGGGAGGTCGTGCGGCGGTTCTCGGCGCTGGCGTTCGGCAGTGTCGTGGTGCTCGTCGTCACCGGGCTGTATCAGGCATGGCGCGGGGTCGGGTCGTGGGGCGCGCTGACCTCGACGACGTACGGGCAGCTGCTGCTGGTGAAGGTGGGTCTGGTCGCGGTGCTGGTCGGCGTCGCGTGGATCTCGCGGCGGTGGACGTCGCGGCTGGGGGAGGCGGCGGTGCCGGCGCAGGGGACGGCGCCTGCTGAGGTGGCGGAGAAGGTGGGTGCGGAGCGGGGCGCCGCGCGCTCGGGGAAGGGTACGGCGTGGGACTCGGCGGGTGAGGGTGCGGGTG
>NZ_JAAKZV010000214.1 GCF_011044975.1 Streptomyces coryli | reverse complement strand
CCACCGCCCCCACCAAATAACCAGTTCACGGCCACCCCACCGCAGCTGGTAAGGTTCTACCCGTCGCCACCCAACGGCGACGTCCGCCCCCGTAGCTCAGGGGATAGAGCAACGGCCTCCGGAGCCGTGTGCGCAGGTTCGAATCCTGCCGGGGGCACTCCGCGATCACCAGCCTTTATAGGCTGCTGACCAGCGAAGATGCCTTGATCAACGACCCGGACTCAGTCCCACTGAGTCCGGGTCGTTGTCGTTGGTTATCACTGCCTGTGCAACAGGCGTGAAACGCGCAAGGGGGAGTGGGTCGCCGCTCCGTCGCCTTTCTCGGCCTCGCATCGGGTGCCCAGCTCGTCCTAGGGCGACCAAAGTTTCTCTGCTTCGTCAAGGCGGCCCGCAAGCGGGCCGCGCGCCCTCGTCTGGTGCTCGCGCTCGCGCTCAGGCGTTCCGCCCGCGCGGCGCGGCCCCAGCCGGGGCGCTTCCTCGGCCTAGACCACCTTGAGAGAGAAGAACCCCGTGGCTGGGGCGGCCGGCGCTCCGAGACTTTAGACAGCCACCATCCGGCGAGCCTCTACGATCATGAGGGCCACCGGGTCAATTCCGGGCAGGGGTGAATCCTGCCCCGTCGCCGGTCAGCTTAGGCCCTCATGATCTCTCGCCGGATGGCAGCTCCAGTCCAAAGTCTCTCCACGCCGGCCGCGCGGTAATGTGCGGCTCGGGAGGGGTAATGAGTGATGCCGACAGGTGGGTTGATCTAGGACCGCTGAAGCTGCCACGTGCCGAAGATGTGGAAGTAAGGCCGGTCCACAACGGCGACGGCATCGTGACAGCTGTCACCCTGGTGAACGGTCAGACAGCCCTGCAGCTGCAGGTATTTGACATAGACGCTGCCTATTCCTGGGGGTATGCACGGGCAGAACTGCATGATCAAATTCTGCAGCGTGGGGGCACAGCCACAGAGTTGGTCGGCCGGAACGGTCACGAGATCCGGGCGCGCGTCCCCGTCACCTCCCCTCGCGAAGACGGAGAAATGACGGACGTAAGGTTCGTGGGCCGCGAAGGCCCTGGTTGGCTGCTGCGAGGGGTCATCAGGGGCAGCGGTGCTGTCTCAGCAACAGCCGATACATGGGCTGACGAGATCTTCGGCTCAACAGTCGTCGAGCCCGCCACCCGGGTCGGGCCGGACTGTCCATACATGGAATTGCAGTGGCCGCCGGTTGACTCGGCCTGACCATGCGCCGAGTCGCAGCGCAGGCGAGCACACGTGCAGACACGTGTCCCTGGCCGCGCCCTGGCATCCGCAGCGACGACACCATTTGTCGGGCTCGACAACCCGGCACCGGAGAATCGCCCGATCGGGCTCCAACCGCTGCCCGAGCACTTCGAGCCCGAGATCATCAAGACGAGCGAACGTGGTCAGGTCAGGGCGGGCGAAGGTAGCGTCAGACACGTCGAGGTCTTCCAGATGGACGGCATAGTCACCTCCATCCTCGGGAGACCTCGACCCCTACCCGGCCACCGACGCGTCGACTGGACTACACCCTTAACTGCGACTGCGAAGAGCCCAAAAATAGCCCCGGTGCGAGGGTCGGCCCGCCTGCTATGTTCCGGCCATGACTAGACCCGGTGAGATCCTCGGCAGCGTGTTAGCCGCCAGCGAGCGCGAGCAGCTCGAGACGTTCCTGGATTACCTGCGCGACGCCGTCGTGCGCAAGGCCCGCGGGGTGTCGGAGGAGGACGCCCGGCGCAGCCCGGTGCCGACCGGCACCAACCTCGGCGGCCTGATCAAACACCTGCGGTGGGTGGAACTGGGCGGGTTCGCCGAGCAGATCGGGCAGATCCCCGCCGCGGAGCTGCCCACGCCGCCGTGGACCGACGCAGACCCGGAGGCCGACCTGCGGCTGGAGCCGAACGAGAAGCTCGACGACGTCATCGCCGCCTACCAGGCGGAGTGCGACCGCTCCCGCGAGATCGCCGCCCAGCACAGCCTCGACTACGCCGTCACCACACCGCGGGGCAGGGAGCTGACGTGGATGTACCTGCACGTGATCGTGGAGACCGCCCGGCACGCGGGCCACGCGGACATCCTGCGCGAGATGATCGACGGCAGCGTCGGCGACTGACGGCTCGCGGCGCGTCGTCGGTCCGTGTTCCGGGTCGTCGGAGGCGGCGTTACAACGGTATCGGCGGAGGCTGACCTCCAACACCGTGGGCCGCCACCCGAACGGCTCGTGCGCCAACCGCCGGACCACCGTGTCCCTGGCCGCGCCAGGGCATCCGCAGCGACGACACCATCTGTCGGGCTCGACAACCCGGCACCGGAGAATCGCCCGATCGGGCTCCAACCGCTGCCCGAGCACTTCGAGCCCGAGATCATAGTCACCCCCATCCTCGGGAGACCTCGACCCCTACCCGGCCACCGACGCGTCGACCGGACTACACCCTTAACTGCGAAGAGCCGGATTTGAACCCACGGTGACATTGCTGCCACGACGGTTTTCAAGATCGTGTGGCACAGGCCAGTCCCTGCCACCCACCTGACAGGTTCCTCCGCTTACCTTCAACGAGAGTCAGCTGAAGCACTAGGCTCACAACGAACTGGCAATGCTTTCAAGGGGGGAGCCTGTGTACTGCTTTCGTCTCCCCTTCACGATGCCGAGCCGGACGCTGCTCGGGCTAACTGAGACCGAGTTCTCCCTGCTGAACGAAGGAGAGCGACGGGTTTGGCTGAAGCCCTCAGGGATCGAAGACCAACGCTTGTGCGACGCCACCAAACTCGTACTCCTCGGCGAGGGTTACGCCACCCAGGACGAAGCTGCCCTGGAAAGCGATCGATGGCGCGACGTTATTAGTCGTGCCTTCGCCCGGTTCCATCTCGCTGCCGACTTTGGGGATCGGAAGCCGTCCGGAATTCTGACCAGGGCCGGCGAGGCGTGGTTGTCCGAGCGAGTGGGACACCCTGTGCTGGGAGACTGGCCGGGTGTCACGGTCTTCGAGGACCAACCGGGCCTTCGCTTCGTCACGATGCCAACCCTTGAGGGGTGCAAGCGCCCGCCCGAGGAGCGGAACCGCCTAGTACTCACACAGGCCGCTCAGCTTCACGACCCGCTGGGAGGTCCTGAGCGGCTGGCCTTCGATCTGTACAGCGGCTCCTTCTTCCAGCCATCGGCGGACACACAGCTTCTGATGCTGACCATGGCGGTCGAGACCCTGCTCGCCCCCCAACCCCGCTCGGATGCCGCCAGAGCGCACGTCACCGCCATGATCGAGGCCACCAAAGCCAACACGGACCTCTCCCAGTCGGAACGGGCCTCAATACGAGGGAGCCTCACATGGCTAGAGGCTGAATCAATCGGACAGGCCGGGCGGCGGCTGGCCCGCACCCTAGAACCTCGCACGTACGGAGGCATAGCTCCGGCAGCATTCTTCACTCGCTGTTACGACATGCGCAGCGCGCTGACCCACGGGCGCGTGCCGCGACCCGACCATCGTGAAGTAGCGACTCTCGCCGGAAGCCTTGAGTTGTTCGTCGGTGACCTCCTGGCCGGCCGACTCCTTGCTGAAGTCCTTGACTGATCTCAGGCGAGCCTCAGGTCTGGCCGGTGCCGCACCAGATCGCACCAGATGGATCGGCGAACAGCGGTCAACGGAGGTGTTCGAGCGAGCCGTTCGCGAGAGTGCCCTTGGGTCACTGTTGCTGGTCAGGCCGAAGATTCACCCTAGATCGCCGGTGTTTCCCAAGCTCAGAGCGCGAGTCCAAGTCATGGGCTGCGCCGCTACCAACTCACGGACAGGTGTGGGGCTGGTGGCCCATGGCGTGTATTACATGCAGACATCTGGTGCGGATGCGTCACCGTGGTTAATACTGGTCAAGTTCCGGCTAGATGGACCTCCTCCGCGCATGGCGGATAGGCCCCCCTTACCTGATGGTCTGGGGGGACCGTCAGCTGAGGGAGTACAGCGATGCAAGATTCGGTCTTGCAGCTTCTGGTCCTGGTGATTGCGGTTGCTACCGTGATCATGATCGATGGCAAGGTCACTGTGGGGGGTGTCCAGTTCGGGAGGCGTCGCAAGGCGACTTCTCGGAAACGGAAGCACTGCCCGAAGTGTCGTTGCAAGAAGCGCTAGAGCAGTCTGGGGGCAGCGATCTGCTGCCCCCAGATGAACGAATTGGCCGACAAGGTGCTGAGGTGCTCGTGGAGTACCCATGTGGGTTCCTTGTATGTGAGAGGTACTGCTGGTAGCTCCCAGCTCGGCAGCAGGCGCACCGATGCTCGCTTCCTCACGGCAGGGAGCGGGCATCGCGTTGATCGTGTCGGGCTACACGCCTGCGGTGGCGGGCACCTTCTGCTCAGTCTGGTTCACGGCCGGCTGCTCCGCGTCGTCGGCTTCCGAGATCTCGAAGCTCGTGGCGTCTTTTACGCGTCGCGGTCGAGAATGCCCTCACGAGCAGCCACGATCAACGGTGATACAACTTGGCCAGCAACGTTCGTAGCAGTGCGCATCATGTCCAGCAGCGAACCATAGGCGCGAAACGTACTACAGGTCGTCCGTGCCCCGGTCGCCCTCGGGTTGGTCACCTTCCTCGTCCTTGCTCTGGACGCTGGTCTCGTCGTCGCTGAGGGCCTCCTCGATCCTGCGGTTCAGCGCTTCCTGATGGCCGTCGATGCAGCCCTCATAGACGCGGTGGATCACCTCGGGGGAGTTCCCGACCCGGCGGGCAACCTCGGCCGGCGGCACTCCGGCGTTCAGCCACTTGGTGATGCAGGTGTGCCGCAGGTCGTACGGCCGCTTAGCCAGCGGCGAGTCTCGCTTCTCGGGTGGGAGCGCGAGCTGGCGGGCGTCGTCCCACACGCGCCAGTAGTACGAGGTGCCTACGGTGCCGCCCCTCTCGTTCTGGAAGAGCCGGCCGTCCTTGGCGGTCCCGAACGTCTTGATGTGCTCGCGGAGCAGCTGCACCAGGACGGGCGGGATGGGCACCGGGCGGTCTTCGTCGGCCGCACGCGCCTTCAGGCCGCGCTGCTCCTGACGGACGCCGGAATCCGTCCACTGTTTCCCAGAGGCCGGAGCGGACTTCCGGAGGGTGAGCATTCCCCATCCCTTCTTCGGGAGGGTGCAGTCCGTGGTCCGAAGTGCAATTGCCTCGCTTGGCCTCAGAGCGGCGTAATACAGGACCGCGTAGAACGCCATGAGGCGGCGGCCCTTGTTCCGCTCCCAGGTCCCGATGTACGAGACGGCCGTGTGGAGCTGAGCCCACTGCGACGCGTTCGCGAGCCCTCGTGGGTCCACGCGGGCGGAAGAGCCGCGCTGCACCTTCTTGATCGGGCCAAGCGGATTACTCGGCAGCTCCTTGGCCTCGACGGCGTACTCAACAGCCGTGTTCAGTACGCGCCGCCTGCGCCGGGTGGTCTCACCTCCAGCCTCTTTTCCATCCAGCTTGAAAGACAGCCGGTACTGCACTTGTCGGAGCGTGCTGGCATCCATAAGCGCGGGGACGGGAAGGGAGCGCTTGAGCAGCCAGAGGTAAGCCTGCGAAAGCTCCTCCGGTGGGTCCTGCTCCTCCCTGCCAGGAACGACGCCCCAGCGGAATGCGAGGCGAAGTTCTGTCGCCGACGGGGCGCCGTCGCCCGTCTCCACCATGGCGAGCGCGACGGTCGCCAGTCCGTCCGCCAGGCCCTCGCGGGTTTTAGCTGCAGCGGTCGGCCAGCGTACCGGCCGGTACGGGGATGTGCGGTGCGATGATGGTGTTCACAGGTTTCCTCCATCTCAGGTGCCTGCGCGGCGGCGTCCGGAGGTGCAAGCTCGGGGCGCCGCCTTTGCTTGATCGGGGCCCGTGCGGACTCCCTGCCGACACGCCGTTACCGGCGTGACGACAGGCGGTACACGGGGCATCGCCTGCGGCGGAACGCCATTCCGCCTGGAATCTCGCGTCGCGTGGTCCCGCTCGCTCCAGGGAGATCCCTCCCGGAGGTCTGAGGTGGCGGGCTCGTACTCCCACGCGGTTCTTAGAGCCGGTTGCGTGTCTCCTCGATGATCGTCGGGCTCTCGCCCCTTCTCGGCCGGCTGGTCTCCGCCCGCCACGCCCGACCAGCTGTCGGAGCCAAGCGGCGGATCGCTCTGTGGAGTTGTTCAACGAGTGCGCCTGAGTGGGTATCAGTGAGACCCAGCGGGACGCGCCCTTAGATTGACTTGAGTCAATCCGAAGTGTCAAGTGCTTGGGGGCAGCAGACGAGATTGACTTAGGCCAGTTAGGCTCGTGGCATGGATCTCAGCGCTCTTCCGCCGAAGCCCACGGCGAAGCAGATCGCCGCGCAGTTGCGCAGCGAAATCGGTGATCAGCGCTATCTGCCGGGGGATCGCCTCACGCCGGCCCGCGACCTTGCCAAGCAGCTGAAGGTCCAGCTCAACACCGTGCAGAGTGCGTACGGGCAGCTGCGAGACGAGGGCCTCGTGGTCAGCCAGCAGGGGAGAGGCACCTTCGTACGTGACCCCTCGGTCCCCTTGGGGGCGGAGCCCGGCAGCAGCCCGGCTTACACCGCCCTCGCAACCGAGCTCAGCGGCATTCACGATGCGCTCCGGCAGCTCGGTGAGCGGATGGATCACCTGGAACGACTTGTTGAGGGTCGCCAGCAAGCCGAGAAGTGAGGGCGTCCGCTCGCCGCAGCAGCGCCTCCGTCGCGTCACATGCGGCGTGGAGGCTCGCCTGAAGTCGAGCGATCTCAGCGGCGCTGAGGCTCAACCTGTCCGATGCACTTGCGTTGGGCTCCGACATGCCAGTCAGCATCCGCTCGAAAACGAAAGTGGGCCCGGACATACTGTCCGAGCCCACTTTCCTTGCAGGTCAACGGGGTTGACGGCCCATCAGTACCTGTTTCTCGAGCTCTGGGCAGATCGTGATCCAGCTGCCCGAGCAGAACGGCCTGTCGCCACAACGGCGCGCGTTCATGCTGTAAGTCGTGATGTGGCTGGTCGTCGCCGTGGTGCTGTGCGGCTGCATCATCGGCGTCATCGTCTTCGCAGGCGGCAGGCTTATGGGCATCATCGGCGCTGTCCAAGCCAACGCTGTGCAATTGGCTGTCCACTTCATCGGCCCCATTGTTGCCATCGGGTGGACACTTTCGAAGTTTTATGCACTCCGTCACAGCAAGGGGAACTGATCATGATGGGCTTCACGTGCCGTACCCTTCAACCGGCGAAGGTGACGAGGTGGCCCGATGCGGCGGCACTACTTCCTGCGGCAACTTGCCCTACTTGATGGGTCGGCATTCCGCTTGTAGAGGTTACTCGCGCGTGTGGCGAAGGTCATCCGCCCGTGATAGAACTCTGCCTATCAACGCGAAATCACGTGGGGGGCACTGTGATGACAAATCGCGCGAAGTTTCTCGCAATTTCCGCTGCCACTGCTGTCAGTGCGAGTCTCCTGATGGGTTCATCGGCGTCCGGTAGCGAGGCTGACGAGCTCCAGAAGCAGATTAATGAGGCACTTGCCCGCACAGAAGGGGCGCAGCAGATAAGCAGCTACGAGATTGCCTGGGATGAGGGTAGGGCAATTCTCGCCTTTCCGCGTCCAGGTGAAGTAGAGGCGGCTCCCAGCAGTGTCGCCGCCGTAAGATTGATGGCGAAGTCGGCTGGCGTCAAAGAGTCGGACATTGATCCGACAGGTGAAACCTATGGGGTTGCAGCACTCTCTGATGAAAGCGGAGATGAGATCCCTGCAGATGAGCAAGGCGATCAGACGTCGGTTGACCCCATGAAGGCCGACACTTGCCCAACTCAAGCCTTCGGCGACGATTGGTACTGCTTCTACCAGAAGAAGTACTTCGAGGGGCGCCGCCTGCAATGGCAGGGAAGGTACGACGACAAGAAGGTCTACTTCGAGAAGTACGACTTCAGAAACAGGACGTCCGGATATTCAAACAAGAGCGGGAAGAAGATCTACACTTACGACTACGAGCGAGCATCGCCGGGTGTTCCGAATGTGTACACGTGCACGAATCATCTGTGGACCGAGGACCCGCACGAGCGCTCGTCGTCACTCCCTGCCTACTTGGACGACGCGGCCGACTGCTTCAAGACGAACTAGGCAGCAACCTAGCGTCTAGGGCTCACGCCGCGCTACCCTGCCACGGGGCGTGAGCCCAGGGCGTGCGAGCCACGCCTTCGAGAATGGGGGACTCTGATAGATGTCCGACATGGATGTGATCGAAGAATTGCTTGCCGCAACTACGGCAAAGAAGCTTGAGTGGATTCTCACTGGCGATGAAGTCACCAGTTCTGTAGCGAACATTGGTTTCTCGCTTCGGCTCAATGATGCCGATGAAGTCGCCCTAAAGGTCAGTGCTAAAGGTACGGGGCAGGGCGTCGATCAGCGAGTCGTCACCCTTCGAGGTGGATCCGCATCAGACCTCCGGATCTTGTTCGATACGGCCGTAGAATCAGCTACGTCCCAGGACAAGTTCCTGGCCGAGGTTCATGGCGTTCTGGTCGATGCCTTCAGGCGGCATCCATAGGAGCCACCGTAGTGGAGTCCTGCGACATTGAGGTATGCGAGGCGTCAGAGCCGAGTGTGCCTGCGCCGTTCGTCGGTTTCCCGGTCCTGTTTGACCAGCGTTGGCCCGGCATGTCACATTGATCGCAGACGGGACACGTGTACCCACGGGTGACTGAAACCCCCGGTGAGTACCGGGGGTTTCCGCGTGCTCGGGAGGTATCACGTGGACCGCCACCGTTACCCAGACGAGCTCGTGTACGCGCACGAGGCCTCCGCGAAGACCGGCGTGCCCGAACCGGTGATCCGTCAAAGGGCGACACGCCGCCGAGCAGTAGACGGCGCCCGTACGCGACCCCGGCCGCAGCCTCTCACGGCAGACCGGGCACCGGCGTCCGGCGTCCTCGGCCACATCACCTCGCTACGGCCGTCAGGCTACTCGGAGTCCGGGATAGCAAACAGGTACTCAGGCGGTGGCTGCTTCGGCGTAATCGAGTACGGACGACCATGGGAGCGGACGCCTCGGCGGAGCATCACGAGGCTCGAATAGCGGCCAGACATCCGGCCCGTAGACCAGCTTCACATCTGCCGAGCGCAGGGTCTCCAGATTGCGCTCCCAGGCGGGGTGGCGGGCGTGGGCCGCGTTGACCCGCGGGAAGACGACCACCGGCACTCCGCGGGTTCCGATCGCCTCGCTGACCTGAGTAAGCGCCTGGTTGTCTGCGATGCCGTTCGCGAGCTTGGCCACCGTGTTCGCGCTCGCCGGCGCCACGACGTAGCAGTCAACGGGCGGATGCGGTCGCTCGTCTCCGGGAAGCCGGGGTTCGTCACGGACGGGAAACCCGGTCGCCTTCGCCAGCCGCTCGGCCTCGCCGTTGGCTCGCAGCCAACTCCCGGCCGCCGGAGTGAGGGTTACGGCCACCTGCCAGCCTCGTTCAAGCGCTGGTTCCACGAGTCCGGTACGGAGCACTTCAACCCCGCCGGCCGCCGTCCCAACAACGCCGAGGACCCGTTGCTTGTCTGGACTCACTGCACCGCCCTGCACTGTTGCGCCATCTTGAACACATCCGACGAACGACCGCCCGCCGTCACGGGAGACTGCCGCACAAGGTCGCGCAGCGTCTCCCTCACCTTGGGATTGTTCCGTACGAGCTGAGGTGCTGTCCGGTCGGCCTTCCGTAGCTCCTGGAACGCGTCGTCGCCACGGCCGACGAACGAGAGCGCGCGAGCGAAGTCGATCCTGTGGGTCACGCTGCGCTCGTGTGGCATGTGGTCAACCGAGATGTCGCCCTTCTCCACGACGTACGCGACGTTGTTCAGGTCCAGCTCGATTGCGAGGCGGTGCAGCAGGACGTTCGTGGGCCCGAAGCAGGTCTGCCAGTAGTTCTCACCCGACCCGAGCTGCTCCGCGAGATCCTCGGCCTGTGCGAGAAGCTGAGTGGTCGTCGTACGGTCGCGATGCCGCGCTGATGCCACGGCCGCCCGCAGCCGGATCATTCCCAGCAGGCTTAACGCCTCCGGGTCGTCGTCGCTCACCCGCGGAGTGAGCCACCTGGCGGTCATCTCGCCCAGCTCCAAGGCGTCGTCGTAGCGGCCGTTCGCGAGCAGCGCGTGGGTTCCGGAGCGGGCTGCGGATGCGAGCACCAGCGGATCATCCGACTCGTCAGCGGCGCGCATGGCGCGCTCGGCCGCCAGCCACGAGATGTCAGATTCCCCGATCTTCGCGAGAGTGGTGGACGCGAGGTGGTGCGTACGAGCCGATACCGCCCAGCACGCCTGCCGATCCTCCCCGCCGCGGGCTGCCCGGTCCTCAAGCTCCTGAGCCGTCTGCAGCAAACGCGGGAGGGCAGCGATTACGGCGCCGAGCCGACCGCCCTGATAGTCGCCCCACGCTCGCTCTACGAGCGTGGCCGCGGGTGCCGGCGTGGGCAGTTGAACCTCAGCTTCGGGACCGAAGAGGAGCCGCGAAAGCCTCCGCGGGCTCATCAGCGCGTCGCGCACGGCGGGCACGTCGTCTTGCTGCTTCTCGTCCTCTACCAGCACCGGCTGCCCGATGAGGTCCCCAAGGGGCACCCGCAGGCAGCGGGCAAGGTCGGCAAGCATGTCGATGCTAGGCGGCTTCCGCCGGCCACGCTCAGCCTTCTCAAGCCAGGCCGTACTCCGGCCCACCAGACCGGCGAGCACTTCCTGGGTCATGCCGCGGAGCTTGCGGTAGAACGCGATTCGCTCGCCGATGCTGAGGTGATCTCCAAGTCCGCGCATGCAGCATGGCCTCCTGCCAAGTAGGGGCGACTCCCACGGTACCGATCGCCGGGGAGAGCCGGAATGACGATCGCGGCGCTTGGGCCGCGTAGCTCAGAGTCGGCCATCGCGACGCAGGCAGCCCGGACGGAGTGTCCGGGCCTGTATGTGCTCTGCGGCCACCAAGTGGCTATGGAACTTGTTCACCCATAGCCCGGTGAAGGGCGGCGTAAATGTATGCAGGTTCGGGCGTATCAGTGCGAAATCGGCAGTGCGCTCGCGACTGGTTGCCCACATGGCATCATCGAGCCTAGATATTCGGGAACACCTGATTTGGGGGGCGTTTTGTGGCGGAGGACCAAGGCTTCGATTTTCCACCAGTCCTCAATGGAGTTGACTATCTGCTCAGTGCGTTGCGCTATCTGGAGGATGAAGAGTCCGAGGGTGCTGGATCGTTGAAGTATGCAACTCTGCATCTTCAGGCTGCCATGGAAGTCTTGTTGAAGGTTCGGCTGATCCAGGAGCATTGGTCGCTCGTTTTTCGGGAGCCGGGGAAGGCGAATCTTGATGCGTTCAAGTCCGGAGCGTTTGAGAGTTGCAGCGCTGAGGCGGCGCTAGACCGGCTGGACCGAATCGTTGGGATCAACATACCGGACTCGATTCGCAAGAGGGTTAAGACGCTTGCTCAGCATAGGAATTCCCTGCAGCACTACGGAGCCCATGCGCAATCTGTCTATGCGGTAGAAGCGTTGGCTGTTGAAGTTCTGGACTTTCTCCTAGACTTCACGACAAAGCATCTGGCCCCATCGCTCAGTGGGCCTGAAGCTGCCCAGTTTGCTGACACCTTCCCGGAGGTCCAGAGCAGCCTGAGGTATGTGGAATCCCTGGTGGACCGCCGGATGAAACGGATTACAAGGGAAGCTAGGGCGGTGGGTGACCCACTCTTCAGGTGTCCATGGTGTAAGCAGCACGCATTGGCCATAGAGCAGAACGATGCTGCCTGCCGGTTCTGCCTGGAGAGGCTGCAAACGGTCATCCGGGATGAGGCGCTATCCGACGGTGACGACAAGGATCCGTACGTCTGCTGGAAATGTCGTAAGGCCAATACGGTAATCGAGGTTGAGCGGCGGATAGTTAGTCCTTTTGAGATCCCCGGACTGGGCCTTCCGCTCGACGACGAATTTTTCGAGGAAAAGAACTCTGCCATGCTGCCGCTATTGGGTTATTGCCGTCGATGTGACCTTGTTCAGCAATACAGTACCTGACTATGCGTGCGTCACTCTGCCGCCCAGACGATGCTCAGTGGTGTCAGTCGCTCTGTGCGCGGGTTCGCCATAAAGACCAAGACGCCTACGTCCCCAAACGTGGCCTGCCTTGTCACGCCGTCGTCTATCCCGTACGGCTCAGATAAGGCGTACGGGTCTGCCTCCAAGGCGTCGATCAGCTCTAGCAGCGGGGGTTGAGCTTCGGAGGGGAGGGCTGAGATGGTGTCGAAGTCGTGCGGGCCGATCTTCCACGACCAGCTCACGCGGCGCTGCTGCCCTTCTGCTCGCGCATCCGGGTCCGCCACGCTTCGAAGTTGCGCTGCGCTTCCTCGACCGGCTCACCCTCGTACTCCGGAGGCAAGGTGCCGTGCTCGGCGTAGTGGGTTCGTGCCCGCTCGATCCGAGGTGCTTCCTCCTCCGTCCACCGGATCGCGACCTGCTCCCAGCGCTCCAGCACGGCATCAAGTTCGGAGCGCGGCGTGAGATGGACTTCGCGCAGGAAGTTCTGGCGGAGCTCCGCGCTCGGCAGCGCGTGCGCGATGCTGTCGATGGTCCACGTGTCGGCACTCATGAGGGGCCTCCGAGATCCATGGTTCTGATGGCTACGGTACGGGGCTGCGGTGGCCTCCGGCAGAGGGTCCCGCGAACCGTCACACGGCGGCCTATGCAACAGGTGTGAAACAGGGGCCGCTCGCGTCGAACGCGATCAAGAGAAGTGGCAGGTCAGCGCCATGTTTGGTTCTGTAGCAGCAGCTCACTCCGGAGCCGTGTGCGCAGGTTCGAATCCTGCCGGGGGCACCCTTCATGAGGCGCCAAAAGACCCCGTGACCAGCGAGTTCGCTGTGTGCGGGGTCTTTGCGTTGCGTGTGTGCAGTACGGCTCGGCCGGGCGGCTTGCTCTGTTCGACGGCGCCGGAGCGTGGCCGAAGCCGGCGGGGTCTCGTCGACAGCAAGAACCTCCGCGGCTGGGAAGCCGGTACGCGGGGGCAGACGGCGGCACTCAGCCGCCCCAGGTCCTCGGCGTCGGCCTCCGAGTGGGCTGCGGTAGCCCCTCCCGCTCGACTGCGGCCGTAACGCTCAACTTACGGTGTTGGCCACCTATCCACCGCCCTGGCTAGAGTCCCGGCCGTCCCACAGGCTCCGCGTTCTCCCCGTACCACCCCATTCCACGGAGGAGCTCGTCAGTGACCAGCAAGCGCCGAAGACTCGCCGCGGTCGTGATATCCGCCGCCATCACCATGGCCGGACTCACCGCCGCTGCCCCAGCCGCCCCAGCCGATCCGGCCGATGCCGTCCGCACCGTTTCGTACCACGGATACCGGGTGCAGGTGCCCGCCGACTGGCGGGTCGTCGATCTGGAGCAGCATCCGACGGCATGCATACGGTTCGACACCCCGGCCGTCTATCTGGGCACAGCCGGTGCTGAACCCGACTGCCCGGCCGGTCTCAAGGGCCGCACCGAGGGACTCCACATCGAGCCCCTGACCCGGATGACCAGCGCCACCGCCCGCGAACTCAAGGATGCGAAGTCCCGCAACTCCGAAATCCGGCTGGCCGTCGAGGACGCCGGTGTCCTCGTCACCGCGGCCCACACCACCGCCACTGAACGACATGTACGACAGGTGCTGGGCACCGCACGTATCAGCGACGATGCCAAGCCCAAGAAGGCCATTCCCAGTGCCCCTCTGGCCACCCCCCAGGCCGTAGGCCCGCAGCCCGGTGACTTCACCGGCAAGGGCTTCGATGCCTGTACTGCCCCGTCGCAAGGTGCGATGGACGCCTGGCTCGCAGGCTCCCCGTACCGCGCCGTCGGCGTCTATATCAGCGGCGGCTGGCGGGCCTGTGCTCAGCCGAACCTCACCGCCTCGTGGGTGAGCAACCAGACCGCGAAGGGCTGGCGACTGATCCCCCTGGACGTCGGGCTGCAGGCGCCGTGCACCAGCTTCTCCAGCCGGATGTCGTCCGACCCGGGCACCGCCCGCTCCCAGGGCGCGAACGCCGCCAACGGCTCCATCTCCGCCGCCCAGTCGCTCGGCATCCCGGCGGGCAGCGCGCTCTACTCGGATATCGAGGGTTACGCCTCGAACGCCTCCTGTAAGGCCGCCGTGCTGTCCTACCTCTCCGGGTGGACCGAAGCCCTGCACGCGGGCGGCTATCTGTCGGGCGTCTACTCCAGCGCCTCCTCCGGCATCCGCGACGCGGCCTCGGAGTACGACAACCCCGCCTACACGCGGGTGGATCACATCCACTTCGCCTGGTGGAACGGTGCCGCGGATACCAACACCGGCTCGTACGTCCCCGCGAACATGTGGGCAAACCACCAGCGCATCCACCAGTACATGGGTGAGGTGACAGAGACCTACGGCGGCGTCTCGATCAACATCGACCGGAACTACCTCGACGTCGGCGCCGGCTCCCCACCGACGCCCTCGAAGTACTGGGTGGATACCTTCGCCGACGCCCCGGTGTTCGCCTCGCCGACGTCGACGTCCCAGACCGGCACGCTCTACAAGGCCACCAACTACGTCTACTGCAAGGCGTGGGGCCGCGAGATCCGTGACGGTGCGGGCAACTACAACCACTGGTGGCTGAAGACCGACCCGGATGTGGGCCCGGCCAATCAGTACGTATCGGCGTACTACCTGTCCCGCTGGGGCA
>NZ_JAAKZV010000213.1 GCF_011044975.1 Streptomyces coryli | reverse complement strand
TCTTGTCTTCTGGGCTCGGAGATGTGGATAAGAGACAGGCGGATGGTGTCCGCGTACCAGAGGGGTTTGCCGTTCTCGACGCGGTCCGGTGGGGGCATCAGCCCGTGCTTGCGGTAGGAGCGGACGGTGTCCGTCTGCACGCCGATGTGCGCGGCGATCTCGCGGTACGACCAGAGGGTTCGGTTGGACATTCAGCACCTCCCAGCGGGGCGCCGGGGGTGGCGCCCGCGTTGATCAGTCAGCCTGTGCCCGGCCAACGACGCTGGGTGACGAGGGGAGAGGGGCTGTCGTACGGCTGTTACGGGGAACCCGCGTAAGCGTGACAGTTGTGACGGCTGTGTCGCCTCAGGTCCAGGAGCTTGGAGAGGCGTTGACCTTATGTCCTGACAAAGCATTGACACGCGTCGCCGGCGCCGGATAGACCGGAGCCCATGACCCAGGCGCACGACCTGATCACCATGGGCCGCATCGGCGTCGACATCTACCCGCTGCAGACGGGCGTGGGGCTGGAAGATGTCGAGACGTTCGGGAAGTTCCTCGGCGGCTCGCCGTCCAATGTGGCCGTCGCGGCCGCCCGGCTGGGGCGGCGGGCGGCGGTCGTCACCAAGGTGGGGGAGGACCCGTTCGGCGGGTATCTGCGGCGGGAGCTGCGGCAGTTCGGGGTGGACGACGTCTTCGTCGGTACGGAGCCGGGGCTGCCCACCCCTGTCACCTTCTGCGAGATCTTCCCGCCGGACGACTTCCCGCTCTACTTCTACCGGCAGCCGAAGGCGCCCGACCTGGAGCTGCGGACGCCCGAGTTGGACCTCGACGCGATCCGCTCCGCGCACGTGTTCTGGATGACCGGCACGGGCCTCTGCGAGGAGCCGTCGCGCGGCGCGACGCTGGCCGCGCTGGCGGCCAGGTCGCGGCAGGACGTGACGGTGTTCGACCTGGACTGGCGGCCGATGTTCTGGCGGGACCCGGCGGCCGCGCGCGACTCCTACGCCGGGGCCTTGCGGCACGCCACCGTCGCCGTCGGCAACCTCGAGGAGTGCGAGGTCGCCACCGGTGAGACCGAACCGCACGCCGCCGCGGAGGCCCTGCTCGCCGCCGGGGTCACCCTCGCCGTGGTGAAGCAGGGCCCGAAGGGCGTGCTGGCCCGGCACCGGGACGGAACCACCGCCGAACTGCCGCCCGTCCCGGTCCAGGTCGTCAACGGCCTCGGCGCGGGCGACGCCTTCGGCGGCGCGCTGGTGCACGGGCTGCTGGCCGGCTGGGAGCTGCGCCGGGTGATCGCCTTCGCCAACGCCGCCGGGGCGCACGTTGCCGGCGAACTCGCCTGCTCCCCGGCGATGCCGGACGCGGCTACGGTCGAAGCGCTGCTCACCAGGGGAGGCTTGTCCGCATGAACGACACTCCGTACCACCTCCGCGCGGGCACGGCGGCCGGTGACGGCCCGTACGACTTCGCCGTCGACCCGAAGAGCGCCGGCTGGGGCTACTCCTCGCTGCGCGTCCTCACCCTCCCGCCCGGCGGCGTGCACACCCTCGCCGCCGGGGACAGCGAGTGGATCGTGCTGCCGCTGAGCGGCGGGTGCAGCGTGCAGACCGAGGGGCAGATCTTCGATCTGGGCGGGCGGGAGAGCCCGTTCACCGCCGTGACCGACTTCGCGTACGTGCCGCGCGACGCGCACGCGCAGATCGCCAGCGGCGCCGGCGGCCGCTTCGCGCTCGCGGGCGCGCGCTGCGAGCGGCGGCTGCCCGCCCGCTACGGACCCGCGGGCGCCGTCCCGGTGGAGCTGCGCGGCGCCGGGAACTGCTCCCGGCAGGTCAACAACTTCGGCGCGGCCGGGGTCTTCGAATGCGACCGCCTGATCGCCGTCGAGGTGCTCACGCCGGGCGGCAACTGGTCGTCGTATCCGCCCCACAAGCACGACGAGCACCGCCCGGGCGAGGAGTCCGAGCTGGAGGAGATCTATTACTTCGAGATCGCGGACGGCCCGGACCGCACCCCCGGCCTCGGCTACCACCGCGTCTCGCCCTCCGGCCACGGCCGTAATACGGACGTCCTCGCCGAGGTCCGCAGCGGCGACGCGGTGCTCATCCCGGACGGCTGGCACGGCCCTTCCATCGCCGCGCCGGGCAATGCCATGTACTACCTCAACGTCATGGCCGGACCGGGGGTGGACCGCGAATGGCTGATCTGCGATCATCCGGAGCACGCGTGGATCCGCAGCGAATGGGGCGATCGGCAAGTGGATCCGCGTCTGCCGATGACAGAAGCTGCTGATTCCGCAGATGGAGGCGAGATCGCATGAGGCTCACCACCGCCCAGGCGCTCGTCCGCTTCCTCGCCGCGCAGCACACCGAGCGGGACGGCGAGCGGCACCGCCTTATCGCGGCGACGTGGGGCATCTTCGGGCACGGGAACGTGGCCGGGCTCGGCCAGGCGCTCGTCGAGACCGGCGGCGACGCGATGCCCTTCCACCAGGGCCGTAACGAACAGGCGATGGTGCACGCGGCCGTCGGCTACGCGCGCCAGTCGAACCGCCTCTCCGCACACGCCGTGACGACCTCCATCGGGCCGGGCGCGACGAACCTCGTCACCGGCGCCGCCCTCGCCACCATCAACCGGCTCCCGGTCCTGCTGCTCCCCGGCGACACCTTCGCCACCCGCCCCGCCGACCCGGTGCTGCAGCAGCTCGAAGTCCCGTACGCGGGCGATGTGTCGGTGAACGACACCCTCCGCCCGGTGTCCCGCTACTTCGACCGCGTCACCCGCCCCGAGGCGCTCATCCCGGCCGCGCTGCAGGCCATGCGGGTCCTCGCCGACCCCGCCGAGACCGGCGCCGTCACGCTCGCGCTGCCGCAGGACGTGCAGGCGGAGAGCTACGACTGGCCGGAGGAGTTCTTCGCCGAGCGGGTGTGGCGGATCGACCGGCCGGTCCCGGACGCGCGTTCCGTGGCCGAGGCGGTGGAGCTGCTACGGACCGCGCGCCGGCCGCTCGTCGTGGCCGGCGGCGGCGTCCACCACAGCGGCGCCGAGGCGGCCCTCGCGGTCTTCGCCGAGGCCACCGGCATCCCGGTCGCCTGCACCCAGGCGGGCAAGGGCGCGCTGCTGCACGATCACCCGGCGGAGGTCGGCGCCATCGGCCACACGGGCACCGCGGTCGCGGACGAACTCGCCCGCACGGCCGACGTGGTGCTCGGCATCGGCACCCGCTACAGCGACTTCACGACGGCCTCGAACACCCTCTTCGCGGCGCCGGGCGTCCGCTTCGTCAGCCTCAACATCACGTCGTACGACGCCCACAAGCTGGCGTCGCTGCCGATGACGGGCGACGCGCGGGCGGGGCTCGAGGCGCTCACGGCGGGGCTCGCCGGATACCGGGTCCCGGCGGCGTACGCGGAGGAGATCGCGGTCGGCAGGGCAGCCTGGGCGGAGGTGACGGACGCGGCGTACGCGGGCGAGAGCGGCGGCCCGCTGACGCAGCTGCAGGTGCTCGGGGCGCTGGAGACGGTCAGCGACGCGTCGGACATCGTCATCAACGCGGCCGGGTCGATGCCCGGCGACCTGCACAAGCTGTGGCGGGCGCGGTCGGCCGACCAGTACCACGTCGAGTACGGCTACTCGTGCATGGGCTACGAGATCCCGGCGGCGATCGGCGTCCAACTGGCCGCGCCCGAGCGCCCGGTGTGGGCGCTGGTCGGCGACGGCACGTATCTGATGCTCCCGGGCGAGCTGGTCACGGCCGTACAGGAGCGGCTGCCGATCAAGGTGCTGCTGGTCGACAACGCCGGCTACGCCTCGATCGGCGGCCTGTCGGAGCAGACGGGCGCGGAGGGCTTCGCCACGCAGTACCGCTATCGCGGCGGCGACGGCTACGAGGGCGACCCGCTGCCGGTGGACCTCGCCACGAACGCGGAGAGCCTGGGGCTCGAGGTGCGCCGCCCGCAGACGTACGCCGACCTGGTGGACGCCCTGGGCGCGGCCCGCAGGTCCACGGGGCCGGTGTGCGTGTACGTGCGCACGGCGCCCCCGGACAAGCACGCGCCCGCGGCGCAGGCCTGGTGGGACGTACCGGTGGCGTCGGTCTCGGAACGTGCGGCGGCGCAGGCCGCGTACGCGGAGTACACGCGATCCGCCGCTGAGCGGCGGAGGCATCTGTGATCGCTAGCGAGAAAGGCCTGACCTCATGAAGCACATCGGCCACTGGATCGGCGGCAAGGGCGCCGACGGGACCTCCGGGCGCAACGGGCCGGTCTACAACCCCGCCACCGGCGCGCAGGCCGCTGAGGTCGCCTTCGCCTCCGAGGGCGAGGTCGACCAGGCCGTCGCGGCGGCGAAGGCCGCCCTCGCCGACTGGGCGAGCTCCTCGCTCGCCACCCGCACGGCAGTGCTTTTCCGCTTCCGTGAGCTGCTCAACGCCCACCGCGACGAGATCGCGTCGCTGATCACCGCCGAGCACGGCAAGGTGCACTCCGACGCCCTCGGCGAGCTCGCCCGCGGCATCGAGATCGTCGAGGTCGCCTGCGGCATCCCGCAGCTGCTCAAGGGCGAGCTGTCCACGCAGGTGTCCAGCCGCATCGACGTGTCCGCCATCCGGCAGCCGGTCGGTGTCGTCGCCGGCATCACGCCCTTCAACTTCCCGGCGATGGTGCCGATGTGGATGTTCCCGCTCGCCATCGCCTGCGGGAACACCTTCGTGCTCAAGCCGAGCGAGAAGGACCCGTCCCCGGCCCTGCGCATCGCCGAGCTGCTCGCCGAAGCCGGCCTGCCCGATGGGGTGTTCAACGTCGTCAACGGCGACAAGACCGCCGTCGACCGCCTCCTCACCCACCCGGACGTGAAGGCCGTCAGCTTCGTCGGCTCCACCCCCATCGCCCAGTACGTGCACGCCACCGGCACCCAGCACGGCAAGCGCGTCCAGGCGCTCGGCGGCGCCAAGAACCACATGCTGGTCCTCCCGGACGCCGACCTCGACGCCGCCGCCGACGCCGCGGTCTCGGCCGCGTACGGGTCGGCAGGCGAGCGCTGCATGGCGGTCTCCGCCGTGGTCGCGGTCGGCGCCACCGGCGACGAGCTGGTCGAGAAGATCCGCGAGCGGGCGGCCAAGATCCGTATCGGACCCGGCGACGACCCCGCCTCCGAAATGGGGCCGCTGATCACCAAGCAGCACCGCGACAAGGTCGCCTCCTACGTCGAGGGCGCCGCCGCGCAGGGCGCCGAGGTGGTGCTCGACGGCACCGGCTTCACCGTCGACGGGCACGCCGACGGGCACTGGATCGGGATCAGCCTGCTCGACAAGGTGGACACCGGCAGCGACGCGTACCGCGACGAGATCTTCGGCCCGGTCCTCGTCGTCGTCCGGACGGAGTCGTACGACGACGGTGTGCGGCTGATCAACGAGTCGCCGTGGGGCAACGGCACCGCCATCTTCACCCGCGACGGCGGCGCCGCCCGCCGCTTCCAGCTGGAGGCGGAGGCCGGGATGGTCGGCGTGAACGTGCCGATCCCGGTGCCGGTCGGCTATCACTCGTTCGGCGGCTGGAAGGACTCGCTCTTCGGCGACCACCACATCTACGGCGAGGAAGGCGTGCGCTTCTACACCCGGGCGAAGGTGGTCACCACGCGCTGGCCCGACCCCTCCGACAGCGGGGTTGACCTGGGCTTTCCCACCTCGCGCTGAGGGGCGGGCGGCGGCGCTCGAGCTGCGGGATGCGGCCGGCGGAGTTAGCGTTCGATTATCGGTGCACTGTCTGCTACCTCCCCGCACCACCCGGTACGGGAGGTCCGCGCCGACCACCATCCGCTCCATCCCTCGAGGAGACCCCGCGCATGGGACTCATGGACGAGATCAAGAAGAAGGCCGAAGAGGCCAAGAGCGCCATCTCCGGCCACTCCGACAAGAGCAGCTCGGTGAAGGACAAGGTGGGGGAGGGCATCGACACGGTCGCCGAAGAGGTCGACGAGAAGACCGGCGGCAAGCACACCAAGAAGATCGAGGACACCGCCGGCAAGGCGAAGGATGCCCTGGGCATCGAGGACACCAACAAGGACGGCAAGTAGGCCTGTTGGCGCTCCGCGCCTCGTCCACCAGCGCCGGACGGGCTTGACAGCCCGTCCGGCGCTGGTGCGTGCCCGTTGATTACGATCCGGGCACGTCCGAAACCGATCCTCCGCCTCCCCCGTCACAGCGACGCCCGGCTCACCGAGGGGGAGGATCATGCGCAGATTCATCATGGCCGTGGCGGCCGCGCTCGCCGCCGTCCTGCTGGCCGCGTGTACGGGAGGCGGCGGCGCCAACCAGGACGCCGCCAGTAAGGGGGAAGGTGCCGCACCGCCGCCCCCGCCCGCCGGCGGCTTCGACGGCGAGCCGCGCGACCAGGGTGACGCCGCCCAGGAGCAGAAGGGCATCGCCCCCACCCAGCAGCCCGACCTGCTGTCCACCTTCGGCCTCGACGTCGACACCGCCTCGTACAGCTACGCCCGCCGCACCATCGCCGCGGGCCGGCTGCCGGCGCCGGAGACCGTGCGGCACGAGGAGTTCGTCAACAGCTTCCGGCAGGACTACCCGCGGCCCGAGGGCAATGGCTTCTCCGTCTCCACCGACGGCGCGCGGACCGGCCAGGACGGCTGGTCGCTGATGCGCGTCGGGCTGGCCACCCAGGACGCCGAGCGGACCCGCCGGCCGCCCGCCTCGCTCACCTTCGTCGTGGACGTCTCCGGCTCGATGTCCGAGACGGGCCGGCTCGATCTCGTACGGGACGCGCTGGACACCACCGCGGGCGAGCTGCGCGCGGAGGACTCCGCCGCCATCGTCGCGTTCTCCGACGAGGCCCGCACCGTGCTGCCGATGACGCCGATGGGGGACGGCGGCAGGGAGCGGATGCGCGACGCCGTGGAGCAGCTGCGGCCCACCGACAGCACCAACGTCGAGGCGGGCATCCGGCAGGGCTACGACGTCGCCGTCGACGGCGTCCGCGAGGGCACCACCAACCGCGTCGTGCTGCTCTCCGACGCGCTCGCCAACACCGGCGCCACCGACGCCGACAACATCCTCGAACGCATCGCGGACGCCCGCCGCGCGCACGGCATCACCCTCTTCGGCGTCGGCGTCGGCAGCGACTACGGCGACGCCTTCATGGAGCGGCTCACCAACCGCGGTGACGGCCACACCAGTTACGTATCCGACCGGAAGTCCGCCCGCCGGGTCTTCACCGAGGAGCTGCCGCGGCACATCGAGCTGCGCGCCAGGGACGCCAAGGCGCAGGTGGCCTTCGACCCGCAGACGGTCGCCGACCACCGGCTCATCGGCTACGAGAACCGTCAGGTCGCGGACCAGGACTTCCGCAACGACGCCGTCGACGGCGGCGAGATCGGGCCTGGCCACACCGTCACCGCGCTGTACGCGGTCCGGCTGAAGGAGGGCGCGGGCGGGCACGTCGCCACCGCGACCGTGCGCTGGCTGGACCCGAAGACGCGGGCGCCGCACGAGGAGTCCAGCCAGGTCGAGGCGGCCACGCTGGGCGGCAGGCTGTGGGGCGCGGCGGATACGTCGCTGCAGGTGGACGCGCTCGCCGCATACTTCGCGGACGCGCTGCGCGGGCGGTCGACGGACGACGGGGCGGGGCCGAGCGCTTCGCCGGAGTCCGCCGTACCGAAGACGAAGCTGAGGTCGGGGTCGGGGTCCGGGACTGTCCCGGACAGCGCCCAGACGCAGCCGCTGCCCGGCGCGCCCACGGTCGACGAGCTCGTCGAACGGTCCGGTGCCCTGGCCGAGCAGACCGGCTCCCGGCAGGTCGAGGAGCTGGCGGAGACGGTACGCAAGGCCGCCGAGGTCGCGGGCTGACCCGACTGGTGTTGGTGATGCGGCAGTTGCGGCCGGCAAGGCAATCTAGGGGGCGTGACCGTACGCCCCGATCAGATCCCGCCCGCCCGGCCGCCGCTGCCCTCCGGCCACCTGGTGGTCTGCGGCGACGACGCGCTCGCCGAGGCCATCGCCGACGAACTGCGCGACGCCTACCGCACGGACGTGCACCTGCTGCAGGACCCGCCGGACGACCGCGCCTTCGGGGGAGCGGGCGTACGGCGGGCGGCCGCGCTCGCGCTGGTCTACGACGACGACCAGACCAATGTGCACGCGGCCCTGCGTGCCCGCCGCCTCAACCCCGACCTGCGCCTGGTGATCCGCCTCTACAACCGCAAACTCGGCGACTACCTGCAGGAGTTGCTCGACCCGCCGGTCGGGGCCGACGGGGCCGGCGCGGAGGCGTACACCACCGTCCTCTCCGACGCCGACACAGCGACTCCGGCGCTGGTGGCGGCCGCGGTCACCGGCACCACGAAGGTGATCAGCGCGGCCGGCGTGCTGCTGCGGGCCGCCGAGCGGGCCCCGGTCGCGGTCGGCCCGCAGCCGGAGCCGGCGCTGTGCACCCTCGCGCTGCTGCCGGTGCCGGGCCGGGAGGCCGAGGGCCCGCGGCTGCTGCCGGACGAGCAGGAGGCGGCGGAGGCCGCGGACGTGGGGCGGCGGACGGTGGTGCTGGAGGCGGTGGCGCCCGCGGAGGCGGAGCGGGTGGCGCCCTCCTGGCGGCCCGCCCGGATGGGGCTGCCGCTGCGCTCGCTGCTGTCGCGGCGGCTGGGCTGGACGGTGGCGGCGCTGGTGGGCGCGGTGGGGGTGCTGGCGCTGGTCTCCTCGCTCGTGGTCGGCGAGTCGCCGCTGCACTCGGCGTATCTCTCGATCCTCGACCTCTTCGGCATCAACGACCCGGCGCTCGGCGAAGGTCCGGGGCGGCAGGTCCTGCAGCTGCTCTCCGGCCTCGTCGGCCTGCTGTTGCTGCCGGTCCTGGTCGCGGCGGCGCTGGAGGCGCTGGGCACCTTCCGCACCGCCACCACGCTGCGGCGGCCGCCGCGCGGCATCACCGGTCACGTGGTGCTGCTCGGCCTCGGCAAGATCGGCACCCGGGTGCTCAACGGCCTGCACGACCTGGGCATCCCGGTGGTGTGCGTGGAGGCCGACCCGGCGGCGCGCGGGGTGGCGGTGGCGCGGCGGCTGCACGTGCCCACGGTGATCGGCGACGTGACGGACGACGAGGTGATGGCGGCGACCCGGGCCCGGCACGCGCAGGCGCTGCTCGCGGTCACCAGCGACGACTCGACGAACCTGGAGGCCGTCCTGGGCGCCCGCGCCCAGAATCCTTCGCTACGGGCCGTCCTCCGCATCCGCGACGACGCCTTCGCCACGGCGGTCTACCGCACCCTCCGCGACCGCCACCCCTTCGGCCAGACCCGCAGCCGCTCGGTGTCGAAGCTGGCGGCGTCGTCCTTCGCCGGGGCGATGATGGGCCGCCAGATCATCGGCGCGATCGGCGTCGAGCGCCGGGTGCTGGTGCTGGCCTCGGTGGAAGTAGCGGGCCACCCGGAATTCGAGGACCGCACGGTGGCGGAGGCCTTCCGGCCGGGCTCCTGGCGCGTGGTCGCCCTGAACCTGGCCACGGGCGAGAAGGACCTGGTGTGGGCCCCGCACCCCGGATACGTACTGCAGGCGGGCGACGGGGTGGTGCTGGCGGCTACCCGGCAGGGGCTGGGCGACCTGCTGGGACGGCGGCGGGAACCTCAGCCGTAGCCCCGCTCAGAAGTCCCCGCCGAACCCGCCGCCGCCGCCGAAGTCGCCGCCGCCCCCGAAGTCGCCTCCACCCCCGAACCCGCCGAAGTCGCCGCTGTCGAAGTCCGACCCGGTGTAGTCGCCGCCCTCGGCGCCTCCGGCGCCGTAGTCACCGCCGGCCGCCCACGCGCCCGGCGCGAACATCATCTGCCCCAGCATCGTGCCCATCAGCAGCCCCGGCAGCATCCCGCCACCGAAGTAGCCGCCCGCCCACGGCGCATACGCGGGACCCGCGTTCCAGTACGGCTGCCGCCCGTGCGCGGTCTCCACCGTCCGCGAGTCGGGCATCCCGCCGTCGGCCACCACCGCGGCATCCGCCGCGCAGGCCGGCACCATCCGCGCCGCGCCACCCGGCGGCGCCCACTGCACGTCCTCCACGGACGGCCCGTGCCGCGGGTCGAAGAAGCACGGCGCCCGCCGCTCGGGCAGCGGCGCCCCGGTGCGCCGCGCGTCGAGCGTGGCGAGGGCGAAGCGGCCCTCCTCGAGGGACTTGGTGACGCCCTGCACGTCGGCCGGACGGCGCGCGTTGTCCATCCGCGACTTCGCGGTCTCGTACGCGTCGAGCGCCGTCGCGTAGTCCTGCCGGGAGTCGTTGTCCGCGGCCGGGTCTGCCGGGTTGTAGTTGATCCGGTTGAGCTCCTCGCCGAAGGCGGTGATGTCCTCGTCGACCACCACCCGCAGCCGCTCCAGCTCGGCCCGCTCCTGCGCCGCCTTGCGCTGCTTGCCGCGCCGGTAGACGAAGAACGTGCCGAGCGCGGCGGCCAGAATGATCAGCCCGAGCACCAGCGCCCCGCCCGTACCGACACCGCCGCTGTCGACGCCCCAGCCGGAGGGGGCGCGGCCGCGGGCCTGCTGGGTGGCCTGGTCGACGAACGAGGTGAGCTGGGCGGAGGCGTCGTCGCCCTCCCCGGCCTGAACGGCGCTGAGCAGGTTCTCCCGTGCCCGCGGCGACATCACACGGGGGTCGGACCCCGCGCCGAACTGGTCTCCGCGCTGCACCGCGTAGACGCCGGCGATACCGGTCGTCGCGCGCAGGTTCCGTGCCACCTCGCCGCGGAACGGCGGCTCATCCGGCAGCACCGCCACGAACACCGGCCGGTTCGCGTCCTTGATCTCATCCGTCAGCGCGTCCTGCCGCGCCCGCGACATCTGATCCCGCGCGTCCGGGTGCACGTACACCGGACTCTTCTTCAGCGCATCGGCGACCGACCGCAGATCGTCCTGGGTAGCCGTCTGCGCCTGCGCCACGGACGCGCCGCCGGTGAGCCCGGCGAGCAGCGCCAGGAGCAGTACGGGCAGAAGCCGCATGAAACGCCTCATGTGACCATCCTTCCCGAGTGGCCGAGTACCCGCCACGCGAGGAGCTAGGACGTGAGCCGTCCTAAAAGGCTCCTAGCGTCGAAAGCCCGGACGCGTAAAGGAGCACTCGTGAAGATCGCACTGCTGGGTACGGGCTTTGGCCAGGCGCACGCGGCTGTCTATGCCGCGCGCGGGGACGTCGAGGTGGTGATGTTCGGGCGGGATCCGGAGAAGACCGCCCGGGTGGCCGGGGAGTTCGGCTGCGAGGCCGCTACGGACTATGACCGGGCCTTCGAGGAGGACTTCGACCTGGTCGACATCTGCCTGCCGGTGCCGCTGCACGCCGAGTACGCGCTGCGGGCGCTGGACGCGGGCAAGCACGCGCTGGTCGAGCTGCCGCTGGCGGGCGGGCTCGACGAGGCGCGGCAGGTCGCCGAGGCCGCCGGGCGGGGCGGGAAGCAGGTCTTCGTGGACATGTTCGAGCGGTTCATCCCGGCCAACCGGGCGCTCTTCGACGCCGTCCGCGCGGGCACGTACGGGCGCCTCGAGCAGCTGTCGCTGTGGAACCGGACCGCACCGCTCTGGCCGGGCGCGTCCCTGGGCCTCAAGACGCTCCCGCTGGAGGCCATGCACAGCGACATGGACATCATCACGCGCACCCTCGGCCGCCCGGCGCGGCTGGACGTCGCCACCGTCGCCCGCGAGGACGACCACGCCGCCGTCGAGGCCGTCATGGGCTTCGACGGCGGCAGCGGAGGCGCGCTGGCCCGCGCCTCCGTATCCGCCCTGATGCCCATGCCGTGGGGCGCGCGCGGCGGCTACACCGCCACCTTCAGCGGCGGGGTGCTCGAATCCCGCTCCACGATGGGCTTCGACGGCAAGCCGGCCGGCGCCCTCACCGCGTACACGCCCGACGGCGTGCGCGACGTGGAGCTGCCGCCGGCGGACCAGTACCGCGCGATGATCGACCACGTGCTGGCATGCATCCGCGGCGAGGCCGGGAACGAGATCGGTCCTGAGAGCGTGCTCGACGCGCTCCGGTTCACCCTGGACATCGACGCGCGGGTCAACGGCGCCGGCTAGGCGGGCTGCACCATCGTGTACCCCTCGTCGAGCAGCCGGGGCAGGTAGTACTCGAGCGCGTCGACCGTCTGCCAGCGGTCCCCGCCGCCGTCGTGCGCCAGCACGATCGCGCCGGGGTGAGCGCCGTCGAGCACGGAGGCGGTGATCGAGTGCCGGCCCGGCTCGGCCCAGTCGTTGGTGTCGATGGACCACTGGAAGGGCTCCATCTGCAGGGCGGCGCAGATCTTCAGGCCGCGTTTGTCCCACATGCCGTACGGGGCTCTGGCCAGCCGGGGCGGCTGGCGGAGGGTCTTGTCGATCACATCGCAGGTGCGGCTGAGCTCCGTACGGACCCGGCTCGTCTCGATGAGGTCGAGCTGGGGGTGGGTGTAGGAGTGGTTGCCGACGAGGTGGCCGTCCGCGGCGATGGCGCGGAGCAGGTCGGGGTTGGCGGCGGCGTTCTCGCCGATGACGAAGAACGTGGCCCGCACGCCGTGCCGGCGGAGGATCCGCAGGACCGCCTTCGTCTGGGTGGGGTGCGGCCCGTCGTCGAAGGTCAGGGCCATCTTGTGGCCGCCTTCGCGGAGCGTTTCGTGGGCCTGCGGGCGGACGGCCACGGGGCGCCAGGGAGCGCCCAGCGGGGCCGGGGCCGCCTGCCGGAGCGGGCCGCCGGTGCTCGGTGAGAGGCGGTACGCGCTCTCGGCTCTCCCGGCGGCCGCGCCCGCGGCGGGCTTGGCGCCGGGCTTGGGGTCCGTGGTGCCGCGGAGCGGGGCGTTCGAGCGGGGAGTGTGGGCGGGGGCGTGCAGGAGGCTGAAGCCTCCGGCGATGCCCAGGGCCAGGGCGGCCCGGAGGGCGGTACGGCGGGTGGCGCTGCGGATGGGGACGCGTTCAGCCCATTTGTCATATTTCATGACGTATGGGTCTCACGGTGTGGCGGGGGGTGGGACGAGCGACACGCGTGTTAATGGCAGAGCACTCGGCTGGATGCCGTGGGGTTGCGGGGGTGCGGCGCCGGTGTTCTCGCTCACAGTTGCCGGTCGAGGGCGTGGGGAGACGGCTACCCGGCGGTTAACCTGGCTTGTCCCCGACTCCCTTTTGACGAGGTCACGCCGTGTTCAGGACCATGCTGAAGTCGAAGATCCACCGCGCCACGGTGACGCAGGCGGACCTGCACTACGTCGGGTCGATCACGATCAGCGAGGACCTGATGGAGGCGGCGGATCTGCTGCCCGGCGAGCAGGTGGATGTCGTCGACATCAACAACGGGGCGCGGCTGACGACCTATGTGCTGACCGGCCCGCGGGACTCCGGCGTGATCGGGATCAACGGCGCCGCTGCCCGGCTGATCAGCCCCGGCGACCTGGTGATCATCATCAGCTACGGGATGGTGGACGACGCCGAGGCGAAGGCGCTGGAACCGCGCATCGTCCACGTGGACGGCGACAACCGCGCGGTGCGACTCGGGTCGGACCCGGGTGAGCCGGTGCCGGGGAGCGGCACCCGCCGCGGTGACGTGCCGTCGGCCTGAGCTCTTCGCGCCTGCGGCGCGGCATCCGCGCTTCGCGCGGAGTCCTCAAACGCCGGACGGGCTGTCGAGAGACAGCCCGTCCGGCGTTTGTTCGCGTTTCCCGCGCCGTCAGGCGCCCTGCACGGCCTCGATGTCCAGCGAGATGGTGATCTTCTCGCTGACGGCGGCGCCGGCCGGGCCGCCGGTGATGCCGAAGTCCTTGCGGTTGATCTCGGTCGAGGCCGAGAGGCCGATGACCTTGCCGCCCTGCAGGCCGTCGCCGAAGCCGCCGATCTCGACCTTGAGGGTCGTCGGGCGGGTCACGCCGCGCAGCGTCAGGTCGCCGTCGACCAGGAAGGTCTCCTCGTCCTGGGCGCGGACGCCGGTCGAGCGGAAGGTCAGGGTC
Source organism: Streptomyces coryli (assembly GCF_011044975.1). GTDB lineage: Bacteria > Actinomycetota > Actinomycetes > Streptomycetales > Streptomycetaceae > Streptomyces > Streptomyces coryli. The sequence continues at coordinate 872 of NZ_JAAKZV010000213.1, read as the reverse complement.
GGGTGGTTCTCGACATCGAGGAAGTCCTCGGCGCGGACGTGGGCGTCGCGCTGGTCGTTGTTCGTGTTCACCGACGCGGCCGGGATCGTGGCCGTGACCGAGGACTCGAGCGGGTTCTCGGCGGTGACGATCGTGCCCTCGACATTGTCGAAGCGGCCGCGGACCTTCGAGATGCCCAGGTGGCGGACGGTGAAGGAGGCGTCCGAGTGGATCGGGTCAATGGTCCAGGTGCCGGTCAGGTAGCCGGGGATGGTGGTGGCGGTGGTCATGAGGGGGCTCCTTGTGGTCGTTGAACTCTCATCTAACGTAGCACCCACTAGTTGAGAGTTCAAGCAGTGGTTATGCTGGACACATGAATGAGAGTGAGACGCGCTGGCTGTCAGCGGAGGAGCAGAAGGTGTGGCGCACCTTCATGCAGGCGTTCAACGACTTCAACGCCCACCTGGACCGGCAGCTGCGCCGCGACTCCGGGATGCCCGTGGCGTACTACGAGATCCTGGTGATGCTCTCCGAGGCCCCCGATCACTGTCTGCGTATGGGGGAGCTGGCCGAGCTGGTCCGGTCCTCGCGCAGTCGGCTGTCGCATGCGGTGGCCGCGCTGGAGAAGAGCGGTTACGTGAGCCGATGTCCGGCCGACGGTGACCGGCGCGGGGCCGTGGCCCGGCTGACCGATACGGGGATGGCGGCGCTGGAGGAGGCCGCGCCCGGGCATGTGACGGAGGTGCGGGAGCGGCTGTTCGACCCGCTGACCGAGGAGCAGGTGAAGGCGCTGGGGGAGATCGCAGAGGCGGTGGCCGCCGGGATGCGGCCGGCGTGCGAGAAGGCGATCGCGGAGGAGTTCGCGGCGGAGGCCGTTACGGAAGTCTGACGGG
>NZ_JAAKZV010000212.1 GCF_011044975.1 Streptomyces coryli | reverse complement strand
CGGCACCGAGACGGGCGCGCAAGACCTGGTGCAGGAGGGCCGGTTTCGGGGTCGCCACCCGCGTCGCTGCTCGGCTCCGGTTCCTCCAACTGCTCCCGCCACACCCGCCACTGCAGCGCTATCTCGTCCGCCACCAGCCGCCGCTGTGCCGGGCCCCACTCGTCCGCGCCCGGCGGGGAGAGGACCGGCAGACCCGCCTCGTACGCCGCCTCCGGCGGATCGTGCGGTTCCGGTACGTCCGGCGCCGCCACCGCCAGTTCCAGCGGCCACCCCGGGAGCGACGCGACGGCCGCCGACGGGGTCAGCTCCGCTTCCATGCCGCAGTCCCACGCGGCGATCGCGACCGCCACCGCCGACACATCCGCCACCGCCACCGTCCAGCGCGCGCCGTCGCCGTCCTGGCCGAGGACGAGGCCGTAGCCCTCCGGTGCGGGCGGCAGGCCGAGGGCCGCGCAGGACTCCGGGTAGTCGTCGCCGAGGGCGGCCGGGAACTGGGCGGGCGTCAGCAGCACCGCTGTGAGCACGTGCAATGCGTCGTCTCGTACGGTCACCGGCGCACCCTAACCGGCGGGTAACCCCGCAGTCGAGACCCGAGGGAACCCCCGGGCAGGGCCAAGGTCTCTAAGAGGATGAGGGACACCGACAGCGACACCGAAGCCGGAGACGAAAGGCGGGGTATGGACTCCAGGCAGCCAGGCCGGGACGAGGCGTTCACCGCCTTCGTGTCGAACCGCTATCCATCCCTGCTGCGCACCGGCCGGCTCCTCACCGGCACCGAGACGGGCGCGCAAGACCTGGTGCAGGAGGCGCTGCTGCGCACGTACCGCTCCTGGCGGCGGATCGGCAGGACCGAGGCCGCGGAGGCGTACACCCGGACCACCATGGTGCGGCTGCTGGGCAAGGACCGGCGGCGGCGCTGGAGCGGCGAGGTGCCCGCGGGCACGCTGCCGGAGGTACCGCAGCCAGGGCACGACGAGGCCGTCGCCACCCGGGTCGCGGTACGGGAGTTGCTGCGCTCGCTCCCGGCCGGCCAGCGGGCGGTGCTGGTGCTGCGCTACTACCACCAGCTCACCGAGCGCGAGGTCGCCGACCAGCTCGGCTGCTCACCGGGCACGGTCAAGAGCCGCGCCGCGCGGGCGCTTTCCGCGTTACGGGCCCGGGGGCTGCTCACCACCACCACAACGGCCGCCGAGCGGGAGGGTCAGCATGGACGAGAGGCGTGACGCCACGGCCGCGGACGCGGCCGTCGACAGCGAGCACGTGCGCCGGCTGCTGTCCGCGGCGGCCGAGCCGGACGGCGATTCTGGCGATCGGGCCGGCCCTCCGCGTCAGCGCACCACGCCGGGACCGGACTTGCTCGTCCGCGCCCGCCGCTCCCTGCGCCGCCGCCGCGCCGCCCTGGCGGCCGGGACCGCGGCCGCGCTGGCGGCCGTCGCCTTCGCCGGGACCACCACCGTCAACACATTCCGCGACGAAGCCGCCCCCACGCCCGCATCCGCCTCATGCGTCGAACAAGCTGCGGCCGACCTGCGCGGCTGGGTGGACAAGGGCTACCAGCCCCTCCACGTCACCGTCGGCGACGACAAGCGGATCCCGATGGACAACGGCACCACCCAGGGCTTCGGCTTCCGCGCCACCGCCAAGTCCTCCCTCACCGACACCCGCCCACCCGGCGGCCGGCTCTCCGTATGGAACCCGCTGCACCCCGAAGGCCTCCCCGACTCCACCGAGTTGGTGCTGCTGCTGCGCCAGGCGCGAGTGCAGCCGGAGGCAGGCGCGCGGCCCTATTACGACGTGGCGCCCCGCCCGGCGTACCCGGTGAGCGCCGACGGGAAGGTCACCCTGCCCTGCCAGGACGGCGACGGAGCAGCGGACCTGCAGCGCCTGCGCCACGCCCTCGGACAGCGGTGAGCGACCGCCGCCATCGGCAGGGCGGCGGCCGCTCGGCTCGCGGTCGTCAGGTGCGATAGGCCCAGAAGTCCTGGCCCTCGTTGCCCGTCAGGATGTCGATCAGCGGCTTGTTCTTCCTCTCGCCATCCGGCGAGCTGTGGTAGCTCAGCAGCGGCATGGTGCCGGAGAAGTCCGTGACCATCATGGTGTGCCCGGGCTCGTGCTCCTCGCCGTAGTTCGGTACGTCGTACTGCACGACGTCCGCCAGCAGCACGTCCCACACATTGCCGAGGTTGGTCACGCGCTCGGACTCATTCACCGCGAACCGCTGGAAGTTGGGCGCCCCGCCGAAGGTGTAGCTGTGCTGCGGCTTGCAGTACCACTCGCCGTCGCACCAGTCCTTCCACCACCACGCGTCGTCGTTGGTGTAGTAGCCGGACACCTCTTCCCAGCCGCCGGTGCGCAGCGCCCAGGAGACGAAGGTGGTGCAGTCGTTCTCGTCCGGCGTGTACGGCAGCTTGTCCCGGTCCTCCAGGGCGTAGCGCAGCGCCCAGTCGACCATCGCGCGGTAGTCGTAGCCGGCGGCCTTCGCGGCCTTCGTGGTCTGGCCGCCCCCGGCCATCCGCGTCTTGTTCGCGGCCGCGCGCTTGGCGGCGTTCTTCGCGAGCGCGGTCCGCATGGTGTCGGCGGTCTGCTCCGCCCGGTCCAGCTGGGCCGGGGAGAGCTTCTTCGGGACGCTCAGACCGCTGGCGTCGGGCGTGTGCACGGCGGCCAGGCGCCATTGCCCGCCGTCGCGCGTGAAGGTCAGGTCGTGCCGGGCCCGGTAGGCGTACGGGTCGGCCTGCCCCTGTGCGTACGTGAAGGAAGTCCGCTCCTCGACGCGGAGCTTCGCGGTGTCGCCGTCGGCGCGCACGGCGCCGGCCGGGACGACGTTCGTCTCGGCGGACGTGAACTCGGTGCCCGCCCGGTCGGCGATCTGCTTCTGTTGCTTACGTGCGGTCAGCCGGTCCTCGCGCACCTTGGCGAAGGCCTCGGTGACCGCCAGTTCCCGGGCGGCTTCGGTGGTCTTCGCCGCCGCCCCTGTCGTGCCGACGCGGAGCGCGTTCTCCCCCGCGAAGTAGGTCTGTGCGTCGCCCGCCAGCGCTGTGGCCTGCGGCTTTGCCGCCTGGGCCGGCGCCATGGCGAGTACGCCCCCCGCTACCCCCGTGACTACCGCGACCACCAAGGCGCGCCGCGGCAGCGTTGCTTTCGTTCCCACTCATACCCCCTGTGCCGGAGGCTCCCCCGTGTGCAAGCTCGCACCCGGGGGAGCGAACTGACTTGTTGAGTGATGCGAGTTGAACGTAGCAACGCCGCCCCGGGACTTGTCACGCCCCTGCCAACGCGGGGCTGAAAAGCGTCGATTCGGGGCCGAATCCCCGGGCTCGCGACAGCGCGCACAGCACAGGACTCAGAAGACGACCAGCGCCCGCCCGCCCTTGCCCGCCGTCATCGCCTCGAAGGCCGCCGGGATGCCCTCCAGCGCGATCCGGTCCGTCACCAGCCCGGCCAGGTCGAAGGCGCCGGAGCGGACGTGCTCGGCGATGACCGGGAGGTCGGCCAGCGGGTCGGCGTTGCCGTAGACGCAGCCGGAGAGGGTGCGGCCGAAGTGGAAGAGCTCGAGGGCGGAGAAGGTGACCTGCTGGTCCTTGCCGCCGATGCCGACGACCGTGGTGCGGCCGCCGCGGCGGGTCGAGGACCAGGCGGTACGGATCGTGTCCGCCCGGCCGACGCACTCCACGGCGACGTCGGCGCCGATGCCGCCGGTCAGCTTGCGGATCTCCTTGGCGGTGGTGTCGGAGGCGACGAGGAACTCCGTCGCGCCCGCCGCCCGCGCCAGCTCCTCCTTCGCCGGCGAGACGTCCACCGCCACGATCGTCCCCGCGCCCGCGATCCGGGCCGCCTGGAGGACCGCGAGCCCGACCCCGCCGACGCCGAACACCGCGACCGACTCCCCGGCCCGTACCCGCGCCGAGTTGTGCACCGCGCCCCATCCGGTGAGCACCGCGCAGCCGAGCAGCGCGGCGTCGGTGAGCGGGATGCCGGCGGGAAGCGCTATCGCGGCGTGCGCCGGGACGACCGTCTCCTCCGCGAAGGCGGCGGTGCCGAGGCCGGGGTAGAGGTCGCCGTCGCGCCAGCGGGCGTACGGGGCCGCGGCGGCCGCGCCCGCGTTGACGCACAGCCACACCTCGCCGAGGCCGCAGAAGTGGCAGTCGCCGCAGGACGGCGCCCAGTTGAGGACGACCTCGTCGCCCGGTCGTACGGAGGTGACGTCCTCGCCCACCGCGACCACCGTGCCCGCGCCCTCGTGGCCGAGGACGACGGGGGCGGGCTGGCGCAGCGTCCCGTTGGCCAGCGACAGGTCGGAGTGGCAGACGCCGGCCGCGGCCAGCCGGACCCGGATGTGGCCGGGGCCCGGGGCGGGCAGGTCGATCTCGGTGAGCTCGAGCGGGGCGTCGACGGCGGGGAGTACGGCGGCGCGGACCATGGGCGCGGATCTCTTTTCTGCGTAGGCGGAGGGCTGGTCAGAACTGCAGCGACTTGGTGTGCAGATACTCGGCGAGGCCATGCTCGCCCAGCTCCCGGCCCACGCCGGACTGCTTGTAACCGCCGAACGGCGCCCGCGGGTTGAAACGCCCGCCGTTGATGTCCACCTGCCCGGCCTCGAGGCGCCGCGCGAAGCGGCCCGCCTCGGCGCCGTCGGCCGCCCACACCGCGCCGGCCAGGCCGTACACGGTGCCGTTGGCGATGCGGACGGCGTCGTCCTCGTTCTCGTAGCGGAGGATCGAGAGCACCGGGCCGAAGATCTCCTCCTGCGCGATGGCCATCTGCGGGGTGACATCGGCGAAGACGGTCGGGCGGACGTAGTAGCCCTTCTCCAGGCCGTCGGGCGCCTCGGGGCCACCCGCGACCACGCGGGCGCCGTCGGCGATGCCGCGCTGGATGTAGCCGCGGACGCGGTCCCGCTGGGCGGCGTTGACCAGGGGGCCGACGCGCTCGCCCGGTACGTACTTCGCCACGGCGGCCGCGGCGAGGGAGATGGCCTCGTCGTACTGGTCGGCGTGCACCAGCATCCGGGTCCAGGCGCTGCAGGTCTGGCCGGAGTTGGCCATGACGTTGGCGACGCCAACGTTCACCGCCTTGGCGAGGTCGGCGGTCGGGAGGATGACATTGGCGGACTTGCCGCCGAGTTCGAGGGCGACCGGCTTCACGGCGGCGCCGGCGACGGCGCCGATGCGCTTGCCGACGGCGGTGGAGCCCGTAAAGGAGATCAGGTCCGTGTCGCGGTGCTCGGCCAGCGCCTGGCCCGCGACCGGGCCGAGGCCGGTGACGAGGTTGAAGACGCCGGCCGGGAAGCCGGCGGCCTCGACGCACTCCGCGAAGAGCTGGGCGACCAGCGGGGTGTCCTCGGCGGGCTTGAGCACGACGGTGCAGCCGGCGGCGAGGGCGGGGGCGACCTTGGCGACGATCTGGTGGAGCGGGTAGTTCCAGGGGGTGATCGCGCCTACGACGCCGAGGGGTTCGTGGATGACCGTGGAGTTGCCGATCTGCTCCTCGAACGGGTACGAGGCGGCGAGCTCGGCGTACGAGCCGGCGACCAGGACCGGCAGGCCCGCGTGCACCTTCTGGGAGAAGACGAGCGGGGAGCCGAGCTCGGCGGTGACGGTCTCGGCGATCTCGTCGGCGCGGTGCGCGAGTTGGTCGCGCAGGTTAGTGAGCAGCTCCGCCCGCTGCGCCGGGGGCGTGGCGGCCCAGGCCGGGAAGGCGGCGCGGGCGGCGCGCACGGCGTCGTCGACGTCCTGGGCGTTGCCTGCCGGGACCTCGGCAAGGAGCTGTTCGTCGGCGGGGTTGATGACCTCGATACGGTCCTCGCCTGCGGCAGGCCGCCAGGTTCCGTTGATGAACAGGGCGTTGTGTGCTTGCACGATTGCGTCCCTCCGGGGCGGGTTGCTGCGCCGGCGCTCACTTTAGCGATGGGTACGCCGACCGGCCTCCAAACTAGCGGTGCTAGTTTCTGCCGCACACCCCGTACCGACGTGCGCTGCATCACGGTCACGGCCGCGACGGCCCCGTACGAGCGGCAGGCCCGCCGCCCCCGCCGCGGTCACCAGCAGTCCGCCGAGCATCGCGAACGGTGCCGCCGTCCCCGCCACACCCGCCACCAGCCCCGCGCTCGCGGGCGCCGCGATCTGCCCGAGCCGGTTACCCGACAGCCGCAGCGCCAGCGCCGTCGAGCGCGCCTCCGGCGGCGCCGCCTGGACCACCGTCGTCATCGACAGCGGCTGGCCGACGCCGAGGAAGAAGCCGAGCAGGGTCAGCGCCACCGCCAGCGCCCACACCGGGACCGGCATCACCAGCAGCACGCACAGCCCCGCCGACAGCGCGCAGCTCACCACCAGCAGCACGTCCCGGCCCAGCAGCCGCGCCATCGGCGGCAGCGCCACCCGGCACAGCACCGAAGCGCCCGCGCGCAGGCTGAGCAGCACGCCGACGACCGCCGGCGCGATGCCGCGCTCCTCCCCCACCACCGGGAGATACGCGGTGAGGATGTCGGCCGCGGACAGCACCGCCAGCGACGTATAGATACCGCCGGGCACGCCGCGCGTCCGCAGGATGCGGTGGACCGGGACCTTCGCCGCCTCCCGTCCGGCCTTCCCCGGCGCCCCGGCGCCGCTCCGCTCGATCCGCCACATCGCGGCGTACGCGCACACCGCCACCGCCGCCGACACCAGCAGCGCCAGCGCGCTCGTACGGGCCATGTGCCCGTCCCGCTCGTCCACCAGCACGCCCGCCGCGATCGGCCCGACGAGCTGGCCGAGCGAGGCGCCGATCGTGAAGTGGCCGAAGTTGCGGTCGTGGTCGTCCGGGCCCGACTGGCGGGCCACCAGCGACTGCGCGCCGATGACGAAGACCAGGTGGCCGAGGCCCATCACCGCGCTCCACGCGGCCATCGCGGCCAGCGAGTTCGCGAGGCCGCTGAGCGCGCAGCCGATGCCGATCAGCGCGACGCCGACCGGCAGCAGCGGCGCGCAGCGGCCGTGGTCCGTACGGCGGCCGAGGGGGACGGCCGCGAGCAGCGGGAGCACGGCGTAGACGCCCGCGATGATGCCGACGGCGCGGGCGTCGGCGCCCAGGGCGAGGGCCCGGTAGGAGACGGCCGGCCGCGCCATGCTCACCGCGCCCTGCGCGAAGGCGAAGGTGATCACGAGGCGGAGCAGCCAGCCCCTGCCGGGCCCGGTGCCTGGTCCTGACACTTATGACCTCACACGATTCCGAACAGCAGACCCGCGCCCAGCACCACCAGCGAGGTCAGCACGGCCCACTTCACGGTGAACCTGGTGTGGTCGCCGAACTCCACCTTCGCAAGACCGACGAGCACGTACACCGCCGGGACCAGCGGGCTGGACATGTGCAGCGGCTGGCCGACCAGCGAGGCCCGGGCGATCTCGACCGGGTCGACGCCGTGGTGCGCGCCGGCCTCGGCGAGGATCGGGACGACACCGAAGTAGAAGCCGTCGTTCGACATCAGGTACGTGAACGGGATCGACAGGATGCCGGTGATGAGCGCCATGTGCGGGCCCATGCTGTCCGGGATGGCGCCGACGACGGTCTTGGCCATCTCGTCGACCATGCCGGTGCCGGTCAGCACGCCGGTGAAGACGGCGGCGGCGAAGACCATGCCGGAGACGTTGATGATGTTGTCCGAGTGCGCGGCGATGCGCTCCTTCTGCTGCGCCACGTGCGGGAAGTTCACGGTGAGCGCGAGGGCGGCGCCGAGGAGGAACAGGACCGGGATCGGCAGCACCTCCATGATCAGCAGGGTGAGCAGCGCGACGACCATGGCGGCGTTGACCCAGTAGAGCCTGGGCCGCAGCGTCGGCCGGTTCGGGTCGAGGATGACCGAGCTGCGGTCCTCCTCGGACCCGTCGGCGTCGGTTCCGCTCCCCGCGCCGCCGGTGCCCTTCTTCGTACGGTCCTCGCCGCCGCCGGCGCCGACCAGCACGGTCTCCGGCTCCGGCTCCAGCACCTCGTCCAGCGTCAGCGTGCCGAGCCGGCGCCGCTCCTTGAGGCCGAGGAAGTACGCGAGGACGAAGACGAACAGCAGGCCCATCGCCAGCGCCGGGATCATCGGCACGAAGATGTCGCTCGCGTCCAGCTTCAGCGCGGTGGCGGCGCGGGCGGTGGGGCCGCCCCACGGGAGGGTGTTCATGACGCCGTTCGCGGTGGCGGCGACGCCCGTCAGCACGACGAGGCTCATCTTCAGCTTCCGGTACAGCGGCAGCATCGCCGAGACCGTGATCATGAAGGTGGTGGAGCCGTCGCCGTCCAGCGACACGATCGCGGCGAGCACCGCGGTGCCGATGACGATCCTCAGCGGGTCCGCTTTGCAGAACTTCAGGATGCCGCGGACGATCGGGTCGAAGAGCCCGACATCGATCATGATCCCGAAGAAGATGATCGCGAACATCAGCATCGCGGCGGTGGGCGCAAGATCCGCGATGCCGTCGATGACGTAGTCACCGAGGTGCGCGCCCTTCCCCGCGATGACGCAGAAGACCGCCGGGATGAGCACCAGGGAGGCGATCGGGGACATCTTCTTCATCATGATCAGCGTGAGGAAACACGCGATCATGGCAAAGCCGAGGATTGTCAGCATGGGGGGACTGCCTAACGTGCGACATTGAACGCGATGACGACGACGTTAAGCAGCGCTTACATCTTCGGACAAGGGGTTCAGCCGAGACCAAAACGAGCAAAACCCCAGGTCAGAGCATTCACGCAGGTGAGACCTGAACCGGGAACCCGTTCAGCACCGACGTCCCGGAGAGCGGATCGAGGCGGCTGCCGTCGAGCAGCTGGTTGACATTGACCCCGGGCGCCCGCGCCGCGACCCGCATCCGCGTACCCGGCCGGTCGTGCCCCCACCCGTGCGGCAGGCTGACCACTCCGGGCCGCATCTCGTCGGTCACCTCCACCTCGGCGGCGACCTCTCCGCCGTCGCCCTTGACCGCTGCCGTACCGCCGTCGGCGAGCCCGAGGCGGGTGGCGTCCTCGGGGTGGACTTGCAGCGTGCAGCGGTTGGAGCCGCCGGTCAGCGCGGGGACGTTGTGCATCCAGCTGTTGTTGGACCGCAGATGGCGGCGGCCGATCAGCACGAGACCGCCGTTCGCCCGTACCGCCAGCGCCGCCCGCAAACGCGGCACATCCGCGGCGACCGGCGCCGGGCACAGCTCGACCTTCCCCGACGGCGTCCGCAGGATCTCCCCCAGCCGCGGCTTCAGCGGCCCGAGGTCGATGCCGTGCGGGCTGGCCTTCAGCCGGTCGAGCGTCAGCCCCTCCGGGTCGGCCCCGAAGCCCTCTCCGTACGGGCCGAGCCGCAGCCGCAGGTCGAGCTGCCGCTCGTATCCGGTGGCCCCGGTCAGCCGTCCGGCCAGCGCGTCCGGGTCCTGCCCGTGCACCGGCGAGTGCGGGTCGCCGACTGCCTGCCGCAGCCCGTGCCCGATCACCAGGTCGTCCACCCCGCCCGGATCGCCGTCGACCGGCAGCCCGCCGAGCACCATGGCGATCCGGGCGAGGATCTCGCTCTCGTCCGGGCGGCCGGGCTCCAGCGGTACGGCGGCGGGCGAGTAGCGGGCGTTGTCGCGTACCGAGATCCGGCTGAAGGCGACGTCGTAGTGCGGCGATTGCGAGGGGCGCGGCGGCGGCAGCACGACGTGCGCGTGGCGGGTGGTCTCGTTCAGATACGGGTCGACGCTGACCATGAAGTCCAGCGAGCCCAGCGCCCGGTCGAGGCGGTCGCCGTCGGGGGCGGAGAGGACCGGGTTGCCGGCGATGGTGAGCAGGGCGCGCAGCCGCCCCTCCCCCGGGGTGTCGATCTCCTCGGCGAGAGCGGCGAGGGGGAACTCGTTCATCACCTCGGGGTGCCCGGAGACCCGGCTGTGCCAGCGGCCGACCTTGAAGCCCTTGCCCGGCTTCGGCGGCCGCGGCGCCCGGCCGGTGGCGGACTGCGGGAAGAGCACGCCGCCGGGCCGGTCGAGGTTGCCGGTGAGGACGTTGAGCACGTCGACGAGCCAGCTGGCCACGGTGCCGTATTCGGTGGTGGTCGAGCCCATCCGCCCGTACACCGCCGCCCGGTCCGCGTCGGCGAGCTCGCGGGCGAGGCCGCGGATCTCGGCGGCGGGCACGTCGCAGTACGCCGCCACGGCTTCCGGCGTGAAGTCGGCGGCGAGCGCCCGCAGTTCATCGAGGCCGGTGATCCGCTCGCTCAGCTCGCCGAGCGCCACCAGTCCTTCCTCGAACAGCACCTGCACCATCGCGAAGAGCAGCGCGGCGTCCGTCCCAGGGCGCGGCGCGATGTGCCGGTCCGCCAGCCGCGCCGTGCGGGTGCGCTTCGGGTCCACGACGATCAGGCGGCCGCCGCGCCGCCGCAGCGCCTTCAGCTTCCCGGGGAAGTCGGCGGCGGTGGCGAGGCTGCCGTTGGAGACGACCGGGTTGGCGCCGATGACCAGGAGGTGGTCGGTGCGGTCCAGGTCAGGGACGGGGAAGGCGAGCGGATTGCCGTAGAGGTAGCCGCAGGCGACCTGCTTGGGCATCTGGTCGACGGTGCTGGCGGTGTAGAGGTTGCGGCCGCCGAGGGCCTGCATGATGACCGGCGGATAGAGGGCGCCGGCGATGGTGTGCACGTTGGGGTTGCCGAGCATGACGCCGAGCGCCTCGGTGCCGTGCGCGTCGAGGACTTCGCGCAGGCCCGCCTCGACCGCGGCGAAGGCCTCCGCCCACGTCGCCTCGTGCAGCTCGCCGTCCTTGTCCCGGACGAGCGGCCCGGTGAGCCGGTCCGTATCGCCGTCCAGCTCGCCGAAGGCGGCGCCCTTGGGGCAGATGAATCCGGCGCTGAACACGTCCTCGCGGTCGCCGCGGGCCCCGGTGACGCGGCCGTCCTCGATGGTGAGCGTGAGGCCGCAAGTGGCCTCGCACAGCGGGCAGATGCGCAGGGCGGTGTCGGACATCGCTCTCCCTAAGAGACGGGGCGGCGCAGCATTAAGCGAACGCTCGTGCTCCTTTCTACGTGACGGTAGTGCCTGCCCCGCCCCACGGCCAGCCCCTTGCGCGAGGCGCAGCTCTTGACCTTCGCCGCGACCCATTCCTATGGTCACCTATAGGAATCGATACGAGGAGCGCCATGACCAGCAGCGTCGAGCAGTCGCGGAAGGCCGCCGAGGCCCTTTCGTACCTCTCCGGATTCGGCAATCAGCACAGCAGCGAGGCCGTCCCCGGCGCTCTCCCGATCGGCCGCAACTCCCCCCAGCGCGCTCCCCTCGGCCTCTACGCCGAGCAGCTCTCCGGCGCCGCCTTCACCGAGCCGCGCGCCCACAACCGCCGCTCGTGGCTGTACCGCATCCGCCCCTCCGCCGCCCACCCGCCGTACCACCGCATCGACTCCGGCGGCATCACCGGCGCCCCCTTCACCGAATCCACCCCCGACCCGAACCGCCTCCGCTGGAACCCGCTCCCGGAGCCGGAAGCCGGCACGGACTTCCTCGCCGGGCTGTGGACCCTCGGCGGCAACGGCGACGCCACCCAGCGCACCGGCATGGCCATCCACCTCTACGCGGCCAACGCCTCCATGACGGACCGGGTGTTCGGCGACGCCGACGGCGAGCTGCTGATCGTGCCGGAGCACGGCGGGCTGCTGCTGCGCACGGAGTTCGGGCTGCTGCGCGCCGAGCCGGGGCACGTGGCGCTGATCCCGCGCGGCGTCCGCTTCCGCGTCGAGCTCCTCGACGCGTACGCACGCGGCTACGTCTGCGAGAACTACGGCCAGCCCTTCACCCTCCCCGACCTGGGCCCGATCGGTGCCAACGGCCTGGCCAATCCGCGCGACTTCCTCGCCCCGCAGGCGGCGTACGAGGAGGTGGAGGGCCCGGTCGAGGTGGTGAACAAGTTCTGCGGCAACCTGTGGTCGGCGACGTACGACCACTCGCCGCTGGACGTCGTCGCCTGGCACGGCAACCACGTCCCGTACGTCTACGACCTGCGCCGCTTCAATGTGATGGGCACGATCAGCTACGACCACCCGGACCCGTCGATCTTCACGGTGCTGACCTCCCCCTCCGACACCCCGGGCCTGGCGGGCGTGGATTTCGTGGTCTTCGCCCCGCGCTGGCTGGTCGGCGAGGACACCTTCCGCCCGCCGTACTTCCACCGGAACGTGATGAGCGAGTACATGGGCCTGATCGAGGGCGCGTACGACGCGAAGGCGGAGGGCTTCGTGCCGGGCGGCGGGTCGCTGCACAACATGATGTCGGCGCACGGCCCCGACCGGGAGACCTTCGACAAGGCGTCGGCCGCGGACCTGAAGCCGCAGAAGATCGACGACGGCCTGGCGTTCATGTTCGAGACCCGCTGGCCCGTCACGCTCACGCCGCAGGCCGCGCACGCCGAGCACCTGCAGCGCGGCTACGACGATGTGTGGCTGGGGCTGGCGAAGAACTTCCGGCCATGAGCACGTTCGCCCCGGACTCCCTGGAGCTGAACCGCAAGCTCCCGCTCTGGTACCAGATCTCGCAGTCGCTGCGGGCGTCCATCCTCGGCCGCCCGCCCGACTCCCCGCTCCGGCTGCCCACGGAGGAGCAGTTGGCCCAGCACTACGGGGTCAGCGTGCTGACGCTCCGCCAGGCGCTCAAGGAGCTGGAGTCCGAGGGCCTGATCACCCGCCACCGCCGGCACGGCACCTTCATCGCCGCCGGCGCCCGGCGGGCGACGCCGGTCCGGCTGCTGGGCTCGGTCGACGCGATCGTGGCCCAGCAGTCCGGCGACCCGGCGACGGTCCTGGGCCACGGCCTGGCCCCTGTCCCGGACGATGTCCGGGACTACTTCCCGGACACGGACGAGGTGATGACCTACCGCCGTCTCCGCCGCGACGCGGAGACCGGCGAGCCGGTCAACTGGGCGGAGAACGCGGTCCGGGCGGAATACGCGGACGCCATCAAGGTCGCGGACCTGGAGCGCTGGCCGATGACCAAGGTGCTGCGCGACGTCGTCGGCGTCCGCATCGCCCGTATCACGGACACCGTGGAGGCCCGCCTCGCCGACCCGGAGACGGCGCGGCTGCTCGAAGTCCCGCTGGTGAGCCCGGTGCTGTACTACACGGGCGTGCTCTACGACCCGGACGGCCGGGTCGTGGACGTGGCCCGGATCCGCTACCGCGGCGATAAGTTCTCCTTCAGCGTGACCCTCGACGCGGACTAGGCGTCCGGCTTCCGGTCCAGCAGCTCCTCGATCTCCGCCCACCGCTCGTCGTCGTCCAGCGCCCCCCGCGCCAGCAGATAGAAGCTCCGCTCGCACAGCCCCGCCAGCTCCGCCTTGCTGATCTCCGGCGCCGCCAGCCAGCCGAGAACGGCCTCCTCCATGTACGCGAGCCACGCGGTCACCGTCAGCCGCACCGCCGGGGTCAGCTCGACGCCCACCCCCTCGATCGCGCCGACGATCCAGCCGCCGATCGCCGCCCGCGAGCTGGTGTGCAGCGCGCGGACGTCGGCGCCGCGGTTCAGCCGGGTCACCGCCTGATAGATCGTCGGGAACCGGGACACGTAATCGATGAAGGTCCTGATGCCCGCGCGCAGTTGCTCCCGCGGGCTTTCCTTCGGATCCGGCCGTACGTGCTCGAGCAGCTCGGTCGCCGCCATCTCCAGCACCGCCTGGCGGAACTTGCGCTGCGAGCCGAAGTAGTGGAACAGCAGGCCGGGCGACACCCCGGCCTCCCCCGCCACCGCCTCCACCGAGACGTCGTCGATCGGCGTGCGCTCCAGGATCCGACGGGCGGCGTCGAGGATCTGCTGCTGCCGGTCGCCCGGGAGCATGCGGGAGCGCGAAGAGGTGCGGGAGCGCGAGCGCGGTCGTTCCATGCGCCCAGTCTATTGACAGCCACTCAACAGTCTCTACTGTTGAGTAACCCTCAATAAGCCGAGCCGCCGGCTGGAGCCGCTATGAAGAAGAGCGATGAGCACGACGACCTGGTCCTGACCCCGCGCGACGTCCACTTCGACTGGGAGTCGCTGCCGCTGCACTGGATCCCCCGCCAGCCGCACGCCACGAACATCATCAACGTCCTGCACCTGCTGCTCCCCGAGGGCGAGCGCTGGTTCGTGAAGGTCTTCCAGCAGACGATGCCGCTGATCAAGGACGAGGAACTGCGCGCCCGCGTCCTCGGCTTCACCGGCCAGGAGGCCATGCACGCCGAGGCGCACCAGGGCGTGCTGGACCACCTGATGGCGAAGGACGTGCGCATCGAGCCGTATCTGGCGCAGGTCGAATACCTCTTCCAGCACGTACTCGGCGACAAGCCGGGCCTCAGCCGCCGCCGGCGGCGGGCGTATCTCGTCGAGCGGGTCGCGATCATCGCGGGCATCGAGCACTTCACCGCGTTCCTCGGCGACTGGATCCTCAACGCCGAGGCCCTCGACCGGGCGGGCGCCGACCCGACGATGCTGGACCTGCTGCGCTGGCACGGCGCCGAGGAGGTCGAGCACCGGGCGGTCGCGTACGACCTGCTGCGCCATCTCGACCGCAGCTATGTGCGCCGGATACGGGCGATGGTCATCGCCACCTCGACGCTGGGGAAGCTGTGGGTGCGCGGCACCCGGCACATGATCGCCGTCGATCCCGAGCTCCCGCCGGGGGCGAAGGCGAGCTGGCTCGCCGCGGCGCGGGCCGCGCGGAAGGGGCTGCTCCCCGACGCGGTGAGGCTGGTCCGATCCGTGCTGCGCTACTTCAGCCCGGGTTACCACCCGAGCCAGGAGGGCTCGACGAGGCAGGCGATCGCCTACCTCGGCTCGTCGCCGGCCGCCCGCGCGGCAGCGCACTGAGCCCAGCCCGGGCCGGCGACCGACGAAGCCCGGGCCTGCGCCCCCAGCCACCGCCCCGACGCCCCCGGAGATCTGCGATGC
>NZ_JAAKZV010000211.1 GCF_011044975.1 Streptomyces coryli | reverse complement strand
CCCGCAGGCTGCACAAACCCCAACAAGGCAGACACAAGCGTCGACTTCCCGACCCCCGACGCCCCGACCAGGGCCACGGTCTCGCCCTCCCGCACCCCAGACTTACCCCGCCGAGAGCGTCCTCGTCCCGCCCCTCGTACCGCACCACCAGATCCTCGGCCGCAAGCTCGAACCCCGCCGCGACCCGCGCCCCACCCTCCGGCACCGGCGTCTCCAGCACCGCGAACACCCGCTCGGCGACCGCCACCCCCTCAGCGGCGGCGTGGTAATGCGTCCCCACCTGCCGCAGCGGCAGATACGCCTCCGGCGCCAGCACCAGGATCACGAGCCCCGTATAAAGATCGAGCTCCCCGTGCACCAGCCGCATGCCGATGCCCACCGCGACCAGCGCCACCGAGATGGTCGCGATCAGCTCCAGCGCGAACGACGACAGGAACGCGACCCGCAGCGTCCGCATCGTCGCCCGCCGGTACTCCCCGGTGATCCGCCGGATCGACTCCGCCTGCGCCTTCGCCCGCCCGAAGACCTTCAGCGTCGGCAGCCCGGCGACCACATCCAGAAAGTGCCCGGACAGCCGGGACAGCGCATCCACCCGCCGCCCCATGGCGGCCTCCGTGGCCCACCCGATCAGCACCATGAAGATCGGGATCAGCGGCAGTGTCCCGAGCACCACCGCCGCCGAGACCCAATCTCCCAGCCAGATCCGCGCGATGACGGCCGCCGGCACCACGACAGCCAGCCCCAATTGCGGCAGATACCGCGCGAAGTAGTCGTCCAGCGCATCGACCCCGCGCGTCGCCAGCGCGACCAGATCCCCGCCCCGCTGCCGCTCCAGCCAGCCGGGGCCGAGCCGGACGGCCCGCCCCAGCAGCCGCATCCGCAGCTCCGACTTGACCGCCGCGGCCGCCCGGTGCGCCGTCAGTTCCGTCAGCCACGCCACCAGCGCCCGCCCGACGGCGACCGCGACCAGACCGGCCACGGCGCCGCGCAGCTCCCCGGCCCCGTAACCGCGCTGGAACGCCCCGACCACCACATCCGCGATCAGCACGGCCTGGGCGACCACAAGACCTGCCCCGGCCAGCCCCAGCGCCACGGACAGCGCGAGGAACACCCGCGTGGCGCGCGCGTACCGGACCAGCCGGGGGTCTATGGGGCGCATGTCAGCGAGCCCCGGCGTCGGCGCTGTCGGTCGCCGCCGCGGCCTCCGGCGCGATGTGCTGCACGCCGATGCGCTTGCGGAACACCCAGTACGTCCAGCCCTGGTAGAGCAGCACGATCGGGGTGGCGATGCCCGCGCACCAGGTCATGATCTTCAGCGTGTACGGCGTGGACGACGCGTTGTCGACGGTCAGCGACCACTCGGGGTTCAGCGACGACGGCATGACGTCCGGGAAGAGCGCGAGGAACAGCATCGCGACGGCAGCCGCGATGGTCACCCCGGAGAACGTGAACGACCAGCCCTCGCGCCCCGCCATATTGGCGCCCAGCGCCGCGAGCAGCGCCACCACCGCGATGATCATCGCGACCAGCGACTTCCCGTCGCCCTTGTCCACCTGCGTCCAGATCAGGAAGACCAGCGCGAGCACCGCCGTAATCAGACCGAGCGTGGTCGCCAGCTTCCGCGCCCGCTCCCTGATGTCCCCGACCGTCTTCAGCGCGCTGAAGACCGCCCCGTGGAAGGTGAAGAGCGTCAGCGTGACCAGCCCGCCCAGCAGCGCGAACGGGTTGAGCAGATCGAAGAAGTTCCCCGCGTACTCCTTGTCGGCCCCGATCTTCACCCCGCGCACGATGTTGGCGAAGGCCACGCCCCACAGGAAGGCGGGCAGCAGCGAGGTCCAGAAGATGATGTGCTCCCAGCGCGTCTGCCAGGCGTCCTCGGACCGCTTGGAGCGGTACTCGAAGGCCACACCCCGCAGGATCAGGCACACCAGGATCAGCAGCAGCGGCAGATAGAAGCCGGAGAACAGCGTCGCGTACCAGTCGGGGAAGGCCGCGAAGGTCGCGCCGCCCGCGGTCAGCAGCCAGACCTCGTTCCCGTCCCACACCGGGCCGATCGTGTTGATCAGCACCCGCCGCTCGGCGCGGTCGCGCGCGAGCAGCTTCGTGAGCACCCCGACGCCGAAGTCGAAGCCCTCCAGGAAGAAGTAGCCGATCCACAGGACCGCGATCAGAACGAACCAGATGTTGTGGAGTTCCATGGCAGTTGTCCCGCTTCCTCAGTACGAGAAGGCCATCGGCCGGTCGGAGTCGCGGTCGTTGCCGCCGATCTTGGTCGGCGGGTTGAGGTCGTCGTCGGTGAGCTCGGGCGGTCCCGCCTTGACGTACTTGGCGAGCAGCTTGACCTCGACGACGGCCAGCGCCGCGTACAGCAGGGTGTAGATGATCATCGAGGTGAGCACCTCGCCCTGGCTGACGCTGGGCGATACAGCCGACGAGGTCGGCAGCACGCCGTAGACGACCCAGGGCTGGCGGCCCATCTCGGTGAAGATCCAGCCCCACGAGTTGGCGATCAGCGGGAAGGCCAGCGTCAGGAAGGCGAACCTCCAGTACCACTTGGTCAGCCCGGGATTCAGCTCGCCGTCCTTCGTGACGGCCAGCCGCGGCACGTCGTCCTCGCCCGTACGCAGCCGCTCGCTGAGCCAGAACTTCCGGCGCGTCAGCCACAGCCCGATCGCGCCGATCGCGATCGACACCGCGCCGAAGCCGATCATCCAGCGGAAGCCCCAGTACGCGACCGGGATGTTCGGCCGGTAGTCGCCGAGCGCGAACTGGTCGTCGAACTTCTTCTTCAGCGCCTCGTTCGTGTCGTTGATGCCGGGCACTTCCTCGTGGAAGTTGTCGTGCGCGAGGAAGGAGAGCAGGCCCGGCAGCTCGATCGCCACCCGGTTGTGGCCCTTGTCCACATCCCCGATCGCGAAGATCGAGAACGGGGCCGGGCCCTCGGTCTCCCACAGCGCCTCGGCCGCGGCCATCTTCATCGGCTGCTGCTCGTACATGATCTTCCCGAGCCGGTCGCCGCTGATGGCGACGGCCAGGCCGGAGATCACGATGGTCACCAGGCCGAGCCGCAGCGAGGTGCGCATGACGCGGATGTGCTGCCCCCGCATCAGGTGGTACGCGGCGATGCCGACCATGAAGGCGCCGCCGACAAGGAAGGCCGCGCTGATGGTGTGGAAGAACTGGGCGACCGCCGTGTTCTGGGTGAGCACGTGCCAGAAGTCCGTCAGCTCCGCGCGGCCGGCCTCTTCGTTGATGCGGTAGCCGACCGGGTGCTGCATCCAGGAGTTCGCGGCGAGGATGAAGTACGCGGAGAGGATGGTGCCGATCGCCACCATCCAGATCGTCGCCAGGTGCAGCTTCTGCGGCAGCTTGTCCCAGCCGAAGATCCACAGCCCGATGAAGGTGGACTCGAAGAAGAAGGCGATCAGCGCCTCGAAGGCGAGCGGGGCGCCGAAGATGTCGCCGACGAACCGCGAGTAGTCGGACCAGTTCATGCCGAACTGGAACTCCTGCAGGATGCCGGTGACGACACCCATCGCGATGTTGATCAGGAAGAGCTTGCCCCAGAACTTGGTCGCCCTGAGGTACTTCTCGTTGTTGGTCCGCACCCACGCCGTCTGCAGGCCGGCCACCAGGGTGGCCAGCGAGATGGTGAGGGGGACGAAGAGGAAGTGGTAGACGGTGGTGATGCCGAACTGCCAGCGCGCCAGGGTTTCGGGCGCCAAAGCGAGATCCACTGGTGCGTCTCCTTCGCTCGTACGGCCGCCGTTGTGGACATACGGGGCAATATCTCCCTCGATGATCCATCGCACCTAGGGCCGATCAGGCCAAGCGCGTTGGGGCATACGGGGGCAATATGCGCTCTTGTGAATGCGTTCACATTCACAAGAAGTGTCGCACGCGTGCCCGACGGGCCGTGCACCGACCCCCCTTGTCGGGAACTTCAACATCTTGTTGAATGCCGCGCATGACCCAGATACGCATCACCTGGCCCGCCGGCCGCCTCACCGCGACCCTGGCCGACACCCCGACCAGCCGCGAGGTCATCGCGGCCCTCCCGCTCGAATCCCGCGCCAACACCTGGGGCGACGAGGTGTACTTCGACACCCGGCTCGACCCGGCTCTGGAGTCCGATGCCCAGCAGGTCGTCCCCGCCGGCACGGTCGCCTTCTGGACCGAGGGCAACGCCCTCGCCCTCCCCTTCGGCCCGACCCCGATCTCCTCGGGCGACGAGCCGAAGCTGGCGAGCCCGTGCAATGTCCTGGGCACGATCGACGGCGACGCGACCGAGCTCAGGACGGTCCGCTCCGGCGACCCGATCCGGGTCGAACTGGCGTAGGCGGCCGCTGTGAGCGGCCGCCCCCGCTCACAGCTCCTTGCGGAACTCCTCCGCCACGCGCAGGAAGATGTCGTTGGCCTCGGTCTCGCCGATGGAGACCCGGACGCCCTCGCCGGCGAAGGGCCGTACGACCACACCCGCCGCCTCGCAGGCCGCCGCGAAGTCGACCGTGCGGTCACCGAGCCGCAGCCACACGAAGTTGGCCTGCGAATCCGGCACCGTCCAGCCCTGCGCCAGCAGCCCCTCGCGGACCCGGGTCCGCTCGCCCACCAGCGCCTCGACCCGCTCCAGCAGCGCGGTCTCGCTGCGCAGTGACGCCACCGCCGCGTCCTGCGCGATCTGGCTCACCCCGAACGGCACCGCCGTCTTCCGCAGCGCCGCCGCCACCCGCTCATGCGCCACGGCGAAGCCGATCCGCAGGCCCGCGAGCCCGTACGCCTTGCTGAAGGTGCGCAGCACGCAGACGTTCGGCCGGTCCCGGTAGAGCTCGAGGCCGTCCGGCACCGCCTCGTCCCGGATGAACTCCCGGTACGCCTCGTCCAGCACCACCAGCACGTCGGACGGCACCCGGTCGAGGAAGCGGACGAGGTCCTCGCGGTGGATCGCGTTGCCCGTCGGGTTGTTCGGGTTGCAGACGAAGATCAGCCGGGTCCGGTCCGTAATGGCCGAAGCCATCGCGTCGAGGTTGTGATCCTCGCCGTCGGTGAGGGGCACCTGCACCGATTTCGCGCCAGAAATCTGGGTGATGATCGGGTACGCCTCGAAGGACCGCCAGGCGTAGATGACCTCGTCGCCGGGACCCGCCGTGGACTGGATGAGCTGCTGTGCGACGCCGACCGAGCCGGTGCCGGTGGCGATGTGCTCGGCGGGCACGCCGAAGTGCTCGGCGAGCTCGGCGATGAGCTCGCCGCAGGCCATGTCCGGGTAGCGGTTGAAGGCGGCGGCCGCCGCGGCGGCCTGCTCCATGACGCCGGGGAGCGGGGGGTAGGGGTTCTCGTTGGAGGACAGCTTGTAGGCGGTCGGGCCGTCGCCGGCCGCCGCCCGCTTGCCGGGCTTGTAGGTCGGGATGCCGTCCAGAGCGGATCGCAGCCTGGGGGTTGTCTCCCCTGATTCTTGGGTCACCTTCGGTCCTCCTCGACCGTGCCGCCTTGTACGGACACCGCTCACCTTAGAAGCCCGCCGCAAGCAGGCGCGCGGCGGAGTAGGGGGCGCGCGACACCTTGGCGGGCTCCGGTGGCGAGCGCCCTAGCGCGCATCACCCGTGAAGGTGAGCGGCATGAGGCAGAAACATATGCGACCTGGCACGGGACCGGGAGGTTACGCGGTCGTAACGCCCGGCATTATGCGCCAAAGCCATTGCTTTCCAAGGTCATTTCGCCGGTTCCGGCATGCAGAATCGTACCTGTCAATACCATGTCCGATTCTCCCGCAATCGGGCCACCCGAGCCCTACTATCAGCTCGCAATCACAGCCCTGGCCAAGTCAGACAGCCTCAGACAGCCGCAGAGAACAGCCGCAGGAGAAAGAAGGCGTATGACCGGCTCGATTCAACCGCAAGTGAGCCGGCCTCCCAGCCGCCGGCTGGGGCGGGCGGGCATCCGGGACGTGGCCCAGGCGGCCGGCGTCTCGATCACCACCGTGTCCGACGCGCTCAACGGCAAGGGCAGGCTGCCCGACACCACGCGCCGGCATGTCCGCGAGGTGGCCGACCGGCTCGGCTATCGCCCCTCCGCGGCCGCCCGCGCGCTGCGCACCGGGAAGTCCGGCCTCATCGGCTTAACCGTGACGACCTACGGCGAAGAACCGTTCACCTTCACCGAATTCGCGTACTTCGCGGAAATGGCCCGCGCCGCCACCTCGGCGGCGCTCGCCCGCGGCTATGCGCTGGTCATCCTGCCGGCCACATCCCGGCACGACGTCTGGTCGAATGTCGCCCTCGACGGCACCGTCGTCATCGATCCCGGCGACCACGATCCAGTGGTCTCGGAAGTGGTCCGGCAGGGCATCCCCGTCGTCAGCGACGGCAAGCCGCCGGGCTCGCTCCCCGTCACCGCCTGGGTCGACAACGACCACGAGGCCGCCGTGATGGGCCTGCTCGACCACCTCGCCGAGGCCGGCGCCCGCCGCATCGGCCTGCTCACCGGCACCACCACGGACACGTACACCCGGCTGTCCACGACGGCCTATCTGAGCTGGTGCGAGCGCGTCGGCCAGGACCCGGTCTACGAGGCGTACCCGGCGCATGATCCCTGTGCGGGCGCCGTGGCCGCCGACCGGCTGCTGGCCCGGCCCGACCGGCCGGACGCCGTCTACGGGCTCTTCGACCCCAACGGCACCGACCTGCTCGCCGCCGCCCGGCGCTACGGCCTGCGGGTCCCGGACGATCTGCTGCTGGTCACCTGCAGCGAGTCCGCCGGCTATGCCACCACCGACCCGCCGATCACCACGCTCTCCCTCAAGCCGCGGCGGATCGGCACGGCCGTCATCCAGCTGCTGATCGACGCGATCGAGGGCGTGGACGCGGGCCGGCCCATGGAGCAGGTGATACCGACGGAGCTGATCGTGCGGACGTCCTCCGAGCGGCGTCCGAAACGCACCGTGGTGAGCGCGCCCCGACGGCCGGCGTAGCGGAGTTCTGGGGGCCCGGCCCCCAGATTCTTCCCGGCACACCACCGCAAATCCGCCGCAATGTCCCCGGCGGCACCGTATCGGATCGGCACCGGATCCGATTGGCGGCCCCTGCTATGCCACATCCCGCCACCGGCATTCCTATGATGGGCGCACAACACCGCGGGCCACTGCCGACCAGGTGGTCCGTCCGGTGCATAAGGACCAGTCGGTGGAGGGGTCGATGACTCAGGGGGCCGGTCAGGAGCCCGTGGCCAGGGCGGCGGTGCCGCCGCTGCCTGCCTACGCGCCGGTGGGCGCACAGCCGGAGCAGGACGACGGGTATACCCCTACGCAGCGCGACCTCCCGGTGATCAAGCGACGGGACGATTCGCTGGACTACGGGCCGCTGTACGTCATCGGCGATGTCCACGGCTATCTCGACGAGCTGCGCGTGGCCATGCAGGCGCAAGGGCTGATCGACGCGGAGGGGCACTGGTCCGCGGGGAACTCGCGGGTATGGTTCCTCGGCGACTTCACCGACCGCGGGCCCGACGGCATCGGCGTCATCGAGCTCGTCATGCAGCTGTCCGCCGAGGCGGCGGCGGCCGGCGGGTACTGCAAGGCGCTCATGGGCAACCACGAGCTGCTGCTCATCGGCGCCCACCGGTTCGGCGACACGCCTGTGAACTCCGGCGCCGGCACCGCCTCCTTCCAGGCCGCCTGGCTGCTCAACGGCGGGCAGCGGCAGGACATGGAGCGGCTGCAGGACGTACATCTGCAGTGGATGTCGCGGCTGGACGCCATCGAGGAGGAGGACGGGCATCTGCTGGTCCACTCCGACACCACGGCGTATCTCGACTACGGCGACTCGATCGACGGCGTCAACGACACGGTGCGGGAGATTGTGGCCCGTTCGGACGCGGACGAGACCTGGGACCTGTTCCGTAAATTCACCAAGCGCTTCGCCTTCCGGGACGAGGCCGAGGGACCGAAGGCGGTGCGCGAGCTGCTGCAGGTCTTCGGCGGCCAGCGGGTGGTGCACGGGCACAGCCCGATCCCGTATCTGCTGGGTGAGGTGCACGACGAGGCCGCCGAGCGCGAGGAGCGGGCGGCGGCGATCCAGGGGCCGCATGTGTATGCGGACGAGCTTGCGATCGCGATGGACGGAGGCGTAACGATGTCCGGAAAGCTCCTCGTTGTGCAACTCCCCCTGGGCGCCTGAGGGTTTAATTCCGGAAACACCCTTATCGGGTGTGCGCAGTGCGCTCTACCATCCCTTTAGGGTCTGCGCGGAGGGGGCAGAAGGGGGGAGCCCCGGTATCCCAGTAACCATCGGGGTTTGGCTCAAGGCAGTCCGCGTCCGTCACGCCCAAGCATCGGGGGATGCCGACATGACCAGCGCGCCGCAGTTGCTGACCGAGGACCGGCCGGATTTCGAGCGGGTCCTCGATACGGCCTTGCACACAGCCGGGTATCGCACCGGCGAATCGGCCCTGTCCGGGGTCGCCGAGCCGCTCAACATGGAGCAGTTGCGCACGATGGCGCTGAGCGCGGTCTCGGCGATCTGCGCCTGCGCCTCGGAGGAGTACACACGGTACGTACGGCTCCGCGAGGAGCTGCGCCGGCCCACGTCGCGCTCGGACGGTGAGGGCGAGGGCGGCTCCGGCGGCGGGGTCGGGCTCGGCACCGTCATGGGCAACATGGCGGCCGAGAGCGGCGGTGCCGGGCTCGCGGCGGTCGTCGCGGTGCTCGCGCCCGTGCTGGCCGGGACGGCCGCGGTGATCTTCCTGCTGGTCGGGTACGCGCTGCACATGCTGACTCCGGAGCCGGCCGCGGCGGCGCCGCTGCGGGCAGCGGGCTGGGTGTTCGCGGCGCTCACCGCCGGCACGATCCTGGTGGCGATGACCGGGCTGCTGCTGACGGCGCTGAAGAACGGCTCCACCTCGATCCGGGCGGCCAGCCGGAGCGGGATAGTGCAGGAGGTGGCCGAAGCCCGGGAGGCGTGGCAGCAGGCGCTGCTGGAGCGGGGCATCCTGCCATTCCTGCGGGAGGCGCTGGCCTCGTCCGGCTCCGCGGGCGCTGCCCCGGGCTCGTACTCGCTGTCCAGGCGCGATCCGGCGGGCTCCGGGCGTACGCCGCGGCTGGGCTACTCGCGGCCCGGCTTCTCCAGCCCGGACGACGGCGCCTCGGGCGGGGGTGACGGGCCGCGCTACTCGAGCCCGGACTTCACGAGCCCGGATTACGGCGGGCCCGATCACGAACCGGACTGAGGGCGTGCGGGCCGGGCGGGTAGCCTCGGCCGCGTGACCACGCTGCATCTCTTCGATATGGACGGCACGCTCATGCACGGCTCCAATGCCAATGCGGAGCTGGCCGGGAGGCTGGGGCTGACCGAGCGGTTCCGGGAGATGGACGCGGCTTTCGTTGCCGGGGAGCTCGATACGTACAGCTATGCCGTGCGCGCGCACCGGCTGTGGAAAGGGCTCACGGAGGATGTCATCGCCGCCGCCTTCGCCGCCGCGCCCTGGGTGGACGGGATCCGTGAGGTGTGGGCGGACATCAGGGCGCGCGGGGAGCGGAGCGCGGTGATCTCGATGTCGCCGGGGTTCTTCGTGGAGCGGCTGCTGGACTGGGGCGTGCACGCGGCGCACGGGTCGCGGTTTCCGCCGTTTCCGTTCGGCGAGCATCAGACGGTCGACGCGGCCGGGATCCTGGCGCCGGAGGACAAGGTGCGGATCGCCGACGAGCTGTGTGCGGCGTACGGGCTGTCGCGGGCGGACTGTGTGGCGTACGGCGACTCGATGTCGGATGTGGCGCTCTTCGCCGCGGTGCCGCGGTCGGTGGCGGTCAATGCCGACCACCACGTCAGCGGGCTCGCGTCCCATGCGTACGAGGGCCGCGATCTGCGCGCGGCCTACGCCCTCGCCCGGTCGGGAAACGGGGCAGCTTAGCCCCAACCCCGTGGTCGCGGAGGGTGGTTCGGCGGATTCGCTCCGTGCCACTCCTGTGGGTGACACGCTCGGCGCTGGCAACCGGCGAGAAGCACCGAGGCAGGATGAGCGACGCTCCGATCACCACGCGGACCGAGGGGGAGATACCCGCGGTGGCGGACGCCCGCGCGGAGCCGGACGGGCACGGTGTCGGCAACGGCGTCGGCGTCGGCAACGGCGTCAGCCTGGCCAAGCCGCCGCTGCCGCCGGGGGATGAGCCGCCGCGGGCTGCCGTCCCGGATGAGGCGCAGCAGGAGCCGCCGGTACGCGACGAGCCGCCGCCACCGCCCGAGCCCTCCCCCGACGCGCTCCTCATCCGCCGCACGCTCGATGAGATAGCCCCCGTCGCCGACCGCGTGACCTCCTACTTCTACGCGCTGCTCTTCGTCTACTTCCCCGATCTGCGGGTGCTCTTCCCGGGGCAGATGGATGTGCAGCGCGACCGGCTCTTCAAATCGCTGCTCACCGCCGCCGAGCATGTGGACAACCCGCAGAAGCTGGGCGCCTATCTGGCTCAACTAGGCCGCGGACACCGCAAATACGGCACCCGCGCCGAGTATTACCCCGCCGTCGGCGAATGCCTGCTCGCCGCGCTCGCCCAGCACGCCACCTGCACTTGGGACGAGGACACCGAGGCCGCCTGGGTGCGCGCGTATACCGCGGTCTCGCAGATCATGATCGACGCGGCCGACGAGGACGCGCGGCACACCCCGCCCTGGTGGCTCGCGGAGGTCGTCTCGCACGACCAGCGCACCTCCGACATCGCGATCATCACCGTCCGCCCGGATCAGCACTATCCCTTCACCCCCGGTCAGTACACCGCCGTGGAGACCCCCTGGTGGCCCCGCGTCTGGCGGCACTACTCCTTCGCCTGCGCACCCCGCTCCGACAACCTGCTGTCCTTCCACGTCCGCGCCGTCCCCGCCGGCTGGGTGTCCGGCGCGCTCGTGCAGCGGGCACGCCCCGGCGACGTGATCCGACTCGGCCCCGCCACCGGCAATTTGACCGTAGACCACGACACTGACAACGCCTTGCTGTTCCTCGGCGGCGGCACCGGCATCGCGCCCATCCGCGCCCTGGTCGAGGACGTCGCGAAGCACACCCCGTCGGTCGGCTGGCACCGCCGCGTGGAGCTCTTCTACGGCGCCCGCCGCCCCGACGACCTCTACGACATGGACACCCAGCGCCGCTGGGAGCAGGCCTACCCGTGGCTCACCCTGCACCCGGTCGTCGGCGACCTGCCCGCCGCGGTCGGCCAGCACGGCCCGTGGCCGGGCTTCACCGCGTATCTCGCGGGGCCGCTCGGCATGGTCCGCAGCGGAGTGGCGGCGCTGGCGGCGTCGGGGATCCCGGAGCAGCGCATCCACCATGACTCGCTGGAGGAGCTGCTCTATTACGGGAAATAGGGATCGTGCGGCGGGCCTGCCTAGCCCAAGTCGTCCGCCAGCAGGGCCCGTACGCCCTCGATATTGGCGCTCAGATACGCGCGCAGGCTCGGCGGCACCACCTCGACCGAGGCGATGCCCTCCCGGCTGAACGGGATCCGCACCACCTCGTACTGCCCGCACGGCTCGTCCACCTCGGGGCCGTGCCGCCGGCTGAGGTCCATGGTCTGCAGCCGGCAGACGAAGAAGTGCTGCACCTTCACGCCGTGTGCGGCGTGGTGCGTGGAGTGGGAGACCGTGTCGACGAAGCAGGGGACCACGTCGGAGACCTTGGCGCCGAGCTCCTCGTCCACCTCGCGGTGCAGCGCGTCGACGACCGTCGCGTCCTCCGGCTCCACACCGCCGCCGGGTGTGATCCAGTACGGCTCGCGGCCTGGCTTGGTGCGCTTGATGAGGATCATTTCTTGTTCGGACGCAGCGTCGCCGTCGAGAAGGATGGCGCGGGCGGTGCGCTTGACCACGGGCCGTTCGGTCATGGCTTGATTGTGGCTCGCGAGGCGCACGCCGAAACGCCTACTCGCCGGTTGTAGGGCGTGTCTGGAGTTTCCCGTCGTTGCGCGAAGCGCGGCGCAGCGGCGTCTGGTGCGTGCTCTCGGCGTGCGCTGTCCCCGGTCCTGTGGCGGAGCCACCGGTCCGGGGGCGGCGTGCGGCGAGAGTGCGTGCCGGGCGTCGGGGCGCAGACGGGAAACTCCAGACACGCCCTAGGCCTATAGGGGCACCTTCGCGCCCCTCGGTGCTCCTTCACCACTCCGTGGCGGCGGTCAGCAATTGCTCGTGTGCCCGGGCCAGATGGGGCTGGCCCAGGGTGCCGGCGCGGACCGAGAGGAAGTAGGTGCGCAGCGGTGGCTCCGGGTGCCGCTCCATGGCGACCACCTCGCCCTGGGCGAGGGCCTGTGCGCACAGGTAGCGGGGCAGGACCGCGAGGCCGGCGCCCGCGATGGCGCAGCGCAGGGCCGCGCGCAGGTCGGGGACGACGATGGCGCCGGGGGCGGTGGGCTTGGTGTCGTAGACCTCGGCCCAGTAGCGCCGTACGAAGGGCAGCGATTCGTGCACCTCCACCACCGGGACCTCGTCCACCGGGAAGCCCGCCCAGGGCTCCGCGGCGACCAGCAGCTGCTCCTCGTCCCACAGCGGCGTGGCGCTGAAGGTGCGGCCGTGCGGGCGGGTCGCGGTGACGGCGAGGTCGTGGTGGCCCGCGGCCAGGCCGGCCAGCGCCTCTTCGTCGCGGCCCAGCCAGGTGCGCAGCGCGTACCCCTCGGCGACCAGCGGTGCGAGCGCCGGCAGCACCCGCTCCGATACGAACTCCGGCGGGCCGGCCAGGTGCAGGGAGGAGGGCGGGCCCTGCTCGTCGCGGCCGGCGCCGGTGATGGACAGGAGGGCGTCCAGGTGCGGGGCGGCCTTGTGGGCGAGCTCGTCGCCGAGGGTCGTGGGCGTCACGCCGCGCGCGCCGCGGACGAACAGCGGCTTGCCGAGCTGCCGTTCCAGGGAGCGGATCTGGGCGGTGACCGCGGGCTGCGATAGGCCGAGGTGGGTGGCGGCCCTGGTGAGCGAACCGGCCCGGTGGACGGCCACAAAGGTGCGCAGCAGCATCAGATCCATGCAGTCCTCCGCCCTCCTCCCGCGGCCGTCGAGGCCGACCGTACGCCATCTATAAATATGTCGATAGGTCGCCTGCGAAACCGTGATTGGACACTGACCCAGAGTCAACTAGCCTTGTGACTCGCGTTCTTCGCGCGTAGTGCGCGGCGCTACGGTCGCCGAGCCATAGGGGGGAGGCTCGGGTCCAGCGCCGCTCACTCCGGGCGCGAGCACGCACATCACCGCCCCCCGGAGCCTCGCGGTTCCGGGGGGCGGTGCGATGTGGTGACTGCGGGTGCCGCCAGGTCAGTAGCGGTCCGTGTCGCCGTACTTGCGGGTCGGGCCGTCCACGTCGCCGAGCTTCCGGGTCGTGATGTCCGTGTCACCGTACTTCCGGGCCGTACCGGTGGTACGGGTGGCGGTGCTGCTGTAGCTCGGCTCCTGGCGCCTGGCCAGACCCAGCAGACCCAGCAGGCCGGTGGCGCCCAGCCAGCCCCAGTTGCTCGCGCTCGAGCCCTTCGGGCCGCGGTCGCCCTTGTCACCCTTGGCACCCTTGTTGGGGTCCTGCTGCTGGGCGACGGAGGAGCTGGTGGCTGCGTGGGTGTCCGCCGGGGCGGCGGCCGCCGCGGTGGTGAGCGGGGCCAGCGCGAGTATCGCCGAGGTCCCCACGACTGCTGCGATCTTCCGCATGAGTATCTCCCTGTGAGAGCTGTTCCGCGGCGTCGGTCTGGCAGGTAGCCGAAGGCGCCCGCGGCCTCCCCTCACTCCATGAGGCCACAGCTCTCACCCTTATGCCACATTTATCCTGTTATGCGCTGGCGGAATCCAGTGCTTTGTGCAGGTCAGCGACCAGGTCTGCGGATTCCTCGATCCCCGCCGAGAACCGGATGAAGCCGTCGGGCACGGCGTCCCCGCCCCACCGCCCGCGCCGCTCGGCGCTGGAGCGCACCGAGCCGAAGCTGGTCGCCTCGTCCACCAGCCGCGCCGCCGCGAGGAAGCGCTCGGCGTGCGCGCGGTCCGGGAGCGTAAAGGAGACGACGCAGCCATAGCGGCCGCCGCGCATCTGCCGGGCGGCGAGCTCGTGCGCCGGGTCGCCGGGCAGCCCCGGGTGGCGTACGTCCGTGACCTCCGGCCTGGTCAGCAGGAACTCCGCCACGGCCAGGGCGTTCGCGGCCTGGCGGGCGGAGCGCAGCTCCAGGGTGGCCAGGGAGCGGTGCGCGAGCCAGGCCTCCATGGGGCCCGGGATGGCGCCGACGACCTTGCGCCACTTGCGGAGCGCGGCGGCGAGGGCGGGGTCGCGGGTGACGGCGTAGCCGAGGAGTACGTCGCCGTGGCCGGTCAGGCCCTTGGTGCCGCTGGCCACCGAGAGGTCGGCGCCGAGGTCGAGGGGGCGCTGGCCGAGCGGGGTGGCGAGGGTGTTGTCGACCGCGACGAGGGCGCCGGCGGCGTGTGCGGCGTCGGCGAGGCGGCGGATGTCGCAGACGTCGAGGCCGGGGTTGGAGGGGGTCTCGAGCCACAGCAGCCGGGCGCCGTCGAGCAGTTCGCCCTGGGCGTCGCCGGCCGTGCCGGCGGCGCGCACCTCGATTCCGTACGCCTCCAAACGCTCCCGTACGCCGCTGCCGACGAGGTTGTAGCCGTCGGAGGGGATCACCACGGCGTCGCCGGAGCGCAGCTGCGAGAGCACCGCGGCGGAGATTGCGGCCATGCCGGAGGCGAAGACGACGGCCTCGGCGGGTTCGGTGGGTGATTCGAGCTCGGCGAGGGCGGACTCCAGGCGGGTCCAGGTGGGGTTGGCGTCGCGGCCGTAGTCGTACGGGGCGCCGGCCACCTCGCCGGGGAGGTGGTAGTGCGCGGCGAACACCGGTCCGGGGAGGGCGGGTTCGTAGGCGACCGGGTCGGGGAGGCCTGCGCGGGCGGCGCGGGTGGCGTC
>NZ_JAAKZV010000210.1 GCF_011044975.1 Streptomyces coryli | reverse complement strand
GAGACAGCCCGGCGCGGCCCGCGCCCGCCGCCACCGGGCGCGGGCCGCGCCGGGTGACCACGGCCTGGCCCGCGATCGAGCCGACGAGGGTGAGCACCGGCATCACCACGTTGTAGAGGCCGAAGCGCAGCGGCGAGAGGCCGAGCACCACCTGCCCGTACTGCGACAGCGCGTACGACATGCCGAAGGCGGAGCCGCCGAGCAGGAACATCACCGCGTTGCCGCCGGACACCGACCGGGACTTCAGCAGCCGCAGCGGCACCAGCGGGGCGGCGGCGCGCGCCTCGATCCGTACGAACACCGCGAGCAGGGCCGCGGTGGCCGCGAGCAGTCCGAGCGTCTGCGCCGACAGCCAGCCGGCGCGCGGCGCCTCGACGATCGCGTAGACGCACGCGACCAGCGCCAGCGTGACGGCGGCGGCTCCGGCCGGGTCGTACGCCTTGAGGCCGCCGGTCCCCGCGCGGCTCTCGCGCAGCAGGACGGGGCCGAGGGCGAGGAGGAGGGCGGCCACGGGGACGTTGAGGAAGAAGACCCACTCCCAGCCGAGGGCGCCGGTGAGCGGGCCGCCGATGAGCAGCGCGGCGGTGGCGCCGAAGCCGCCGGCGGTGGACCAGATGGCGAGCGCGCGATTGCGCTCGGCGCCCTCGGCGAAGGTGTTCATCAGGATCGACAGCGCCGTGGGCGCCATGACGGCGGCGGACAGGCCCTGCACCACCCGCGCCGCGACCAGCACGC
The DNA here is from genome assembly GCF_011044975.1 of Streptomyces coryli. Taxonomy (GTDB): domain Bacteria; phylum Actinomycetota; class Actinomycetes; order Streptomycetales; family Streptomycetaceae; genus Streptomyces; species Streptomyces coryli. The sequence continues at coordinate 14,191 of NZ_JAAKZV010000210.1, read as the reverse complement.
CCGCCGACCAGGCGAGCCCGCACAGCAGCGAGGAGACGAGGAAGAGCGCGGTGCCGGCGAGGAAGACGCGGCGGCGGCCGAGCAGGTCGGCCGTGCGGCCGCCGAGCAGCAACAGCCCGCCGAAGGCGAGCAGATAGGCGCTGAGCACCCACTGCGAGCGGCCGGGCGCGAAGTCGAGTTCGGCGGCGATGGACGGCAGCGCGAGCAGCACGATCTGCGCGTCCAGGATGACCATGAAGCCCGCGAGGCAGAGCAGCCCGAGCGCGTGCCAGCGGCGGGGGTCGGGGGTGGTGGTCATGGGTCAGCCGCCCAGGCGGACGCCGGCCCGGACACACAGCGCGTCCAGCTCGGCCAACGGGCGGTGGTCCACCCATGGCCGGCCGCCGGGGGCAGGCGGGGCGGTGCGGCGGGCCGGCAGCAGCTGAACGAAGCGGCGGATGGTGGCGGTCATGAGAGCCTCCGTGATGTCGTCGGATCCTTCCGACCCACCGACGAACGAGCCCTACACTGATCGACACTCCGCGAGCCGCTTTCGCAGAAATTTCCGCTCGGCGTCGTTCTCCACCAGCTCCAGCGCCTGCTCGTACGCCGCGGCCGCCGCCGCCAACCGCCCCTGCCGGCGCAGCAGATCGGCCCGCGTCGCCGGCAGCAGGTGATATCCCGCCAGCTCGCCGCCCTCCTCCAGCCGCGCCACCATCGCGAGCCCGGCCGCAGGACCGTCCGCCATCCCCACGGCGACCGCCCGGTTGAGCCGCACCACGGCCGACGGCACCCGCCGCTCCAACTCCCCGTACAGCGCGGCGATCTGCACCCAGTCGGTCTCCGCCGCGCTCGCCGCCGTCATATGGCAGGCGGCGATGGCGGCCTGGATCTGATACGGGCCGGGCCGCCCCCGCCGCAGCGCACCGTCGAGCAGCGCCTCGCCCTCCGCGATCCTCGACCGCTCCCAGCCGCCACGGTCCTGCTCCTCCAGCGTGACCAGCTCCCCGGCCGCGTCCACCCGCGTGCCCCGCCGCGCGTCGTGCAGCAGCAACAGCGCCAGCAGCCCGACCACTTCGGGCTCATCCGGCATCAGCCGCGCCAGCACCCGGGCCAGCCGGATCGCCTCGTCGCTCAGACTGCGCCGGATCAGATCGGCGCCGGCGGAGGCCGCATACCCCTCGTTGAACAGCAGATAGATGACGCCGAGCACCCCGGACGTCCGCTCCGGCAGCAGATGCGCCGGCGGCACCCGGTACGGGATCCCGGCGTTACGGATCTTCCGCTTCGCCCGCACCAGCCGCTGCGCCATCGTCGCCTCGGGCACCAGGAATCCCCGTGCGATCTCCGGCGTCGTCAGCCCGGCGAGGGTGCGCAGCGTCAGCGCCACCCGCGCCTCGATCGGCAGCGCGGGGTGGCAGCAGGTGAAGATCAGCCGCAGCCGGTCGTCGCTCACCCCGCTGTCCGCGCCGTCGTCATCCGGGTCGTACGGGCCCTCACCACGCGCCAGCACCGCAGCCTCCCGCAGCTTCCGCTCCCCCACCGCCTGCCGCCGCAGCACGTCCATCGCCCGATGCCGCGCCGTCGTGGTCAGCCAGGCACCGGGCCGACGCGGAACACCATCGCGCCGCCACCGGTCCAGCGCCTGCGCAAAGGCATCCTGCGCACACTCCTCGGCCAGGTCCCAGTCCCCGGTCACCCGAATCAACGTGGCGACAACCTGCCCCCACTCCTCCTTGAACGCAGCGGCAACCGCCGCCTCGACGTCCTGGGCCGAGCTCACTCCCAGACCGGCCGGACTTCGATCGACTCGCCGGCCAGTGCGGCCGGGTGCCGGGAGGCGAGGGCGATGGCCTCATCGAGGTTGTCGACCTCGATGATGTCGATGCCGGCCACGTACTCCTTGGCCTCGATGAAGGGGCCGTCGCTGAGCAGCACCTCGTCGCCCTGGACGCGCACCGTGGTGGCGTCCTCCGGGGGCCGCAGCCGCGCGCCGCCCTTCATGATGTCCCGGCGGCGCACCTCCTCGCCGTACGCGGCATACCGCGGGTCCTGCGCGAGTTCGTCGGGGCTCTGCTCCTCGCCGCCGACCGGGGCGCAGATGAACAGCACGTATTTCATGGTCACTTCTCCTCGGCCGAGATGTGCTGGTGGACGATCCGCCAGTCGTCGCCGATGGCCCGGAATCCGCTGGTCACGCGATACGGCCCGACCACCGCGTGGCTGAACCCGGAGTGCTCGTCGGCCTCGACCCGCAGCTCCGTGGCCCCGGCCCCCTGGAGCACCTTCGCCGGCCCGTACACGACGGCGTCCGGCGCATAGCAGGCGGCCACCTGGCCGTCGTCCCCCTCGGTCAGCACACCGTGGATCCGCCGGATCTCATCCGCCCCCGCCGGCGGGTAGTAGAGCGCCCGCACCTCGATCGCCCCGTACGGCGCCACCGGATGCGCGGCCGCCGCCGCCAGCGCCTGCCCGAGCGTGTCGCACTCGACGATGTCGTAGCCGGCGACCTGCTCCTTCGTCTCCGCGAAGGGGCCGTCGCTGCGCAGCACCTCATCGCCGCGCACCCGCACCGTGACGGCCTCGCCGGCCGGCCGCAGCCGGTCGCCGTGCAGCCGGTGCCCGCGCCGGGCCCCGTACTCCTCGATCCACGGCTCGATGGGGGCCATCCCGGACGCGTCGACCGAGTCGTCACCGCAGATCAGCAGCATGTAGCGCATGCCTTCTCCTCTCGCTCGCAGTGGTTCCTTCACCCCACCGACGAACGGCCGGGCGCCGATCGACACCGAGCGACATAATTTCCGTATGACTCCGGAAGCGCTACGCGCAGCCTGCCTCGACTTCAACGGAGCCGCCGAGGAGAACCCCTTCTCCCGGCATCCCGAGGTGACCACCTTCAAGGTCGGAGGCAAGATCTTCGCCCTCACGACGCTCGACGACAAGCCCCTGACCGTCAGCCTGAAGTGCGACCCGGAACTGGCCCTGCGGCTGCGCGCCGCGCACCCGGACGCGATCGTCGGCGGCTACCACCTCAACAAGCGCCACTGGAACACGGTCACCCTCGACGGCTCGGTCCCCGACCGCCTGGTCCGGGAGATGATCGAGGACTCGTACGACCTGATCGTGGCGAAGCTCCCGCGCGCGGACCGCGTCAAGCTCGACTGGCCGGGCGAACGCGAACGGGAGCGTGAGCGCGAGAGCGACGCCTGACGGCCCACGCGGCGGCGTACCCGAGCGAGTTGGTGGCGGCGTGCAGCAGCGCCGGCGCGATGACGCTGCCGCTGCGCCGCCGCAGCGCGGCGAAGAGCACCCCGGCGGCCGCGGTGGTCACGACGGCTGAGACCGCCGCCCGGACCGGCGAGGGCGGCACCCCGGCGGCCGCCGCCTCGGCGAGCGCTGGATTGGCCGCGACCAGATCCCGCGACGGCAGGATGTGCCACAGCCCGAACAGCCCGGCGGCCACGGCATCAGCCCCGACCTCCCCGCACGCCGGCCGCAACAGCGCGGGCAGCACGGCCCGGAACCCGGCCTCCTCCAGCACCACGGTCCCGAACGGCACCTCCACCAGCGCCTGCCGCGCCAGCCCGGCCCCGGTGCCGGCGGCCCGGTCGTCGTCGAAGAGCACGCGGGTACGGGGCGCCGCCACCCCGGCGGCATAGACCGCCCCCACGACCCCGGCGGCGACCGCGCCGTGCCGCAGCCCCTTCCCCGACGCCCCGAGCCCGAGCTCACCCCGGGTGCACCCGGCCCGCCGGGCGATCACGATCAGAACCCCCGTGGCCGCCAGCGACACCGGCACCCCGGCCACGCCCCGCACCCGATCCCGTACGACCCCGGCCACAGCCAGCACCCCGACGGCCCCCGCGACAGCCCGCATATCGCCCATCCCGCAAAAATCTCATGCGCGGCGGGCGACAGCGAACCGGCAGCCCCGAGCCCGGCCCACCGGGAAAAACCTCGCGCTCGCGACGAACGGCCGGCGCTACGCTGGCACCGCCGGCCGCGGGACTCCAGTGCGACTTCCGGAACCCGCCTATGAAGCGATGATTCGCAGCTCGTGCTCTCATTCCCCGGCCGGCACCGAACCAGGGGGACAGGGAGCAGAACGACCATGGAGGACACCCGCGCCGGCCTCGTGGCCGCCGAAGACGTGCTGCTCTTCGTCAATGCCGCGATCACCGCCACCGGCCAGCGCGAGTTCCGCTCCGACGCCGCCGAGCAGCACCTCTCGCTCGACTTCCTGCACCGGTACGTGCACGGCAACTACCGCGACCTGTACGCCGCCGCCCTCGCCCTCGACATCAACGACCACAACGCGGCCCGCATCATCCTCCGCCTCCTCCGCACCGCCACCGACGCGACCCCGGAGCAGCGCACCACCGAGGGCCGCCTCATCGCCCGCCGCCTCACCCACACACCCCCGCAGCGCGTCTACCGCCTCTTCCGCGACATCCGCGCCGCCCGTATCAACAACCGCCGCACCCGCGCGATCATGCGCGACTGGCTCGCCCACCGCCCCGACCCGGCCTTCGACGCGGTCAAGTACCGCACGGGCATGAAGACGGCGACCCGGCACAGCCACCTCTCCCCCACCGCCGAGCTCGGCGACTTCCTCTTCGAGCCCCGCCGCCGGATCCGCTACGACCACCCGCTCCTGGACGCGTACCGCCGCGCCCGCTACGAGCAGGCCGCGATCTACGAGCTCCCCTTCACCACCGCCGAGGGCTTCGCCGCCAAGCACCGCATCCCGCGCCGCGCCTTCCTGGAGCGCATCACCCCGCGGCTGACCCGCCTGGAACGACTGCGGCTGCAGGAGTCGGCGCGGACGCACAAAGCCGAAAACATCGCCGCCGACCTCACCACCATGCCGCTGACCCGGCTCGCCTCGTACGCCCTCGCCCTCCCCCTCGACGACCGCGTCCGCCGCCGCGCCGAGCTCACCACCGCCCTGCGCGCGGCGGCAGCGAAAGCGGCCGGCAGCGCGGCGGGCACCTGGCCGCGCACGGTCGCCGTCCTCGACGACAGCTTCTCCGCGTCCGGCTCCACGGAGAAGCGCCGCCGCCCGCTCGCGGTCGCCGTCGCGACCCACTTCCTGCTGGAGGCGCTCACCACCAGCGCCACCTCCCTCTGGACCTCGGGCCGCACGGACGCCCTCCTCGCCCGCCCGTACGGACCCACCCCGCTCGGCGCCCGCATCCTGGACGCGCTCGACCGCTCCCCGGACCGGCTGCTGATCGTCTCGGACGGCTGGGACAACGCCCCGCCCGGCCTCGCCGCCGAGGTGCTCCGCGTCTGGCGCACCCGGCTCGACCCGACGGGCCGCACGGACGTCGTCCACCTCAACCCGGTCTACGACGCCACCGGCTTCGACGTCCGCCGCCTGGCCCCGTCCGTACCGACGGCCGGCATCCGCAACGCCGAGGACCTCCCGGCGCTGGTGGAGCTGGCCCGCTTCGCGGCGGGTCATACGGACCTCGCGGAGCTGCGCGCGCACCTCGACACCCGGGTACGGAGCTATCTCGCCGATGACTGACATGACTGACCAGGGCCAGGGCCAGGGCCAGGGCCAGGACGCCAAGCCCGGCCTCGGCCTCGACCTCACCGGCCTGGCCACCGGCCCCGCCCAGGTCTGGGGCGCCATCCGCCTCGTCCCGCTCCTCCGCGCCGAGCCCATCGACGACCTGCGGCTGCACCCCGTCCTCTACGACGGCCCCGGCATCGTCGACGTCGGCGACGGCACCGTCTATACGGCCTACATCCCGCACGGCCTCGTCGCCGACTGGACCCGCGACGGCACCCCGGCCGCCGCGTACGGCACCCAGCTGGGCGCCGCGGACCGGCCGGCGGAGGCGATGCGGCTGCACTTCCACCGCCGCATGGCCAAGCGCGAGGCGAAGACCCGCGTCCGCTTCCTCCCGCTCCACCTCGCCATGGAGGGCTATCTCGCCCTGCACTTCGGCGGCCCCACGATCCTGTGGGAGGAGTGGTCCCGCCGCGCCGTCGGCCGCGGCCTGTCCCCGCGCTCCGAGCGCGCCTACACCGGCGCCGAGGTGCCAGGTCTTGAGGACGCCCTCCGGATCTTCGAGATCCACCCGGGCCAGTGCGGCGTCCTCGTCTACGCCGCCGACGCCCTGGCCGCTGCCTTCGCCGTGCCGCACCCGGACGACTACCGGCTGCTGCACCCCACCCTGGTGCAGGACATGTTCGGCGAGCTGATCCACCACTACGCGCACTTCGGCGGCCCGGTGCGGGACTTCACGGTCCGTATCGACGCCGACGGCATCGACTCCCTCGCGCGGCTGCGCGCCGCGGCCGAGGAGCAGGAGACGGCGTGGTCGGACTTCCACGACAACGTGATGGCGGCGGGGCTGCCGGCCAACAGCCCTGGTTACCGCTTCCAGCGGGTCCGCCGGATGCGCGGCTCGCGCTTCCGGCTGGTCCGCTTCCTGCCGCCGTTCGAGCGGCAGACCGAACAGCACATCGGCGAGGCGATCACGGACGACCGCGGCCGGATCGCGTATCTGAAGACCTTCCGGCTGTCGGAGAACCAGGTCCGCCGCGGCCACCTTCTCACCTCCCTCGCCGCCCACGAATGGAGCATCGACGCCACGGCGGCGGCCCTCGGCACCACGCCGGACGCGCTGAAGGCCCGGGTCAGCCGCCTCGGCTTCGGCTCTCTGCTCCGCGGTGACGGGTGAGCTGGCTGCGTTACATGGGGTTCACAGTCGGGCAATCGACGAGAAATCGCAGGTTGCCAGAGTGCGCCGTAGTGAGACCCTCCTCCCCGCAAAGGACGGCGCCGTGACGTACAAGGCCGAATACATCTGGATCGACGGCACCCTGCCGACGGCCAAGCTCCGCTCGAAGACGAAGATCCTCGCCGACGGCGCCGAGCTGCCGATCTGGGGCTTCGACGGCTCCTCCACGAACCAGGCCGAGGGGCACGCCTCCGACTGTGTGCTGAAGCCCGTCTTCTCCTGCCCGGACCCGATCCGCGGCGGCGACGACGTCCTCGTGCTGTGCGAGGTCTTCAACACCGACATGACCCCGCACGAGTCGAACACCCGCGCCGAGCTGCGCGAGGTCGCCGAGCGCTTCGCCGCGCAGGAGTCGCTGTTCGGCATCGAGCAGGAGTACACCTTCTTCCAGGGCTCGCGCCCGCTGGGCTTCCCGGAGGGCGGCTTCCCGGCGCCCCAGGGCGGCTACTACTGCGGCGTCGGCTCCGACGAGATCTTCGGCCGCGACGTCGTCGAGGCGCACCTCGAGAACTGCCTGAAGGCCGGCATCGGCATCTCCGGCATCAACGCCGAGGTCATGCCCGGCCAGTGGGAGTTCCAGGTCGGTCCGCTGTCGCCGCTGGAGGTCTCCGACCACCTGTGGCTCGCCCGCTGGCTGCTCTACCGCACCGCCGAGGACTTCGGCATCTCCGCCACCCTCGACGCGAAGCCCGCCAAGGGCGACTGGAACGGCGCCGGCGCGCACACCAACTTCTCCACCAAGAAGATGCGCGAGAACTACGACGCGATCATCGCCGCCGCCGAGTCCCTCGGCGAGGGCGACAAGCCGATCGAGCACATCAAGAACTACGGCTCCGGCGTCGAGTCCCGCCTCACCGGCGCGCACGAGACCGCCCCGTGGAACGAGTACTCCTACGGCGTCTCCAACCGCGGCGCCTCGGTCCGTATCCCGTGGCAGGTCGAGCAGGACGGCAAGGGCTACATCGAGGACCGCCGCCCGAACGCCAACGTCGACCCGTACGTGGTGACGCGGCTGATGGTGGACACCTGCTGCACGGCGCTGGAGAAGGCCGAGCTGGTCTAGGACACACCCGTCAGGGGCGGTCGCCGGATCTCGGCAGCCGCCCCTGACGTGTGTCCGCCTCCGCCGATCGGCGCAGCTCAAGTCGCCCGTCCCGCACCGGTCACCAAGGCTGGTGATCATGTGGAATGGGACGACAAGGCGCAGCAGATGGGCCGCTCGCGGCAGCGCCGCGCTCTGCGCCGCCCTGCTCCTCGGCACCATGACGCTGATCTTCTGCCGCGCCACCGTCGCCGACCCCGACTTCTACACCCGCGCGGTCAGCGACGCCGACGGCTACCAGCGCGTGTACGACGAGGTCCTCATCGACCCCGAGGTCCGCGAGGAGCTCCGCTCCGGCGCCGCAGGCGTGCCGCTGCGCTCCGACCTCGTCATCGACAACCTCCCGCTACTCGCCCCGCCCTCCGTCCTGGAGCGGACCACCGAGCAGGCCGCCCGCTCCTTCGTCGGCTACGCGTCCGGCGACGGACCCGCCCCCTCCCGCGAGGCGCTGCTGCGCCCGCTGGCCGGCGGCGCCGAGCAGGTGGCCCGGCAGCACCTGATCGCCCTCCGCGCGGACACCGACGCCGCCACCGCCGCCCGCCTCACCACCCTCGCCCGGCAGCTGCAGCAGGTCCCGGGCCAGTGGGAGGCGAACAGCGGCGCCCCGCTCACCGACTATCTGCGGCCGCCGCTGCGCTCCTTCGTCCACGAGACCTGGGACCCGCCCGTAGCGCAGCGCCTCTACGACCGCATGCTCGACCCGCTCCTCAACTCCCTGGAACCGGCCACCGAGGACGCCAAGCCCCCCTCCCTCGACCGCCCTGCCACCCCGCCGCCGCGCGAGCAGCCGCCCTGGCTCACCACGGCCCGCCCGGTCTTCGCCCTGGCCACCGCCCCGTACACCCCGTACGCCGCGGCCGCGCTGCTCGCCGCCGCCTTCGCGCTCGCCCTGCACACCGCGCGCCGCGCGGGCCGTACCGCCCGCTACACCGCCGCGCTGATCTGCGGCACCGCGGCCGGCGCCGCGGCCCTGGTCGGCGCCGAGGTGTGGTGGCTCGGCCCGGCCCCCGACGAGCTGCTCCCCTCCGGACTGCCGCCGAGCCTGCACGCGCTGCTGGCCGACGTGGTGCGGGAGTTGTACGGATCCGCCGCCCTGGTCTGGTGGCGCGGCGTCGCCGTGCTCGCCGCGCTGACGCTGCTGCTCGTGGTGGTACGGCGGGCCTCCCCGCGCCGCTGGGGCCTGCGGCTCACGGCGGCGGGGGCGGTGGCGTCGGCGCAGCTGGTGCTGCTGCCGACGGCGATGCCGGCCGCGCCGCCCGCGGAGCTCGCGAGCGGCCCTGCCGACCGCCGCCCCTGCAACGGCAGCGTGGAGCTGTGCGACCGCCCGTACGACCGGGTGGTGCAGATCGGCACCCACAACGCCATGGCCACCGTCGCGGACGGCTTCCTCGGCGCCCACCAGGACCCGTCCATCACCGGCCAGCTGGATATGGGCGTACGGGCGCTGATGCTCGACACGCACCGCTGGGAGACCGGCAGGGAGCTGCTGCCCGCCAACGCGATGATCTCCACCGGCACCCGGCGGACCCTGGTCAAGGCGGTCGACGACGTGGTCTCCAAGCGCAAGGGCGCCTGGCTGTGCCACGGCCCGTGCCGGCTGGGCGCGACCCGGCTGACGACACAGCTGCGCGAGCTGCGCCGCTGGATGGACGCGCATCCGCGGGACGTGGTGACGCTGGTGGTGCAGGACGACGTCAGCGCCGCCGAGACGCGGCGGGCGTTCCGCGCGGCGGGACTCGACGACTATCTGCGGAAGCCGCCCGCGCCGGGCGCCGCATGGCCGACACTCGGCGAGATGGCCGACTCGGGACGGCGGCTCGTCGTCTTCCCGGAGTCGGCGGACGGGCCGATGCCCTGGTACCGGAACTTCTACTCGTACGCGGTGGAGACCCCGTACGAGGCGACCGACGCGGAGTCGCTGACCTGCGAGCCGGCCCGGGGCGGCGACGACCGCAGCAAGAAGATCTTCCTGCTGAACCACTTCGTGACCCGCGAGGGCGGCGCCGACCGGGCCGAGGCGGCCCGGGTGAACGCGGCGAAGGTGATCGAGGCGCGGGCCCGGGTGTGCGCGAGGGCGCGCGGGCGGCTGCCGACGATCATCGCGGTCAACCATGTGACGCTGGGCGACGCGATGGCCGCCGCGCGGCGGCTCAATGCCGAGCCGCCGCGCGGTGGTTGAGCTACCGCAGCAGCTCCATCTCCGTCAGCATCCCGCCGCCGTCCGCGGCCACCAGCCGGTAGTGCCGGTACGTCCCCGGCTCGGCGATGCTGAAGGGCCGGGTCTGCTTCGCCCAGGCGAAGGACTCCCCTGACCGCTTGTCGAGGTCGGTCCACTCCTTGCCGTCGGCGGAGCCCTGCAGCACCCAGCCCTTCGGCGCCTTGTCCGGTTCCGCGGACGAGGTAAGGGTGTACTGGACCGCCTTCGTGTCGCCACCGACCGGCAGGTCCACCGTGGTGGCCTCGCCGCCCGTGTCCGAGGTGTTGTCGAAGAGCGGGCCTTCGCCCTTGAGGGCGTCCTCGCGCGGCGACGGCACCGCGTCGTCCTCGGTGATCGACACCGGCCCGGCGTCCTTCCCGGAGCCCCACTTGGACGGCTTCGGCCCCATGTCGAAGACCAGCTCACCGCCGTTGGCGATCTCCTCGTGCGGGAGGCCGGTCTTCGTCCACTTCTTTCCGTTGACCGTGAGTCCCTGGACGTAGATGTTCTTGCGGCTGTTCTCCGGCGCCTTGACGACCAGGTCCTTGCCGCCGTCCAGGTGGACGGTCATCTTGGTGAACTGCGGTGACCCGATGGCGTATTCACCGCTGCCCATGACCAGCGGATAGAAGCCGAGCGCGGAGAAGAGCCACCAGGCCGACTGCTCGCCGTTGTCCTCGTCGCCGTGCAGGCCCTGCCCGATCTCATTGCCCGTGTAGAGCCGGTCCATGACCTCGCGGACCTTCTCCTGGGTCTTCCAGGGCTGACCGGCCGCGTTGTACATGTACGTGGCGTGGTGCGCGACCTGGTTGGAGTGCCCGTACATGCCCATCCGGACGTCCCGCGCCTCGGTCATCTCGTGGATGACGCCGCCGTACGACCCGGCGAACTCCTGCGACGCGGTCTCGGGTGTCGAGAAGTACTCGTCCATCTTCTTGCCGAGCCCGGCACGCCCGCCGTAGAGGTTGGCGAGGCCGCGGGAGTCCTGGGGTGCCGTGAAGGCGTAACCCCACCCATTGGTCTCGGTGTAGTCGTAGCCCCAGATGCGCGGGTCGTACTTGTCGCTCGGGACCCGCCAGCCGCCCTTCAGGTCGCGGCCCTGGAAGAAGCCGGCCTTGTCGTCGAAGAGCTTGACGTAGTCGCGCGCCCGGTTGAGGAAGTACTCCGCCTCCTCCTTGTAGCGCTCCTTTCCGGTCTTCTTGTAGAGCGCCTGGCCCATCCGCGCGATGCCGTAGTCGTTGAGATAGCCCTCCAGCGACCAGGACAGACCCTGGTCGGTCTCGGTGGAGGCGTAGCCGAGGAAGGGCGAGGTCTCCATGCCCTTGCGGCCGACGCCGGAGCTCGGCGGCACGGCGGTCGCGTTCTTCACGGCCGCGTTGTACGCCGCCTCCGCGTCGAAGGAGTCGACGCCCTTGACGTACGCGTCGGCGAAGGCCACGTCCGAGGAGGTGCCGGTCATCAGGTCCGCGTAGCCGGGCGACGACCAGCGGGAGGTCCAGCCGCCGTCCTTGTAGTGCTGCACGAAGCCGTCGACCAGCTCACCGGCCTTCTTCGGCGTCAGGAGGGAATAGGCGGGCCAGGTCGTCCGGTACGTATCCCAGAAGCCGTTGTTGACATAGACCTTCCCGTCGACGATCTTCGCGCCGGTCTCGGTCGGGGTGTCCGGCTTCTCCGCCTTGGAGAACGGGCTGGCGTAGACGTACTTGCCGTCCACCTTCTCGTGCCCGGCGTTCGGGTAGAGGTAGAGCCGGTAGAGGCTGGAGTACAGGGTGACCAGCTGGTCGTGGGTGGCGCCCTCGACCTCGACCTTGCCGAGGATCTTGTCCCAGGCGTCCTGGGCGCGGTCCTTGACGTCGGCGAAGGACGTGCCCTCAGGGATCTCCTGCTTCAGGTTCTCCTTCGCCTGCTCGACGCTGAGCAGGGAGGTGGCGATGCGGAGGGTGACCTGCCGGTCCCCGAACCTCATGTACCCCGCCACCCCGCTGTCGCCGACCTTCTCCCCCGACGTCGCGTCCTTGTCGAACTCGCCGTAGACGAACATCCGCGTCGCGCCGGTCGACAGCCCGGACTTGACGTCCGAGAAACCGGAGAACGTCCCGGAGTCCTTGTCGAGGGTGAGCCCGCCGTCCTTGGAGACGTTGTCGAAGATGACGCTCGCGTCGTCCCCGGGATAGCTGAAGCGCATCATCGCGGCGTGGTCGGCCGGGGTGACCTCGGCCTTGATGCCGTTCTCGAAGGTCACGCCGTAGTAGTGCGGCTTCGCCGTCTCCTTGGAGTGCTTGAACGGCAGCGCCCTGCCCTCGCGGGTCACGTCCGGGGTGCCGGAGTCGGCCGAGGGCAGCACCTGGAAGGTCTGCCGGTCGCCCATCCAGGGGCTGGGCTCGTGGCTGGCGGCGAGGGCCTGCATGGTGGGCAGGTTGTCGGCGTTGTTGCCGCGGGCGTACTCGTACAGCCAGCTCTTGGACTGGGCGTTGGTGACCGGCGTCCAGAAGTTGAAGCCGTGCGGGACCGCGGTGGCCGGGAAGGTGTTGCCGCGGGAGAAGGAGTCGGACGACATGGTGCCGCGGGTGGTGGACGCGTAGTCCGAGACCCGGTCCGGCGTCTCGACCGGCTCCGCGGGCTTGACCGCGATGTCGTCGACCCAGCCGCGGAACTGCGCGGGCCCCTTGTCCGAGTCGTACGCCACCAGCACCCGGTCCACGGTCTTGCCGGCGGCCACCCGGCCGATGTCGGCGGCGACGGCGTTCCACTGGTTGACGTAGAGCCGCTTGGCCGCACCCTGCCCCTGCGGGCTGAGCGCGCCGCCGTGGCTGTCGGTGGCCTTGAGCTCGCTCAGATACGTACCGTCGGTGAAGGCGAGATCCACGGCGGCATGGGTGGCCGGGTAGTTGAGGTCGGTCTTCTGCATCTCCGGGAAGACCTTGTAGGACAGCTCGCTGGTCTTGCCGACCTCGACATCGACGTCGAAGACCTTGTTGTACGAGTAGGCGCGGCCGTCCGGCTTGTGGGTGCCGGCGTAGCGCAGCGCGTGGGTGCCGGTGAAGCCGACGCCGCCCTTCGCGGTGGGCGAGCCGACCGGGCCGCTGTCGACGGTGGAGCGCATGTCGCCGGGCTCGGGCGGGGCGCTGCTGCCGTCGGAGAGCTGCACGTCGGCGAGCTGGAGCGCGTCCGCGGCACCGTTGTTGGCGGTGAATTCCAGCCGGTAGTGGGCGTACGCGTCCGCGCTGCCGATGTCGTAGATCTTCTGCTGGAAGCGCTCGGGGAAGCTCTGGTCCGCGCGGGTGTCGAGGGTGGTCCAGCTGTCGCCGTCCCTGGAGCCCTTGAGCACCCAGCCCTTCGGGTCCCGCTCGTCGTGATCGTTGGCGCTGGTCAGGGCATATTTGACGGCCTTGACCGGCTCCTCGAGCTCGAACTCGACCCAGGGTGTGGGCTCGGGCGCCAGCCACTTGGTGGCCGAGGTGGCGTCGATGAGATTGCGGGCCACCTCCCCTGCGCCGGTGTTCTCGCTGCTGGCCTTGACGCCGACGACCTTGTCCGAGATGTCACCCGGGAAGCCGGAGCTGAAGCCGCCGTCGACGCCGGACGCCTTCTCGGCGGTGTTCTTCCAGTCCGGCTGCGGCTGCCCGTCCTCGAAGGAGGTGGCGAACGACGTATCACCCGCCTCGTCGGGCTCCGGCGCCGCGAAGGCGGCCCCCTGGCCGCCCAGCAGCGCGAGCAGCAGCGCTCCGACCAGAGCGGATCTGTAGCGGCCTGCGGTACGCGTCATGTGCCCCTCCGCCGACAACGTTGTCAATGACGAGCCTCAAGGGAACAGTAATCACTCAAGTGACTAATGCTGTCAAGAGAGTTGGCTGTGGTGACAGGTAATTCGCGCGGAACCCCGCTCCACATCGCGTGACCGGTCTGCTTCAATGTGCACATGGCCAGCCACCAGAACACCGCCGCACCCGGTCGGTACGACCTGGAGCCGTTCTGGCCGTCCCGGCAGGAGAACCAGTACGACATGGAGTGTTGCCGCGCGTTCCGCCGCGCGGGCCGCTCGTAATTCCTCAGCCCCCCGCGCGCTCGACGTCCCTCCTGTGACCCGACGCGTGAAAGCCGAGACACCACCATGTCGAACTCGCAAGCTCTTCCTGCCCCTTCCCTCCCGACCGC
>NZ_JAAKZV010000020.1 GCF_011044975.1 Streptomyces coryli | reverse complement strand
TCGCTCACCAGGGCATATAACTCGGCACCCACCACGCCCGATCCCCCCACCCGGCACATAAATCGCCTCTCAGGTAGGGCAATTGTGGCAGCAAGCCCCCGGCCGGGACCGCCTAGAACCGGTCCGGGTCCGCCGCCGCCCAGTCCGCCGCCCAGGCCTGCGGCGGGTCGGCGAGCAGCTCGCCGGGGCGCAGCCAGTTGTAGAGCTGGTCGCCGGACTGCAGCACCGCGGGGGCGGTCCGGCGGCGGAGGTGGCCGGGCTGCAGTTCGTGGGGTTCGCGTACGCCCATCGCCGCCATGATCGTCATCGCGCTGCGGACCGTCGCCTGCTGGTAGCGGTACACCCGCTCGGACTTGACCGCGACGTCCAGGCCGCGGACCCGGCGCGGGTCCTGGGTGGCGACGCCGACCGGGCAGTGGTTGGTGTGGCACCGCTGGGCCTGGATACAGCCGACCGCGAACATCATCGCGCGGGCCGCGTTGGTGTAGTCCGCGCCCTCCGCCAGCCGCTTGACGATGTCGGCGCCGGTCGCGATCTTTCCGGCGGCGCCGATCCGGATACGGTCCCGGAGCCCGGCGCCGACCAGGGCGTTGTGGACGGTGACGAGGCCGTCGGTGAGCGGCATGCCGACGGTGTCGCAGAACTCCAGCGGCGCCGCGCCCGTACCGCCCTCGGCGCCGTCGACCAGGATGAAGTCGGGCGCGGTGCCCTCGTCGAGCATCGCCTTGCAGACGGCGAGGAACTGCGACCGCGAGCCGACGCACAGCTTGAACCCGGCCGGCTTGCCGCCCGCCAGCTCCCGCATCCGGGCGGTGAAGCGGATCAGCTCGCGGGGGGTGTGGAAGACCTGGTGATACGGCGGCGAGATCACCGTCAGGCCCTCGGGCACGTCCCGTACCCGGGCGATCTCGGCCGTCACCTTGCGGCCGGGGAGCACCCCGCCGATGCCGGGTTTGGCGCCCTGGGAGATCTTCAGCGAGACGCACTTCACCTGGTCGTACGCGGCCTTCTCGGCGAACTCGCCGGCGTCGAAGCCGCCCTCGTCCGTCCGGCAGCCGAAGTACCCGGTGCCGATCTCCCACACCAGGTCGCCGCCGGGCCGCCGGTGGTAGTCGGAGATGCCGCCCTCGCCCGTGTCGTGCGCGAAGCCGCCGCGGGCCGCGCCGGCGTTGAGCGCCTCGATGGCGTGCGCGGAGAGCGAGCCGAAGCTCATCGCGGAGACATTGAGCAGCGCCATGTCGTACGGGCGGGTGCAGTCCGGGCCGCCGACCCGGACGGTGGGCGGGGTCTCGGGGGCCGGCACCGGAGCCATGGAGTGCACCAGGAACTCCTGGCCCTCGGCGTACAGGTCCAGCTCGGTGCCGAACGGCTCCTCGGCGGCCGTGCCCTTGGCCCGCTCGTAGACGATGTCGCGGGTGTCGCGGTCGTAGGGACGGCCGTCGTAGTTCCGCTCGATGAAGTACTGCTGCAGCTCCGGGCGGATCTGCTCCAGCAGAAAGCGCAGATGCCCGACGACGGGGTAATTGCGCAGCACCGAGTGCGTGCGCTGCACGAGGTCCCACAGCCCCAGACCCGTCAGCGCCAGAAAGACGCCGGCGGGCAGCCACCACCAGACCGAGACGAGCACGGCGAGGGCCGTACTGACCACGGCGACAAAAGCGACCAACCAGAAAACTGCCACAAAAGGGAAACTACACGGGCGCGCCCCTGCGGAGCGTCTGCGTCGCCGTGCCGGTGCGCTGCATGCGGTGCCAGCCGAGGCGGCTGCCCAGCAGCGCGGTGAAGACGGACTGGACGACGACCAGGTACATCAGCTGGCGGTAGACGAACAGCTGCAGCGGCATCGTCCACAGCGGGGAGAAGCGCTCGCGGTCCAGGCGCAGGGCATAGAGCGCGCCGACGAGCTGCACGGCCGTGAAGCCGAGCCAGATACGCAGCGCCTGTCCCGCGTCCTGGAAGGCCAGGCCGTAGACCGCGTACAGGTCGACGACCGGGGCGAGCAGCGGCAGCAGCGTCTGGAAGACGCCGAGGTAGGTCAGGCCGCGCCGGCCGAAGCGGCCGGCCGGGCCGCGTTCGATCAGCGCCCGGCGGTGCTTCCACATCGCCTGCAGGGTGCCGTAGCACCAGCGGTAGCGCTGCCGCCACAGCTGCTTGAGCGAGGCGGGGGCCTCGGTCCAGGCGATGGCGCTCTCCTCGTACACCACCCGCCAGCCGGCCCGGCACAGCGCCATCGTCAGGTCGGTGTCCTCGGCGAGGGTGTCCTCGCTGACGCCGCCCACCCCGAGCAGCGCCTCGCGGCGGAAGGCGCCGATCGCGCCGGGGACGGTCGGCATGCACTCGAGCACGTCGAACATCCGGCGGTCGAGGTTGAAGCCGATCACGTACTCCAGGTGCTGCCACTTGCCCAGCAGGCCGCGGCGGTTGCCGACCTTCGTATTGCCGCTGACCGCGCCGACGTACGGATCCGCGAAGGGCTGGATGAGGCGCTGGATGGCCTCGGGCTCGAAGACCGTATCGCCGTCGATCATCACGACGATGTCGAAGTGCGCCCAGCGCAGGCCGGTGTTGAGCGCCGCGGCCTTGCCGGCGTTCGGCTGCCGGATGACGGTGACGCGGCGGTCGGGGCAGGAGCGGGCGATCGGGTAGGTGCGGTCGGTGGAGCCGTCGTCGACCACGATGATCTGCGTGTACGCGTGCGTGGAGGCGAGCAGCGAGCGCAGGGTGGCCGCGATGCCCGCCTCCTCGTTGTACGCGGGGACGATGACGGTGACGGGGACATTGAGGCCGGGGCCGCGGGGGCGTCTCCTCCCCCGGCGCACCTGGCGGACGTGGCGGCGGGCGAAGAAGACCAGCAGGAGCAGCCGCAGCGCGGTCAGCGCCCCGGCGGCGGTGAGCAGCCAGGTCATGGCGACGGCGAACCAGTGCGCCACCGCCTGCGCCCAGATCAGCCCCGTGCCCTGCCAGCGGGCGATGGTCGGCACGCCAGGGTTCGCGCCGGGGAGGCCGACGGCGGCGGAGACGGTCTGCGGCTTCGGGCCGCGCTGCTTCAGGAGGTCCGCCACCTCGTCGTACGCGGCGGAGGTCTGGGCGTACTGCCTGATGCCGCGTCCCGACGCCACGATCAGATACCCGTCCCCTGCCGCCCGCCGGGCGGCCGCCCACTCGCTCTCGCAGAGCCTGGCGGCCGAGGTGGCGTACGGCAGCCGCAGCAGGTGCGGGCGGACCCCGGCCGCACCGGCGAGGACGTTCTGGGTGAGGGACAGCTCCAGTTTCGTACGGGGCGCGGAGGCGGCGGCCAGGTCGGCGCCGGTATAGGTGTACGAGCCGATCTCGTGGCCCTCGGCGCGGATCCGCTCGGCGAGCTCCGGGTGCTTGGCGGCCTGGGCGCCGGTGAGGAAGAAGGTGGCGTGCGCGCCATGGGCCTTGAGGAGATCGAGCAGCCGCGGCGTCTGTACGGGGTCGGGGCCGCCGTCGAAGGTCAGCGCCGTGGCGCCCGTGCGCGGGGCGGCCGCCTCCACGCCCTGCGCCGGACCGCCGGCGACGCGCAGCACCGGGCCGCCCTCGCGGACCGCCTGCGGGGCGGGGGCGCAGTCGCGGCGGTCGGGGGGTGCGGCGGACCCGAGCTGGTGGTGCGTATAGCCCTCGAAGAGCAGCGCCGCGGCGCAGGCGGTGAGGGTGAGCAGGAGCAGGATCCAGTGTGCGCGGGGGTCGCGGCGGCGGGCGTGGCGGCTGGTCATCCGGGCGGCCGGCTCATCTGCCGTGGCCGGGCGGCTCGGTGCCGTTGCCGCCGTTGCCTTGGCCGGAGCCGCGACTGGCGCCGGGGGCAGGGTCGTCGGGGGTGGCGGAGGCGGTGTCGTCCGCGGGCGGCCTGCTCGAGGAGCGGGAGGCTTCGGGGGAAGCGGAGCTCGACTCGGAGGGGGTGACGGAAGGGGAAGGAGTACGGGCCGGATCGGACTCGGCCGGCGGCCGGGTGGCGCTCGGCTTCGGGGCCTTCGGCCGCTCGCTCGTGGCCTTCGGCTCCGGCTTGCCCTGCACCCACGGGACCTGGTCGTCGGCGGGCCCGGTGCCGAAGAAGCCGGCTATGAGGACCACGACGTACCCGGCGAAGACCAGTCCGGCGGCGGCCATCCCGTAACGGACGGCCTTGCGGCGGCGGCCGGAGGCGTCGACGAATATCTGCCGGCCCCGGTGCCCGCCACCGCCGGGTCTGCCGCGTCTCCTGCGGCCTGTGCTTCCCATGGCGCGGGAGTGTAGCGGCGGCGGGTGCCGCGGACCGGTGAGCCGTCGCTCACACCTGGCGATACCGACGAGCGCGCTGCCCTACGCGCCCGTAAGGTGACGGCATGCAGGTGATCCAGTCAACGAAGCTCGCCAACGTCTGCTACGACATCCGGGGTCCGGTGCTCGAGGAGGCGATGCGGCTGGAGGCGGCGGGTCACCAGATCCTCAAGCTCAACATCGGCAACCCTGCCCCCTTCGGCTTCGAGACCCCGCCGGAGATCCTCGAGGACATGCTGCGCAGCGTCGGCACGGCGCACGGCTACGGCGACTCCAAGGGCATCCTCCCGGCCCGCCGCGCGGTGATGCAGCATTACCAGACGCAGGGCATCTTCGACCTGGACGTCGAGGACATCTTCCTCGGCAACGGCGTCTCCGAGCTCATCCAGATGTCGATGAACGCGCTGCTCAACGACGGCGACGAGGTCCTGATCCCGGCCCCGGACTACCCCCTGTGGACGGCGTCGGTCTCGCTGGCCGGCGGCACGGCGGTGCACTACCGGTGCGACGAGCAGGCCGACTGGATGCCGGACCTGGACGACATCGAGCGCAAGATCACCGACCGCACCCGGGCGCTGGTGATCATCAACCCGAACAACCCGACCGGCGCCGTCTACGACGACGAGATGCTGCGCGGCCTGACGAACATCGCCCGCCGCCACAACCTCGTCCTCTGCTCCGACGAGATCTACGACAAGATCCTCTACGACGACGCCACCCACAAGCCGACGGCGACCTACGCCCCCGACCTGCTGACCCTCACCTTCAACGGCCTGTCCAAGGCCTACCGGGTGGCGGGCTACCGCAGCGGCTGGCTCGCGGTCTGCGGCCCGAAGCAGGACGCCCGCAGCTACCTCGAGGGCCTGACGATCCTCGCCAACATGCGCCTGTGCGCGAACGTCCCCGCCCAGCACGTGGTCGCCACGGCCCTGGGCGGCCGCCAGTCCATCAAGGACCTGATCCTGCCGGGCGGCCGCCTGAAGGACTCCCGCGACACGGCGTACGACCTGCTGACCCAGATCCCGGGCGTGACCTGCGTCAAGCCCAAGGGCGCCCTGTACATGTTCCCCCGCCTGGACCCCAAGGTCTACAAGATCAAGGACGACGCCCAACTCGTCCTCGACCTGCTCAGGGAACAGAACATCCTCCTGGTCCAGGGCACCGGCTTCAACTGGCCGGAACCGGACCACCTCCGCATCGTCACCCTCCTCGACAAGGACGGCCTGACCGACGCGATCACCCGCATCGCCACCTTCCTGGACGGCTACAGCCAGCCGTAACGCGCGCATCGCGGAGCCCCTCCCGGCAGTACGCCACAATCCCTCCATGCGAATAAGCCTCTTAGGGCCCCTGACGGTGCGATCCGCCGAAGGGGCCGTGGTGAACGTCGGCGGGCCGCGGCCGCGTTCCCTGCTCGCCCTGCTCGCGCTGAACGCCGGCCGGGTGGTCGGCACGGACCAGCTGATCGACGGGCTGTACGGCGAGGAGCCACCCGAGCAGGCCGGCAACGCCCTCCAGTCGCAGGTGTCGCGGCTGCGCCGCGGGCTGCGGGCGGCGGGGGTGGCGGTGCCGATCGAGATGCGCCCCGCCGGGTATCTGCTCGCGGCCGACCCCGAGCAGGTGGACGTGCACCGCTTCGCGCGCCTCGTACGCGAGGGGCGGCGGTCGCTGGAAGAGGGGGAACACACGCACGCGGCGGCTCTGCTGCGCGAGGCGGTCGGGCTGTGGCAGGGGCCCGCGCTCGCCGACGTGGCGGACGCGCCCTTCGCCGCCGGGCAGGCGGCGCGGCTGGCGGAGCAGCGCATCGCCGCCGTGGAGGACCTGGCGGAGGCCGAGCTGGCCCTGGGCCGGCATGCGGCGGTGATCGAGGAGCTACGGGAGGCCGCCGCCGGCCATCCGCTGCGGGAACGGCTCGCCGGCCTCTTGAT
This sequence comes from Streptomyces coryli, assembly GCF_011044975.1. Taxonomy (GTDB): domain Bacteria; phylum Actinomycetota; class Actinomycetes; order Streptomycetales; family Streptomycetaceae; genus Streptomyces; species Streptomyces coryli. The sequence continues at coordinate 57,870 of NZ_JAAKZV010000020.1, read as the reverse complement.
GCGGGCGCTGGCCGGATCCGGCGGCCAGGCGGAGGCGCTCGCCGTATTCGAGGAGACCCGCCGGATGCTCGCCGAGGAGCTGGGCGCCGACGCCTCGGCCGAACTGGGCGCCATCCACCTGGCGGTGCTGCGCGGCGAGGAGCGCCGCCCGGTGCCGGAGCCGCGCCGGGGACGGCCGGGAGCCGGGATCGGGCTGCCCGCCCCGGTGAGCAGTTTCGTGGGCCGTACGGAGGAGCTGACCGAGGCCGGCGAGCTGCTGGCCGCGGGGCGGCTGGTGACCTTGGTGGGACCCGGCGGGGTGGGCAAGACCCGGCTGGCGGTGGAGGTCGCCCGGCGGACGGCGGAACGCGTGGGCGCCGAGGGCCGGTTCATCGACCTGACCGCGGTCGCCTCCGACGCGACCGGCGCCGCCGTCGCCGAGGCCGTGACCGGAGCGCTCGGACTGCACGACACCGTGCCGCTGGCCGGTGGCGGGCAGCCGCGCCCTGACCCGCTCGACCGGCTGCTCGCCGCGCTCGCCGAGCGGGAGGCGCTGCTGGTCCTGGACAACTGCGAGCACGTGGTGGCGGAGGCAGCGGAGCTGGTGCAGCGGCTGCTCGCCGCGTGCCCGCGGGTACGGGTGCTGGCCACCAGCCGGGAGGCGCTGGGGATCACCGGCGAGCTGCTGTGGCCGCTCGCCCCGCTGGCGAGCCCGCGGCAGCCGGTCGCTCCCGAGGAGGCGCTCGGCTTCCCGGCCGTGCGGCTGTTCGCGGAGCGGGCCGCGGCCGTGCGGCCCGGCTTCGTCCTGGGGCAGGCCGAGGCAGGCCCGGTGCAACGGATCTGCGCCACGCTCGACGGGTTGCCGCTGGCCCTCGAACTGGCCGCGGCGCGGCTGCGCTCGATGCCGCTGGACGAGGTGGAGTCGCGGCTGGACGACCGGTTCCGGCTGCTGGCCCGCGGCGAGCGGACGGCGGCGCCCCGGCACCGCACGCTGCGCGCGGTCGTGGAGTGGAGCTGGGAGCTCCTCGACGAGCAGGAGCAGGCGCTCGCCCGCCGGCTCACGGTCTTTACGGGAGGCGCGCCGCTGGCCGCGGTGGAGGCGGTCTGCGCCGGCGAGGACGTCGCGGAGCCGGCCGACGTGGCGGTGGGGCTGGTGGACAAGTCGCTGGTCGAGGTGGACACGGACGGCCGGTACCGGATGCTGGAGACGGTGCGGGAGTTCTGCGCCGAGCGGCTCGCGGCATCCGGGGAGGAGGCACGGCTGCGCGTGGCGCACGCGCAGTGGTTTCTGCACCTGGCCATCGAGGCCGACCCGCAGCTGCGGCAGGCCGGGCAACTGCAATGGCTGCGGCGGCTGGACGCGGAGCATCCCAATCTGCTGGCGGCGCTGCGGCATTCCATCTCCGCGGCGCCCGAGCTGGCGCTGCGGCTGACCGCCGTGCTCAGCGGGTACTGGTTCCTGCGCGGGCTCCGCGGCGAGGCCGCGCCGCTGGCCGCCGAGTTGCTGCGCAGGGTGGGCCGGCGGATACCGGCGGGGCGGTCGGACGAGTACGTCCTGTGCGTGCTGAACGCGATCGCCGGCGGCCCGGACGGTTCCGAGCGGCGCGACTGGTGGGAGCGCGCCGAGGCGAAGATGGAGACGCGGACGGCGCCGCCGCGCTATCCGTATCTCAGCCTGCTGTGGGCGGTCGCCGCGGGACCGACCGACGCCGACCGGGAGCGCCCGGAGGTGTACGTCGGCACCGACCCCTGGTCGCAGGCGCTGCTGCGGATGGGGAAGGGCTACTGGGCCCTGTACGCCGGGGATTCCGGGGATGCCGTGGAGGAGGAATTCGCCGCTGCCCTGCGCGGGTTCCGCGATCTGGGCGACCGGCTGGGTGCCGCCGAGACGCTGGACGCGCTGGCGACGCTGGCGTCCCGGCGCGGGCAGCATGCGCGGTCGCTGGAGCTGTGGGCCGAGGGCGTCGCGGCCGCCGAGGAGCTGGGTGCCGTCGCCAGTGCGGTGACCATGCGGTGCAACCGGGGCGGCGAGTTACTGCGTACCGGAGACCTCGAGGCGGCGCGGGCCGAGTTCGCCTGGGCCGAGTCGGTGACCCGGGGGGACGGGCTGCGGGCGGAGCTGGGCTCGGCGCGCTGCGGCCTCGCCGAGGTCGCCCGGCTGGAGGGCGATCCGGTGACGGCCCGCCGGCTCTACGAGCAGGTCCTGAGCGAGGTGGTGGCGGAGTGCGCGACCGGCGAGCCGAGCCGGGTGCGGGCGCTGGTGGGCCTGGGCCGGCTGGCCGCCACCGAAGGCGGCCTGGAACGTGCCCTTGCCCGGCACCGGGAGGCGCTGGACCTGGCGCTGCACAGGAGCGACCACAGCGAGGCCGCCGGTGCGGTGGAGGGCCTGGCGGAGGCGGCCCTGCTGGCGGGTGACGGCGAACGGGCCGCGCTGCTGCTCGGGTTGGGCGAGGCGCTGCGGGCCGGAGCCCCGCCGGGGCTGCCCGACGGTGCGCGGACGGCGGCCGGAGCGCGGGATCTGATCGGGGCGCAGCGCTTCGAACGGGCCCTGGGGCGGGGCGCGTCGATGACGGTGGAGGCGGCGCTGACCGAACTGGGCGCGCGGCGGTAGGCGGATGGTCAGCCGACGGTAGGCGCCGCCCCCGAGAGTCGTCGGCATGACGACTTCACCGAGCACCATCCACGAGAGCGCCGAGGCCCTGCGGCTGGTCGACGTGCGCAAGGTCTACGGCTCCGACGGCACCGGCGTGACCGCCCTGGACGGCGTCTCACTGGCGCTGCCGGGCGGCACCTTCACCGCCGTGATGGGCCCGTCCGGCTCCGGCAAGAGCACGCTGCTGCACTGCGCGGCCGGCCTCGACGAGCCGGACGGCGGCACCGTGTTCGTCGACGGCCTCGAGCTGAGCGGCAAGAGCGAGACGGCGCTGACGAAGTTCCGCAGGGAGCGGGTCGGCTTCGTCTTCCAGCGGTTCAACCTGCTGCCGACGCTCACCGTCATACAGAACACCACGCTGCCGCTGAAGCTGACCGGCCAGCGCATCGACACCGCGCGGGCCCGCGCCGTACTGGAGCGGGTCGGTCTCGGGCAGCGGCTCGGCCACCTGCCCAGCCAGCTCTCCGGCGGCCAGCAGCAGCGCGTCGCCATCGCCCGCGCGCTGGTCGCCGAGCCCAGCGTGGTGTTCGCCGACGAGCCGACCGGCGCGCTGGACAGCCACAGCGCCCGCGAGGTACTTGGCCTGCTGCAGGAATCGGTCCGCGACTACGGGCGGACCGTGGTCATGGTGACGCACGACCCGGTGGCCGCCTCGTACGCGGACGCGGTGGTGTTCCTGGCCGACGGCCGGATCGCCGGGCAGATGTCGAACCCGACCGCGCAGGCGGTCGCGGAGCGGCTGACCCACCTCGGCGACGAGGTGGCGCGGCAGCGGCAGCACGACAGCCATTCCGGGCTCGTCGGCGGCGGCGCGGGCAGCGGCTACGGGAACGGGGGGTTCTGATCATGTTCAGTCTGGCCCTGCAGTCGCTTCGGCGACGGATGAGCGCCTTCGCCGCGAGCTTCCTCGCGGTGTTCCTCGGCGCCGTGCTGGTATCGGCGTTCGGCACGCTGGCGGACACCGGAGCCGCCGCGGGTGTGTCGGACCGCGACCAGGAGACGCTGATCTCCATGTCGGCGGTGGTGGGCGGCTGGAGCCTGTGCCTGGTCGCCTTCGCGGTCACCTCCACGCTGGCCCTGTCCGTACGGCAGCGGGCGACCGAAATGGCACTGCTGAAGAGCGTCGGCGCCACCCCCGCCCAGCTGCGCCGGATGATCCTGGGCGAGGCGGGAATCCTGGCGCTGGCCGGCGCCGTGCTGGCGGTGCCCGTCGGATTCCAGGCCGGGCGCGGGCTGCTGGCGATGCTGAAGTCCACCGACCAGGTGGCCGCCGACGTGCCCTTCACCATCGGCCCGGTGGCACTGCTCACCGGCCTCGGCGTCACGGCGCTGGCCGCCACGGCCGCGGCGCTGCTGACGGCACGGCGGGTCGCGAAGATGCGCGTGGTGGAGGCGCTGAGCAACGCGGACGAGTCGAGCGCGGCCGGCGGCCGGCTGGGCCGCATCAGGATCGCCGCCGGCGTGCTGTTCCTTCTCGGCGGCCTGCAGATGAGCGTGATGGGCGCGGTGGCCGGCGCGGACGGCCTGGAGTCGATGCAGTTCGCGGGCTCCGCGGACATTCTGTTCGGCATCGGGATGGCGTTCTTCGCGCCGGTGCTGGTGGGCTGGGCGACCGCGCTGCTGGCCGGTCCGCTGGAGCGGTTCGGCGGCGTGAGCGGCTATCTGGCCGCGCTCAACCTGCGGCAGCGCAGGGCGCAGCTGGCGGCCGGGCTGACCCCGGTGATGCTGTTCGTCGGGATCTCCGCGGGCACGCTGTGGATGCAGGTCATCCAGAACGACGCCACCGCGGCCGGTGCGACGATCGCCGCGGACGACGAAGCCGTCGAGACACTGAACCTCGTGGTGACCGGGATGGTCGTGCTGTTCGCCTGCATCATGCTGGTCAACACCCTGATCGCGGCGACCGCGCACCGCCGCCGGGAATTCGGCCAGCAGCGCCTCGCCGGCGCCACCCGCGGCCAGGTGCTCGGCATGGTCGCGCTCGAGGGCGTGGTGCTGACCGTCGCCGGGCTGGTCTTCGGCTCGGTCGCCGCGCTGACCACCGTGCTGCCGATCAGCTACGCGAAGACCGGCAGCTGGCTGCCCGACGCGGAACCGGCCATCTGGCTCGGCACCGCCGCGGTCGCCGCCGCGGTGACCTTCGCCGCCCTGCTGGGCACGGCCCGGCGGAGTCTGCGCACCCCGTCCGTGGAAGCGGCGGAGGTCACGGCCTGAACCGCGGGGACCGGGCCGCCGTCCGGGGAATCGGCGGCCCGGGGGATCGATTGGACCGGCAAGGCAACCCGTACCAGCAGAGTGGAGAAAGCCGTGGCTGCCACCCAAGTCCAGTCGTTCGCCGACATCGAGGCGGAGTTCAACCGGTATATCAGCGACATCGTCTACTGCTCGCTGATCACCGTCGACCGGAAGGGACGGCCGCGGGCCCGGGTCCTGCTTCCCGTCTGGGAGGTCGTGGACGGGAGGCCCGTCGGCTGGCTCGCCGCCTTCAGTACGCCGGTGAAGATGGCGCACATCAAGAACAATCCGCACGTCACCTGCTCCTACTGGAACCCCCGGCAGAACTGCGTGTTCCTCGACTGCGAGGCGGAGTGGGTCGAGGACCAGGAGGTCAAGCGGCAGGCGTGGGAGCTGTACCGCGAGGGCAGCCCGGCCGGCGTCGGTTACGACCCGCGGCGGTACTGGCCCGAGGGGCCGACGGACGCCGGGTACGAGCTGCTGCGCATGGATCCGTTCCGGGTGCAGGTCGTCCGCGGGCGGGATCTGCAGAGCAAGATCTGGCAGCCGTGAGACCCGCGAGGTCCCTGCCCTGTGGTCAGGGCAGGGACTGCGCCGTATCGCACACCGCGTCCGCGAAGGCCCGGACCAGCGCGCTCTCGGCCGCGGTGAGCCACATCAGCCCGTATTCCATCGGCGCCGCGTCCCGGAAGGGGACGAAGGTGAGGCCGGGCCGGGAGACATACGGCTCGGCGCCCATGCTCACCAGGGACACCCCCTCCCCGGCCGCGACGCGCGCCAGCACCTCCGCCCAGAAGGTGGCCGGCCGGGCCCGCGGGATCGGGCGGCCCGAGGGCGTGCTGCGCGGGTAGTGGTGGTCGAGCCACGCCGGCGGAATGGCGTCGCCGATCAGCGGGATCATGACCGCGTCCGCGTAATCCTCCACGCTCAGCGAGTCGCACTTCGCGAACGGATGCCCGGTCGGGACGAGCAGCCCACGCTGCTGGGACAGCGCCACCGGGCCCAGCGTGATGTCGGGCTCGTCGACGGGGAATTCCGTCACCTGGAGATCGACCACGCCCTCCCGCAGCGGACCGAGCGGATCGTGGAGCTGGATCTCGCGGATGCGGACCTGGCAGTCCTGATGGCCGGCCTCGAACACCCGGGAGGCGGCGAGCACGACGTCGGCCGCCATCGGGCTGGAATAGCCGACGTCCAGCACCCCGGTGACGCCATGCCCCGCCGCCATCGCCCGGGAGACCGCCCGCTCCAGCTGCCGGTGCGCGGGCAGCAGTTCGTCGCGGAAGCGGGCGCCGGCCGGCGTGAGCGCCACTCGGCGGCTGGTGCGCTGGAACAGCAGCAGACCGAAGCGGCGCTCCAGCCGCTGCACGGTCTGGCTCACCCGCCCCTGCGAAATGCCAAGACGCTCACCGGTGCGACCGAAGTGCAATTCCTCGGCGAGCGTCAGGAACACCTCGATCTCGTGCCGCTCCACGTCTCCCCCTGATCGATGAGCCCCGCGGATCGATCGATCCGGGAAATCAATGGATCGGCAGTATAGCCCGATCCAAATGTCGGCATTGTTCCCGACCCGGAGCCCAAGTGATGCTCAAAACCGGCCCAGTTCACGGGTTTTCATAAAGGGGGAGCAATCCATGACCTTGCCCGCCGACGCCTTCGCGACGGAGGTGGCGCCGCAGTTGCCCACGCTGCGGCGGCACGCCCTGGTGCTGACCCGGGGGCACCAGGCCGATGCCGACGATCTGGTGCAGGAGACGCTGTTGCGCGCCTATTGCGCCTTTCCCCGCTACGTACCGGGGAATCTGGGGGGCTGGCTGTACCGGATCCTGCGCAACGCGCACTTCGGCGAGTACCAGCGCAGGCAGCGGCGCCCCGCGGTGCCCAGCGACTTCGCGCCCGGGAGTCCTGGCGCTCCCGGCAGCGGCGTCGGCGGCGGGCGGACCGCGGGCCCCGGCACCGCGACGGTCAGGTCCGCCGAGGAGGAGGCCCTGGCGGGCATGCTGGACCAGCCGCTCCGGGAGGCGTTCGCCGCGCTGCGCCCCGAGTTCCGCCGCACCGCCTATCTCGCCTTCGTCGAGGGGCGCAGCTACTCCGAGATCGCCGAAGCGACCGGCGTGCCGCGCGGGACCGTGATGTCGCGGCTGCACCGCGCCCGGCGCAGATTGCGGGCGGAGGTGGCCGGGCACACGGCTGGGTGAGACACCCGCCCGCAGCTCGCTTCAGGCAGGATGGCGATATGAACCGCCTGGCGAACGAGACCTCCCCGTATCTGCAACAGCACGCGGACAATCCCGTCGACTGGTGGCCCTGGTCCGACGAGGCCTTCGCCGAGGCCAGACGGCGGGACGTCCCGGTGCTGCTCAGCGTCGGATACGCCTCGTGCCACTGGTGCCATGTGATGGCCCGCGAGTCCTTCGCCGACGGCGATACGGCCGCCGTCATGAACGAGGGCTTCGTCAACATCAAGGTGGACCGCGAGGAGCGGCCCGACGTCGACGCCGTCTATATGGAGGCGGTGCAGGCCGCCACCGGGCAGGGCGGGTGGCCGATGACGGTGTTCCTTACGCCGTCGGCCGAGCCGTTCTACTTCGGGACCTACTTCCCGCCCGCGCCGCGGCACGGCATGCCCGGCTTCCGGCAGGTGCTGGACGGCGTACGGGCGGCGTGGGACGAGCGCCGCGACGAGGTCGGCGAGGTGGCCTCGAAGGTCGTCGAGCAGCTGTCGGCGCGGGAGTTGCGGGTCGCCGGGGACGGTGGCGGGCCGCCCGCCGAGGCGGAGCTGCACGCGGCGCTGATGGGGCTGACCCGGGAATTCGACGCGGTGCGGGGCGGGTTCGGCGGGGCGCCGAAGTTCCCGCCGGCGATGGCGCTGGAGTTCCTGCTGCGGCACCAGGCCCGTACCGGATCCGAGGGCGCGCTCGAAATGGTGCGCGCCACCTGCGAGGCGATGGCCCGCGGGGGGATCTACGACCAGCTCGGCGGCGGGTTCGCGCGGTACAGCGTGGACGCGGAGTGGGTGGTGCCGCACTTCGAGAAGATGCTCTACGACAACGCCCTGCTGGCGCGGGTGTACGCGCATCTGTGGCGGGCCACCGGGAGCGGTCTCGCCCGAAGGGTCGCGCTGCAGACGGCGGACTTCCTCGTGCGGGAACTGCGCACGGAGGAGGGCGGGTTCGCGTCCGCGCTGGACGCCGACTCCGACCGGGTCGACGGCACGCATGCCGAGGGCGCGTACTACGTGTGGACGCCCGAGGAGCTGCGGGCGGTGCTCGGCGAGGAGGATGCGGCGCTCGCGGCCGCGTACTTCGGAGTGACGGAGGAGGGGACCTTCGAGGAGGGCGCCTCCGTGCTGCAGCTCCCCGACGGCGAGGTGCTCGCCGACGCGATGCGGATCTCGTCCGTACGGGAGCGGCTGCTGGCGGCGCGCGCCGGGCGGCCGCGGCCCGGGCGCGACGACAAGGTGGTCGCCGCCTGGAACGGCCTCGCCATCGCGGCGCTCGCCGAGATCGGCGCGTACTTCGAGCGGCCGGACCTGATCGAGGCGGCGACGGCGGCCGCGGATCTGCTGGTACGGGTGCACATGGACCCGGCGGGGCGGCTGGTACGGACCTCACGGGACGGGGCCGCGGGCCCGTCGCAGGGGGTGCTGGAGGACTACGCCGATGTGGCCGAGGGCTTCCTCGCGCTGACGGCCGTCACCGGGGAGTCGTCGTGGCTGGAGCTCGCCGGGCTGCAGCTGGACACGGTGCTGCGGCACTTCAGCGGGGGCGACGGTTCGGTGGAGGGTGGTTCCTTCTACGACACCGCGGACGACGCCGAGGCGCTCATCCGGCGGCCGCAGGACCCGACCGACTCCGCGACCCCGTCGGGCTGGACGGCCGCGGCGGCGGCGCTGCTGTCGTACGCCGCGTACACCGGCTCCGAGCGGCACCGCGAGGCGGCCGAGCGGGGGCTGGGGATCGTCACCGCGCTGGGGCCGAAGGCGCCGCGGTTCATCGGCTGGGGGCTGGCCGCGGCGGAGGCGGCGCTGGACGGGCCGCGGGAGGTGGCGGTCGTCGGTCCCGACGGGGATCAGGCGACGGACGAGCTGCACCGGGCGGCGCTGACCAGCACGGCGCCGGGCGCGGTGGTGGTGCGGGGCGAGCCGGGGGACGAGGGCGTCCCGCTGCTGGCGGACCGGCCGCTCGTGGACGGGTCACCTGCCGCGTACGTCTGCCGCCGGTTCGTGTGTGCGGCGCCGGTCACGGACGTAAAGCAGCTGGAGGAGCAGCTGCGGGGCTGAGCCCGCACAGCGCAAAGCCCCCGGCCGGGCGGCCGGGGGCTTTGGGGGTCCGGGGGCTTTGGGGGGTCCAGGGGCGAAGCCCCCGGGAATGCTGCTGTACCGGACCACAGCGGAGCTGCGTCGTCAGCCCGAGAACGGCTTCGCCTCGATGATCTTCACCTTGGCCTGCTTGCCGTTCGGCAGCTCGTACGCGGCGTCCTCGCCGACCTTCTTGCCGTTCACACCCGAGCCCAGCGGCGACTGCGGCGAATACGTCTCGAAGGCCGAGCTCGCGTACTCGCGGGAGGCCAGCAGGAACTCAAGGGTGTCGTCGGGGTCGCCGTCGAAGGCGATCGTCACGACCATGCCGGGGGCGACCACGCCGGTCTCGGCGGGAGCCTCGCCGACCTGCGCGTTCTCGAGCAGCTGAGTGAGCTGGCGGACCCGCAGCTCCTGCTTGCCCTGCTCTTCCTTGGCCGCGTGGTAGCCGCCGTTCTCCCGCAGGTCACCCTCTTCGCGGGCGGCCGCGATCTTGGCGGAGATCTCGGCGCGTGCGGGACCCGACAGGTAATCCAGCTCGGCCTTGAGCTGGTCATACGCCTCCTGGGTCAGCCAGGTGACGTTGTCGCTGGTCTGGGTCACAGGTGCTCCTCGTCGGTGGATGGTTCTGGTCTTTGCTCAATACGGGCGGCCGGGCTCGATACCAGCCTGCCGTGCTCGATAACACGGATCGCCCTACCCAGAAGGTCTGCGCCTTCAGCGGTGGGGCGAAACCACGATCGTAACAATTCCGGCAGCGGGCCGGGGGATCACTGACCGGCGGCCTTGCAGCCGATCAGCTCCACGCTGGCCGCGCGCTCTGTCGTGCGCATGGGGACGGTCACTACAGCACTGCTGCCCCGGTCGGCGGCGACGGTAACGTCCTTGCGGCTGACCTCGCCCTTGTCGGAGGACAGGGCGCGCAGCGTGCAGACGCCGGTGGCGTCGGCGTCCTTGTGCACCTCGACGCGGGCGGTGACCTTGGTGTCCGAGACCGGGTCGAAGCCGACCAGCTGGCCGGAGACGTCCTGGCTGGAGATGTACGAATAGCCGAGCCAGCCGATGCCGACGGCGGCGAGGACGCCCACCACGAGGCCGATGATCTTGAGGCGATGGTCGGCGCGGGCGTCGGACGAGCCGGCGGCACGGCCGTAGCGCCCTTCGGGCAGCTGCTGGCGCACGGCGGTCATCGCGGGCTCCTGGGGGTGTGCGGAATTTGTTGTCAGTCCTTTCCGTCACTATAGAAGCCGTGGTTTCCGACCAGCGACCGAGGATCAGATCTTGAGCGAGCAACTGCGACTGATGGCCGTGCACGCCCACCCCGACGATGAGTCGAGCAAGGGCGCCGCCACCATGGCCAAGTACGTGTCCGATGGAGTGGACGTGCTGGTCGCCACCTGCACGGGGGGCGAGCGAGGTTCGATCCTCAATCCGAAGCTCCAGGGCGATACCTATATCGAGAAGAACATCCACGAGGTGCGCCGCAAGGAGATGGACGAGGCGCGCCAGATCCTGGGTGTGAAGCAGGCGTGGCTGGGCTATGTGGATTCGGGGCTGCCGGAGGGCGACCCGCTGCCGCCGCTGCCGGAGGGCTGCTTCGCGCTGCAGGACGTGGACGTGGCGGCGGGGACGCTGGTGAAGCTGATCCGCGAGTTCAAGCCGCATGTGATCACCACGTACGACGAGAACGGCGGCTATCCGCACCCCGACCACATCATGACCCACAAGATCTCGATGGCCGCCTTCGAGGCCGCGGGCGACGCGGCGAAGTATCCGGAGGCCGGCGAGCCCTGGCAGCCGCTGAAGATCTACTACAACCAGGGCTTCAACCGGCCGCGCACCGAGGCGCTGCACCAGGCGCTGCTCGACCGCGGCATCGAGTCGCCGTACGGGGAGTGGCTGGAGCGCTGGAAGGAGTTCGAGCGCAAGGAGCGGCCGCTCACCACGTATGTGCCCTGCGCCGACTTCTTCGCGACCCGGGACAAGGCCCTGATCGCGCATGCCACGCAGATCGACCCGGACGGGCCCTGGTTCCGGGTGCCGCTGGAGATCCAGGCGGAGGTCTGGCCGACGGAGGAATACGAGCTGGCGAAGTCGCTCGTCGACACTTCCCTCCCCGAGGACGACCTCTTCGCAGGCATCCGCGACAATTGATGGCGTGATTCCCGTGAAGAGTTATCTGGCAGCCGAGCTCGTGCCGCTCGCGAAGGAAGTCGACGAGGACAAGGTGACGCCCGGCCTCCTCGGCTTCGTGGTCTTCGCCCTGCTCGCGCTGGCCGTGTGGCGGCTGATGAAGTCCATGAACCGCCACATGGGCAGGGTCGACTTCAAGGAGCAGCCGGCGCCGGGCGAGACGGAGGAGCCCGCCACTACGAGCGAGGCCTCCGGCACGAACGCGACCGCGACCGCGAGCGCGTCCAGCACCAGCGCCGCGTCCGGCGCGAGCGCGGCCTCCGGCACCGGTGCCGCGTCCGGCACCAGCGCCGCCGCCGAAAAGGGCCGCAAGCAGGACTAGCCGAGCAGCACCGGCACCCCCATCACCTCCCGGGAGTGGCGGCTCGGGACCATGCCGAGCCGCCATGCCTGCCAGCCGGTCTCCGGCTCCACGCCGCGGTCCAGCACCAGCTGGAACGCCTCGGCGTGGTCCTCCAGCGCCCCGTCGCCGGTGCCCGCGCCGGCCTGCTGCTCGCGCAGCAGCTCGGCCAGCTCCTCCTGGGCGACCGCCGTGCCCACCACGGAGCCGCCGGGCGAGGCGAAGGGCAGCAGGGTGCAGCGCAGGAAGCGGGCCCAGGCGGCGCCGCGCCGGTCCTCGTAGTCGGTGAAGAGCTCCACCGCCTCGTCGACCAGCTGCAGGGCCTGCGCCGAGCGGCCGTTCCCGGCGTCGATCACCGCGAGCTCCAGGCAGGACCAGGCCTCGCCGTGGCGCACCCCGACCCGGTGGAAGTCATTGCGCGCGTCCTGCAGCAGCTGCCGGGCAAAGCCGCTGTTCCGCAGCGACCCGGTCTGCTGCGCCCGCAGATCGCGGGTGACCCGGGCGGAGTGGTGCCGGGCGCAGGCGAGGCCGTAGACATCGCGCATGCGGCTGAACATGTTCCGCGCCTTCTCCAGCGCCCGGACCGCGCCGTCGTAGTCGTTCCGCTCCTCGCGGGCCTGGCCCAGGTAGTACAGCGTCCAGGCCTCGCCGCGCGCGTCCTCGTTGTCCCGGTGCCTGGAGAGCGCGCCCTGCAACTGCTCGACAGCCGCGCCGGCGTCGCCGTCGACCAGCCGGGCGCGGGCGAGCTGGGTGAGCGCCCAGGCCTCGCCGCGCGCGTCGCGGGTGCGGTGGTACTTGTCGAGGGCGTCCCGCAGCTCCGCCTCGGCCTGCGCCACCTCTCCCATGCGCAGCAGCACCTGGCCGAGCTGGAAGTGCGCCCAGGCCATGCCGTGCACACTCTCGCTCCGCTCGTGCAGCTCCAGCGACTCCAGCAGCAGCCGGCGGGCCTCGGCGAGGTCCGCGCGGTCCCGTTCCACGGCGGCCAGGGCATGCAGCGTCCAGGCCCGGTCGCCGCCCATCCCCTCGCCCTGCTGCATGTCGAGGGCTTCCCGCAGCCGGGCCCGCGCCTCGGGCAGATTGCCCTGCTGCTGCAGCGTGATGCCGAGGTCGCGCAGGGCCCGGGCGGCGCCCGCGGAGTGCTGCGCCTCGCGGTAGAGGTCGACGACGGAGGAGAGGGTGGAGCGGGCCTTGTCCAGCTCGCCGAGCTGCCGGGCGGCGACGCCCGTACGCCACTGGACGGAGCGCACCAGCAGGCCCGAGTCCTTGCTGGACGCCGTGGCCGCCTTGGTCAGCTCGTTCAGCTCGCCGAGCCGGTACAGGTCGCCGCGCAGCAGGCAGTAGTCCGCGAGGGCGCCGAGCAGGTTCAGCACGACGGACTGGTCGACGTCCTCGGAGTGGCGCAGCGCGGCGGTGATGAAGCTGGTCTCGTCGTCCAGCCAGCGCAGCGCGGCGTCCAGGGAGGTGAAGCCGTGGTGCCCGAACTGGTCGGCGCGGGTGGAGGTGCGCCCGTCGACCAGCCGGATCACCGAGTCGGCCAGCTCGCCGTACGACCGCATCAGCCGCTCCTGTGCGGCTGCCCGCTCGGCCGGCGCCTCCTCGTCCAGCAGCCGGGACTGGGCGAACCGGCGGGTGAGGTCGTGCAGCCGGTAACGCCCGCTGCGGACATGCTGGATGAAGCCCATGCGGGCGAGCGCGGTGAGCTGCTTGTCCGCCTCCTGCTCGTCGGTGCCGAGCAGCGCGGCCGCCGCGGCGGCGCCGAGGCTGGCCCGCCCGGCCAGCGCCAGCCGGCGCAGCAGCCGCCGGGCCGGCTCGGCCTGGTCGGTATAGCGCAGCCACAGCGCGCGCTCGACCGGATAGACCGGGCCGTAGGCCGCCAGCTCGTCGGCGAGGGCGGCCATGCTGCGCACGCCGAGCGAGGTGCCCGCGATGCGCAGCGCCAGCGGCAGCCCGCCGCACAGCTCGGCCACCCGCTCCCCCGCCTGGGCGTCGTACGGGCCGGGGCCGCCGTCGGCCGGGCCGGCAGCCGCGCCGGACGCCTCGCCCGCCTCCCGGGCCGCGTCCCGCAGCAGCTCCTCCGCGGCCGGCGCCTCCAGCGGCATGACCTCCAGCTCGCGCAGCCACGCGTGCAGCGGGCCGAGCTCCAGCGGCTCCCGCGCGGTGACCAGCACGAGGGACTCCGAGCGGTCCGGGATCAGCATGGCGATCTGCTCGGGGTCGATGGCGTCATCGAGGACTATCACCACCGGGATGCCGGTGAGGTGCTGGTGGTAGAGCTCCACGAGCCGCTTGAGGTGGGCGTCCGGCGCCGGCCGCTCGCGGAAGAGCAGCTGGTCGCGGGGCGCGCCGAGCCGGTTGAGCAGATGCAGCAGCGCGTCCCTGGTGGGCAGCGGCTGCTCGCCGGGGCTGTGCCCGCGCAGGTCCACCACGCAGGCGCCGCGGAACTGGTCCTTCAGATGGTGCGCGGCCCGTATGGCGAGGGTGGACCGCCCCGCACCCGGCGAGCCGTGCAGCACCACGATGGTGGGCTTGGTCTCGGTGGACGCCCGGGCATGGTGCACCCACTTGGTGATCTGGGTCAGCTCCTCCTTGCGGCCGGCGAACGGGCCCTCCGGAGCCGGGAGCTGCTTGAACGACTGCTCCAGGGCCGCCCGCTGCTTCGCCGCCTGGCTGCGGTCCGCGCCGCGCAGCTGCGGCTCGCGGTCCACGGCCGGGCGCGCCGAGGGGACGGAGCCGCGCCCGCCGCCCGACGAACCACCGCGGGTGGACGCGGCGAGCATCCGCTGACGGTCGAAGAACGGCCGCACCCCGCGCACCTCGAGCGCGGTCAGCCACTGCAGCCGCAGCTGCTCGGGCCCGCCCGGCTGCCCGCCGGCGCCCGCCCGCCAGTGGCCCGACAACCAGTGCGCCGCCGTCTGCACCAGCAGGACCGTTAACGCCCCCGCCACCGCCACGGCCGCCGCGGTCTGCACCGCCCGGCCCGCCGACTCCCCCGCGCCCGCCGCCATCACCATCGCCACCACGGCCGCCGCGGCGACGCCCGCTCCGGCCGGCGCCAGCACCTCGCCGCGGAACCGCTCGCCGAGCGCGCGGCGGCCTGACTCCGCCTCGTCGAGGGCGCGCACATACGCCTCGTACTCATCGGCGGAGCTCAGCGCTATCTCGTCCAGGGCCTGCCGGGCGCGGCCGAGCAGCACGACGCCGTCCGTGCGGCCGGCGGAGCGGCGCACCTCTTCGTCGACCGCACGGGCGAGGAGAAGCTCGGCTTCCCCCCGGTGACTCTCGCGCAACATGGCATCCCCCTCGGGCAGTTCACCGGTTCGCGGCCCAGTCTTCCGCCTTCGATGCCTTTCCGACATCCCCCTGTGGATAACCCGCAAAAGCCGACGTGGCGGGCCACGACGCCATTGTCGTGACCCGCCACGCGGGTGGTACGGGTGGTACGTGCGGAAAGATCCGTAAAAGATCAGCCCAGGCTCTCAGCCCAGGCGCTCAGCCCAAACGCTCGACCAGCGCCCGGTACTCGTCCCACAGCTCCTTCGGCGTGTGATCACCGAAGGTGTTGAAGTGCTCCGGCACCAGCGCCGCCTCCTCGCGCCAGGCCTCGGTGTCGACGGAGAGCAGGAAGTCCAGCTCCTCCTCCGACAGGTCCAGGCCCTTCACGTTCAGCGCGCCCTTCGCCGGCAGCACGCCGATCGGCGTCTCGACGCCCTCGGCCGCGCCGTTCAGCCGGCCGACGATCCACTCCAGCACCCGGCTGTTCTCGCCGAAGCCCGGCCACACGAACTTGCCCGCGTCGTTCTTCCGGAACCAGTTGACGTAGTAGATCTTCGGCAGCTTCGCCGCGTCGGCGTTGGCGCCCACGCGCACCCAGTGCGCCATGTAGTCGCCCATGTTGTAGCCGCAGAACGGCAGCATCGCGAACGGGTCCCGGCGCAGCTCGCCGACCTTGCCCTCGGCCGCCGCGGTCTTCTCCGAGGCCACATTCGCGCCCATGAAGACACCGTGCTGCCAGGAGAACGACTCCGTCACCAGCGGCACCGCGGTCGCCCGGCGGCCGCCGAAGAGGATCGCCGAGATCGGCACGCCCTTCGGGTCCTCCCACTCCGGCGCGATGGTCGGGCACTGCGCGGCCGGGACGGCGAAGCGGGCGTTCGGGTGGGCGGCGGGCACGCCCGACTCCGGCGTCCAGTCGTTGCCCTTCCAGTCCGTCAGGTGGGCCGGAGTCTCCTCCGTCATGCCCTCCCACCAGATGTCGCCGTCGTCGGTCAGCGCCACGTTCGTGAAGACCGTGTTGCCCCACAGCGTCTTCATCGCGTTGGCGTTGGTGTGCTCACCGGTGCCCGGCGCGACGCCGAAGAAGCCCGCCTCGGGGTTGATCGCGTACAGCCGGCCGTCCTCGCCGAAGCGCATCCAGGCGATGTCGTCGCCGATGGTCTCGACCGTCCAGCCCGGGATGGTCGGCTCCAGCATGGCGAGGTTGGTCTTGCCGCAGGCCGAAGGGAAGGCGGCGGCCACGTACTTCGACTCACCGCGCGGCGGCGTCAGCTTCAGGATCAGCATGTGCTCGGCGAGCCAGCCCTCGTCGCGCGCCATCACCGAGGCGATACGCAGCGCGTAGCACTTCTTGCCGAGCAGCGCGTTGCCGCCGTAGCCGGAGCCGAACGACCAGATCTCGCGGGTCTCCGGGAAGTGCGAGATGTACTTGGTCTCATTGCACGGCCAGGCGACATCCGCCTCGCCCTCGGCGAGCGGCGCGCCCACGGAGTGCACGGCCTTCACGAAGAAGCCGTCGTCACCGAGCTCGTCCAGGACCGGGCGGCCCATCCGGGTCATGATGCGCATCGACGCGGCCACGTAGGCCGAGTCGGTGATCTCCACACCGATCGCGGACAGCGGCGAGCCGAGCGGGCCCATGCAGAACGGCACGACGTACATGGTCCGGCCGCGCATCGAGCCGCGGAAGACGCCCTCGGCGCCCGCGAAGATGTCGCGCATCTCCTGCGGGTCCATCCAGTTGTTGGTGGGGCCTGCGTCCTCCTCCTTTTCGGAGCAGATGTACGTCCGGCTCTCGACGCGGGCGACGTCGGACGGATCGGAGGCGGCGTAGTAGGAGTTCGGGCGCTTGACCGGGTCCAGTTTCTTGAACGTGCCCTGCTCGACGAGCTCTTCCGCCAGGCGCTCGTACTCGGCCTCGGAACCGTCGCACCAGACGATCCGGTCCGGCTGGGTGAGATCCGCGATCTCCTGCACCCAGGTGAGCAGGCCCTGGTGCTTGGTCGGCGCATCTACAACGGAAAGCGTGCCGGCGTCGGGGGCGGACGAAGAGGTGGGCTGGGTCATGAGAGTCGCATCGCTGCGAGCCACGATCGCTCCAGGGGTGTTGAGGGTTTGAGGGATACGTGCCGTTGTATCCGCTTTTGTTAACCGCCGCCCCTTGGGGGCTGCGACCCGGTCGCTGCTCAGTTAGTGCTCATCTGAGCTCGACCGGTGCCGACCGTGCGCTCATTTGATGATGAGACAGCTCAGACGTTATGTCCAGGGGGCAGCGGCGTGAGCAGGACCACGCGAGCGATGGGGGCTACCTACGGTCGCGTAGGTACCATGAGCAGGGTGACTAGCCAGGTGATTGACGACGTCCGGGCGGCCGGCGCCGCCGTCAAACCCAAGCTGCGGGGATGGCTGCACGCGGGGATGTTCCCTGCCGTGCTGTTCTCCGGCGTGCTGCTCACCGCCCTCGCCGAGAGCCCGCGCGGCCGTGTGGCCTGCGCCATCTACACACTCAGCGCCTGCCTGCTGTTCGGCGTGAGCGCGCTGTACCACCGCGGCAATTGGTCCCCGCGGGTCAATGCCGTGTTCCGCCGCCTGGACCACGCGAACATCTTCCTGATCATCGCGGGCACCTACACGCCCTTCACGATCCTGCTCCTGGACGGCGGCCGGCAGCAGGCGCTGCTGTGGTTCATCTGGGCGGCCGCGGCCGCCGGGATCGCGTTCCGGGTCTTCTGGGTCGGGGCGCCGCGCTGGCTGTACACCCCGTGCTACATCGCGATGGGCTGGGCGGCGGTGTTCTTCCTGCCCGACTTCATGCGGGCCGGCGGCATCGCGGTGCTGGTCCTGGTGGTCGTCGGCGGGCTGCTCTACAGCGCCGGCGGCGTCATCTACGGACTGAAGCGCCCGAACCCGAGCCCGCGGTACTTCGGCTTCCACGAGGTCTTCCACGGCTTCACGCTGGCCGCCTTCGTCGTGCATTACGTGGGTGTGTCGCTGGTGGCGTACACCCACCCGTAAGCCCGCCGCAGACCGAAAGCCCCCGGCCGCCGCCCGGCCGGGGGCTTTCGCATGTCCGGCCGCCCAGACGCCGCCGCACCGTCGCGCCGTCGCACTTTCCCTCACTCGCGGAAGTCGCTATCTTTTGAGAGTGACTTCCACTTTTTCATCGGACGCGGCCGCCCGCAAGGCCGACCGCAAGCGCTGGTGGGCCCTCGCGGCCCTGGTCACGAGCGTGCTGGTGCTCGGATTCGACCTGACCATCCTCAATGTGGCGCTGCCGACCATGGCCGCCGAGATCGGCGCGGACACCGGCGACCTGCAGTGGATCGTCGACTCCTACGCGGTGCTCTTCGCCGCCTGCATGCTCCCCGCCGGGATGCTCGGCGACCGGTTCGGGCGGCGCCGGATGCTCGCCGCCGGGCTGCTGATCTTCCTCGTCGGCACCCTCATCGGGCCGTTCGCGGACAGCCCTGGCCCAGTGATCGCCGCCCGCGCCGTGATGGGGCTCGGCGGCGCGCTGATCATGCCGCTCGCCCTGTCCGTCATCCCCTCCCTCTTCGAGGGCGAGGAGCGGACGAAGGCGGTCGGCGCCGTCACCGCCGGCATGGCGCTCGGCATGCCGCTCGGGCCGCTGCTCGGCGGCTGGCTGCTCGACCACTTCTGGTGGGGCTCGATCTTCGTGCTCAACGTCCCGCTCGTCGCCATCGGCCTCACCGCCTGCCTGCTGCTGATCCCGGAGACCCGCGACCCGGCCACGCCCCGCGTGGACCCGGTCTCCACGGCGCTCAGCGTGCTCGGCCTCGGGGCGCTCATCTTCGGCGTCATCGAGGCGCCCGCGGAGGGCTGGGGCGACCCGCTGGTCGTCGGCACGCTCGCGGGTTCCGCCGTGCTGCTGGCGCTTCTGGTCGTACGGGAGCGGCGGGCGGCGCGGCCGATGCTGGACCTGGCGCTGCTCGCCAACCCCGGCTTCCGCTGGAACGCCGTCGTCGCCGTGCTCGCCACCTTCGTCATGGCGGGGATGCTGTTCGTGCTGCCGCAGTATCTGCAGGCGGTGCTCGGCAATGACGCGTTCGGGACCGGGCTGCGGCTGATCCCGCTGATGGCCGGGCTGCTGGTGGCAGCCCGCGCCGCGACGCCGCTGCTGCGGCGGTTCGGGAACCGGGTGGTGGTCGGCGGCGGCATGGCCGTCTTCGCCTTCGCGCTGCTCCTCGGCAGCCGCACCGAGGCCTCCGACGGATACGGCTCCACCGCGCTCTGGCTGTCCTTCACCGGCTTCGGCCTCGGCTTCGCGATGGTGCCGACGATGGACGCCGCCCTCGGCGCCCTGCCGAAGGACCGGGCGGGCAGCGGCACCGGGCTGCTCACCACGCTCCGCCAGGTCGGCGGCGCGATCGGGGTGGCGCTGCTCGGCTCCCTGCTGAACAGCGTCTACACCAGCCGTATCGACACCTCAGGGCTGCCGCCCGCCGCGGCCCGCGCCGCCGAGGACTCGGTGGTCGCGGCGCACGCGGTCGCCGAGCGGCTCGGCGCGGAGAGCCTGGCGCGGTCCGCCGACGCCGCGTTCGTACGGGGCATGGGCCTGTCGCTTCTGGTGTGCGGCGTGGCGGCGCTGGTCACGGCGGCGGCCGCCGCGATGTTCCTGCCGGGGACGGGGCGGCAGCAGGAGGAGGAGGCGGAGGAGGAGGCGGAGGAGGAGGCGGAGGAGGAGGCGGAACGGCCCGCCGATGCAAGACAATGACCCCATGGCCGCTCCCCGCTCCTCGCTCCCCGCAGTCCCGGCCCCGCTCGAGGCGGGCCTCGGGCTGCGCGAGCGGAAGAAGATCCGTACCCGCGAGGCCATCAGGCAGGCCACGTACCGGCTGGTCCAGGAGCAGGGCTACGACGCCACCACGGTCGAGCAGATCGCCGAGGCCGCGGAGGTGTCGCCGAGCACGGTCTTCCGCTACTTCCCCACCAAAGAGGACATCATCCTCTCCGACGAGTACGACCCGCTGCTCGCCGACGCCATCCGCGCCCGCCCCGCCGACGAGCCGCCGCTGGTGGCGCTGCGGCGGGCGATGACCGATGTGATGCGGCTGCTGTGGGAGCAGGTCACCGAGGAGGTGGGGGTGCGGCTGCGGCTGATCCGCGCCGTGCCGCAGCTGCGGGCGCGGATGCTCGAGGGGATGGACACCAGCACCGAGACGCTGCTGCCCGTCCTCGCGGAGCGGAGCGGACGCCCGGTGGACGACTTCGAGCTGCGCGTGGTGGTCGGCGCGGTGATGGGCGCGCTGATGCAGGCGCTGTTCGACTGGGTCGACCGCGGCGGCACGGACGACCTGTCGGAGACGGTCGACCGCGCGCTGGAGGTGCTGGAGCGGGGGCTGGAGCTCTGAGCCCCGGCTGCCCGGCTACGGCGTGCGGAAGCCGCGGAAGGTCACCGGCTTACGGGTCTTGAAGCCGAGCCGCTCGTACAGGGCGATGGCCGCGGTGTTCGCCTCGGCCACGTGCAGAAAGGGCCGGTCACCGCGGGCCAGGACGACCGCGACGAGCGCGCCGACCAGGCGGGCGGCGTGGCCGCGGCCGCGGGCCTCGGGGGCGGTGCAGACGGCGCTGAGCTCCGTCCAGCCCGGGGGCCGCAGGCGTTCACCCGCCATCGCCACCAGGGTGCCGTCCGCGTCGCGGATGCCGAGGTACGTACCGAGCTCGCGGGTGCGCGGCCAGAACGGCCCGGCTTGGTCCGCGCCGCCAGGTCGAGCATCTCGGGCACGTCG
Organism: Streptomyces coryli; assembly: GCF_011044975.1. Taxonomy (GTDB): domain Bacteria; phylum Actinomycetota; class Actinomycetes; order Streptomycetales; family Streptomycetaceae; genus Streptomyces; species Streptomyces coryli. The sequence goes on along the minus strand of NZ_JAAKZV010000020.1, from coordinate 37,147 downwards.
GCCGCGCCCAGCTCGAGCACGTCGTCGGAGGTCGCGGCAGGCGGGGCGGCGCCGTCGGGACGGATCAGCTGGCGGCCCTCCAGGGTGAAGACCGGCGTCCAGTCCGCGGGCGGCGCCGCCGGGCAGCTGAACATGTCGGCGAATGCGTCCCGGCCGCCGAGCAGCCGGGCCAGATCGGCCCAGTCCGCGGGATTCGGTGCTACGGGCACCGCGGAGAAGGTCGCGACGTCCGGGAGGTAGGTGGCGGCCCGGCCGGCCCGGCGGGCGAGGTGCGCGTGGCGGCCCCGTAGCGAGGCGCCCACCGGGTCGTCGAGAGCGGCGTCGTCGGCCGGCATGCTGTCCATTCCTGGACGGTACCGGCCGAGGCGTACCTCACACCGACGCCCCTTACGTCCGTTTTCTTAGGCAATGCCACAAATTGCAGAAGCCGAGATCAATACACTCGCCTCCCATGTGTGACTGGAACGTGAAGAAAAGGTGGCCGATACGGTCGGAGCGCGCCACCTGATGGTGGCCCGGCACAAGCAGGCGCGGGACCCGCGGGCGCACTGGCTGCTCCTCTTCCTCACGCTGCCCGTCCTCTTCGGCGCCCTGCTCTTCCAGGGCTGGACGCAGAACGAGGTCGACGGCTCCCCCGCCAAGCAGGACTGCACCGAGCCGGTCCCCCAGGACGCGGCCAAGGCAGGCCCACTGCTCTCGGTGCACGGCGACCGGGTCGAGTCGGCCTCGATGCCCGCCGGCACCGTCGCCCTCACGTACGACGGCGGCCCCGACCCGACCTGGACCCCGCGGCTGCTGGCGCTGCTGAAGAAGCACCACGCGCACGCCACCTTCTTCCTCAGCGGCGCCAAGGCCGCCGAGCACCCCGAGCTGGTCCGGCAGATCAGGGCGGCCGGGCACGAGATCGGCTCCAACACATACACCGGCGCCGACCTCGGCACCGCCTCCACGGCCCGCGGCAAACTCGAGCTCGGCCTCACCCAGAGCGCGTTCGCGGGCGCCGACGGCTTCCGGACCTCGCTGCTGCGGATGCCGCTGACCACCACCGTCCCCACCATGTGCGGCGCCGAGTGGCCGGCCGCGGGCAGGGCGTCGGACGACGGTTACCTCCTGGTGGCCGCGGACCACGCCGGGAAGAAGCCCGCCGACGGCGTCGTCCGCCAGTTCAGCCAGACCTCCCTCGCCTATCGCGAGACCGGGCAGCTGCTCTCCGACCCGCACGCCAAGCGGTTCACCACGATCTCCGAGAGCGCCGACTCCCCCGCGCCGGCCATGAAGGACGTATCCGCTCCCCAGCGGTGGGCGGGCACCGGCCTCATCTGGTTCCAGGACCTGGGCCGCAGCTTCGTCAGCGCCCTGTCCTGGGTGCTGACCATCGCCGCCGGGCTCGGGCTGCTGCGGCTGCTGATCCTCGTCCTGTACGCCCGGGCGCACGTCAGACGACTGGAACGGCAGCGCCCCGCGGCACCCTGGCTGCGCCGGATCAAGGACCCGGTGACGGTCCTCGTGCCCGCGTACAACGAGGAGGCCGGGATCGGCGGCACCCTGCGCTCGCTGCTCGCCTCCACCCACCGTGAGCTGCAGATCATCGTCATCGACGACGGCTCCTCGGACCGCACCGTGGAGATCGCGACCGAGTACGCCCGCCGCGACCGGCGCGTACAGGTGCTGCGCCAGGCCAACGCGGGCAAGGCCGCGGCCCTCAACCACGGCCTGCGGTACACCCGGTGCCCGTACGTCGTGATGGTCGACTCGGACACCGTCTTCGAGGCCGACGCCATCGAGCGCCTCATCCAGCCGCTCGCCCACCCGGCGATCGGCGCCGTCAGCGGCAACACCAAGGTGGGCAACCGCAAGCGGCTCCTCGGCCGGTGGCAGCACCTGGAGTACGTCTTCGGCTTCAACCTCGACCGCCGGATGTTCGAGGTCCTGGAGTGCATGACGACCGTGCCGGGCGCCATCGGCGCGTTCCGGCTCGACGCGCTCAGGGGCGTGGGCGGACTCAGCGAGGACACCCTCGCCGAGGACACCGACCTCACCATGGCGCTGTGGCGGGCGGGCTGGAAGGTCGTATACGAGGAGACCGCCATCGCCTGGACCGAAGTCCCCACGTCGCTACGGCAGTTGTGGCGGCAGCGCTATCGCTGGTGCTACGGGACCCTGCAGGCGATGTGGAAGCACCGCAGGGCCGCCGTGGAAGTCGGGCACGCCGGGCGCTTCGGGCGGCGCGGCCTGTCGTACCTCCTTCTCTTCCAGGTGCTGCTGCCGCTGCTCGCCCCGGTCATCGACGTCTTCATGCTCTACAGCGCCCTCTTCACCGACTCGCCGGTGAAGTCCATCGTGACCTGGGTCGGCTTCCTGGCCGCACAGACGGCCGTTGCCGCTTACGCGCTGCGACTCGACGGAGAGCGCCGGCGCACGCTGTGGTCGCTGCCCTTCCAGCTGCTGGTGTACCGGCAGCTGATGTACCTCGTGGTCATCCAGTCGCTGGTCGCCTTCGTCGGCGGCAGCCGGCTGAAGTGGCAGCGCATGCACCGTTCCGGTACGGCCGCCGCGGCGGCCACGCACATCGACAGGACGGCCGACGGCCGGCGCCGGCTGTCGGCGACGAGGTGACGAACTCTTGAACTCCCGCTTGAACTCCCGCTTGAACTCCCGCCCGCCGCACCCGACTTCGCCCGGCGAACGGCCCAGGCGGATCGTGCGCAAGCCGAGCCGGCGCCGCCGCTCCCGGGCCCGGCGCGCGCTGCGCGCGGTCTGCGTCCTGGTCCTGCTGTCCCTGCTCGGCGGCGCGGGCACCTATGTCTGGGCGGGTTCCCGCCTCGACAGCCAGGCCGATCTGTCCGGGCTGCAGGACCGGCCCGCCCCCGGCCGGGGCACCAACTACCTGATCGTGGGCTCCGACAGCCGCGAGGGCCTCACCGACCGGCAGACGAAGGACCTGCACACCGGCTCCTCCCTCGACTCCGAGGGCCGCCGCACCGACTCGATGATGGTGCTGCACACCGGCGCCCACGGCGCCACCCTGACCAGCCTGCCGCGCGACTCGTGGGTCACCATCCCCGCCTACGTCGACCCGAAGACCGGCATCCACCACAAGCGGGCGAAGAACAAGCTCAACGCGGCGTTCTCGCTCGGCGGCCCCGAACTCCTCGTCCGCACCGTCGAGTCCAACACCGGCCTGCGCATCGGCCACTACACCGAGATCGGCTTCGCCGGCTTCGTCGGCATCGTGGACGCGGTCGGCGGCGTGCGCATGTGCGTGGACCGTCACATCGTCGACGAAAAGTCCGGCCTCGACCTCACCAAGGGCTGCCACAACCTGAACGGCCGCGAGGCACTCGGCTTCGTACGCCAACGCCACCAGGAAAAGGAAGGCGACCTGGGCCGCTCCCGCAATCAGCAGAAATTCCTGGCGGCACTGGCCGCGAAGGCCGCATCGAAGAACGTCCTCCTCAACCCCTCCACCGCCTACAACACAGCCGGCGCCGGCCTGGACACCCTCATAGTCGACAAGTCCACCGGCCTCCCCCAACTGACCCGCCTCTTCACCGCCATGCGCAAGATCACCTCAGGCAATGGCAAACAACTAACCGTCCCGGTCTCCACCACCGGCCTGACAACCTCCAAGGGCAGCGCCATCGCCTGGGACAAGAAGAAGTCGACCCAGCTCTTCTCAGACCTCCGCGAGGACCGTCAGGTCAGAGTGCGGGAGTGATGCCGACCGGGCACGAGACCCCGGTCCCGCCCAGCCCGCAGTAGCCCGCCGGATTCTTGTCGAGGTACTGCTGGTGTCAAAGCTCGTCGGTGACACTCAGTCGTGCCCACGCCGCCTTTTCTTGCTCGGCCATCGCCCGGACCCAGTCGGTGAAGCGGTCGGAGTCGAGGATCGGCTGGTTCTCGTGCTGACCCTCCCCGTAGCCCCACACTTCCGGATCGGGCCCAGTCCCTCTCAGAAACCAGAACAGATAGCCCTGGTGCATGTAGAACACGCGATCCGTCTCCTGGAGCTCGAACGGGAAGCCGTTCTCCTCCAGGAGTTCCAGCGCGCCCTCTCTGAGGCCCATGACGTCTGGGTAGAAGACGTCAGTTCCTTGGAAGAGACGGCCGGCGCCGCCGCCGAGGAGGCTGAGGAAGCAGCGGTAGGCCTCGCACAGTGGGGCAGGCTGGTCGCGCTCGATCTCGCGGATGGTCTCCTCGGAGAGGCCCCGCACCTGGCCCGGGATCGCCGTGATGCCATCCACGATCGCTGATGCCACAGCAGCGATCCGCTCATCCGGGCCTAGCTCACCCCAGCGCTCCGGCCAGACCGCCAGACGCCCACTGGCACCATCATCAGTTGGCAGGCTCCGCCGACGCCGCCAGAAACCGCCCATCGCCCCTCCCCGGAAGTCAGAGGCAAGGAAGCGTACGCCGGAGAACGGGCTCTGCAGCGCGCTACCGCTCAGTCCTCAACAGGAGCGACGCCCACTGGGCAAGAGATCCCTGTCCCGCCCAACCCGCAGTACCCGTCCGGGTTTTTTGTGTCTGAGAGGTACTGCTGGTGGTACGCCTCGGCCGGGTAGAACTCGCGGCCCTCCGCGGGCTCCAGCTCTGTCGTGATCTCGCCGTAGCCCGACGCCGTCAGGACCTTCTGGTACGACTCCCGCGATGCCGCCGCCGCGGCTGCCTGGTCCGGTGAGTGGGTGTAGATCGCGGAGCGGTACTGGGTGCCGACGTCGTTGCCCTGGCGGTGGCCCTGGGTGGGGTCGTGGGATTCCCAGAAGAGCTTCAGGAGGGTGTCGTACGAGACGGCCGACGGGTCGTAGACCACCCGCACCGCCTCCGTGTGCGCCGTCATGCCGGAGCACACCTCCTCGTACGTCGGGTGCGGCGTGTGGCCGCCCTGGTAGCCGGCCAGCGTCGTCCAGACGCCCGGGGTCTGCCAGAAGACGCGCTCGGCGCCCCAGAAGCAGCCCAGGCCGAAGTCGGCCACCTCAAGCCCCTCCGGATACGGGCCCAGCAGCGCGTTGCCCAGCACGGTGTGGCGGTCGGGGACGGCGTAGGCGCGCTCCGAGCGGCCGGGGAGGGACTCCTCGGGCGTGGTGAGCCGGGCGGGGCGGCGGTACGAAGCGAACATGCCTCTCCTCAATGAAACAGACGGCTCTACGGCAACGAATCCCGGGTCGTCGGCATTCCGCGGCCGCCCTCGCGGCCCGCGATGGCCAGGGCCCGGTACGCGGCGTACTCGCCGGCCGGGTTCTCGCCGTACGACCAGGGCACGGCGCCGACGTGGCCGTCGACGTGGCGGATCTGCTCCAGCGCCTCGCCGTAGCGCTCGGCCCGGACCAGGAACCACACCAGCAGGTGGCGGACGTGCGGCAGCATCGGATGGTCGGCGGGGGCGTGCGAGACCGCGTACAGGGCGCCGGCGATGGCCTGCTCGACCACGGCGCTCTGGTAGAGGCCCTGCACCATGTTGGCCTCGGGCAGGTGCTCGTAGACCGCGAACAAAGGCAGCGCCGGCAGCAGGCTGCCCTCCGGCGCCGAGCCCGCCGAGCGCTCCGCGAAGTCGTACGCCGCGTCCCGCGAGCCGTGCCACTTCTCGCAGGCGTACAGCAGCGCGGCCAGGTGCGCGCCCATGTGCTGCGGCGCGCGCGACTCCGTCTGCGCCCACAGCTCCTCGAAGTCCGCCTGCCGGTACGGGAGTCCGCGGGCGACGGCCAGCTCGATGATGTACGGAATGGGGCTGCCGGGCGACAGCAGCTTCGCCTCGTCCGCGACCTTGCGGGCCTCCTCCAGGATGATGCGGTAGTCGGCGGCCTCCGGGCCCGACATCCACGCCTGGCGGATCAGGAACTCCGCGAACACCTCGGCCCCGCCCGCGTCCTTCGGCGCCTCCGCGCGCCAGGCGCGCAGCCATCCGCCGCCCTCGCCCGGCTTCTGCGCCAGCTCGTACGCCGCCGCGCCCGCCAGCGTCTGCACCCGCTGCCAGCGCAGCTCCCACTCGCCGGAGCCGGTCAGCGCCAGCAGCCGGGCCGCCGGGTGCCAGTCGTGGTCGCTCATCACCTCGTCCAGCACCTCGGCCAGCTGCGGGTCGGGGCCGGGAAGGCGGATGTCGAGCTGCTCGACGGGGACGAAGCCGTACGCGCCCGCGGGATCGATCGGAGCGCCGCCGCGGCCGCGCCCCACTCCCAGGCCGCCGCCGCCACGGCTGCGCACCAGCGTCGCCGCCACCCAGCCGAACATCGCGACGGCCATCAGCACGAACAGGATTTCCATGGGGAGGGCTCCGACTCCATTGGGTTCTCCCTCCAGCAAACCAGACGTTTGCCCGTACCGGCGGACTACCCTCGGTGCGCATGACCGACCAGCACGCACCATTCGAGGCTCCCCGCTACGGAACAGCCTTCGAAACCCTCGCCATCCACGCCGGGCAGGAGCCGGACGCCGCCACCGGCGCCGTCGTGCCGCCCATCCACCAGGTGTCCACGTTCAAGCAGGACGGCGTCGGCGGCCTGCGCGGCGGCTACGAGTACAGCCGCTCCGCCAACCCCACCCGCACCGCCCTGGAGGAGAACCTCGCCGCGCTGGAGGGCGGCAGGCGCGGCCTCGCCTTCGCCTCCGGCCTCGCGGCCGAGGACTGCCTGCTGCGTACGGTCCTGAGCCCCGGTGACCACGTGGTCATCCCCAATGACGCGTACGGCGGCACCTTCCGGCTGTTCGCGAAGGTCGCGGTCAAGTGGGGCGTGAAGTTCTCCGTCGCCGACACCTCCGACCCGGCCGCGGTGCGCGCCGCGCTCACCGACCGTACGAAGGTGGTCTGGGTGGAGACGCCCAGCAATCCGCTGCTGGGCATCACCGACATCGCGGCCCTGTCCGGGATCGCGTACGGCACCGAGGCTCTGCTGGTCGTCGACAACACCTTCGCCAGCCCGTATCTGCAGCAGCCGCTCGCGCTCGGCGCGGACGTCGTCGTGCACTCCACCACCAAGTACATGGGCGGCCACTCCGACGTCGTCGGCGGCGCGCTGGTGGTCAACGACGAGGCGCTCGCCGAGGAACTCGCCTTCCACCAGAACGCGATGGGCGCCATCGCCGGACCCTTCGACTCCTGGCTGGTGCTCCGCGGCATCAAAACCCTGGCCGTACGGATGGACCGGCACTCGGCGAATGCCGCCCGGATCGCCGAGATGCTGAGCAGCCACCCGCGGGTCAGCAAGGTCCACTACCCGGGACTCCCCGGGCACCCGGGGCACGAGGTCGCGGCGAAGCAGATGCGCGACTTCGGCGGGATGGTGTCGTTCCAGGTCGCGGACGGCGAGGAGGCGGCGGTCGCGGTGTGCGACCGGGCGAAGCTGTTCACGCTCGGCGAGTCGCTCGGCGGCGTCGAGTCGCTGATCGAGCACCCGGGGCGGATGACGCACGCGTCGGCGGCCGGGTCCGCGCTGGAGGTGCCGGCGGATCTGGTGCGGCTGTCGGTGGGGATCGAGTCGGTGGACGACCTGCTGGCGGACCTGCGGCAGGCCCTGGGCTGACCAAACGATCGGCTACCAGCTGTCGAAGTCCGGCGTCGTCGTCGACGGCGGCTCCGCGAACGGGTCCGCGATCTGCACCCACACCGCGAAGCCGATCAGCACCGCCGCCGCCAGCACCCACACCACCAGGCGCGCCACCCGGCGGCGGCGCAGCACCCGGCGGCCGCGCGCCATCGCGCGCTCGGCGAGATAGGGCGGGATCGGGGCGTACGGGTCGTGCAGCAGCCGGCGGACCTGTGCCTCGGTCTGGTCGGCCCTGGTCATGGCGTCGCCGGTTCCGGTTGCTGCGGGGAGTCGGAGCCGGCGGAGCTGTCCGGGGGCGGCGGCGCCAGGACGGTGGCGCAGGCGCGCCACAGGATGGCGCCGACCCGCTCCGGGGGCAGCCCGAGGGCGGCGGCGGTCTGCTCCTCGGCGACGCCCTCGTAGAGCCGTAAGACCAGCACCATCCGCTCCTGCGGGGTGAGCCGGGCGAGCACCCCTGCGGTCCGGGTGCGGCGGCGCCAGGCGGTGCGCGCGTACCGGCCGATCAGCTCCGACCGGGCGACCTCGTACGGATCCTCGCCGCGTAACCGGCCCCAGCGCGCATACGTGCCCGCCAGCGCGATGGTCAGCAGCTGCTCGGCGGCGGGCGTCTCGGGGGCGCCGTCCTCCCCGGTCAGCAACCTGGCGGCGTGCAGCAGCCGACCGGCCGCGCCCGCCACGAAGGACTCGAACTCCCGGGCGCGACGGCGCTCTTGGGCCACCCGCCGTCTGGCCGTCACGCCACCATCTGACGGCAGCGGCGGGCCCGGGTCAAGAGTCCGTTACGACTCGGTAGGCACCTGCGGGGCGGCCGGGGCGCGATCGGACGTCCGGGTCGTGATGGTCGCGTTGAAGCGGGTCAGGAGCGCGGTGAACATCTCGCGCTCCTCCGCGCTCCAGTCATCGGTGATCTGCGCCATCAGCTCGCGCCGCGACTCCCGCACCTCCCGCAGCCGGGCGAGCCCGCGCGGGGAGAGCTGCAGCACCACCGCGCGCCCGTCCTCCGGGTGCGAGGTGCGCTTGACCAGGCCGGTGTCGACGAGCGGGGCGACCTGACGGGTCACCGTCGAGGAGTCGATGCCCATGCCGGCGGCGAGGGCCTTCACCCCCATGGGGCCCTCCTGGTCCAGGCGGTTCAGCAGCAGATAGGCGGCGCGGTCCATGGAATTACGGACCTGTCCGAGACCGCCGAGCCGGGTCTGCTCCGCCCGCCGGGCGAAGATCGCGACCTGATGCTGGAGGGCGTCCAGCAGGGTCGACTCGTCGGATGTGGTGTCAGTGGGCGAGGGCATGGCCGGTGCTCTCTTCGTGAGTGTTCGCAGTGTGTCGCACAGAGTACGCGGCCGGGCCCCGGACCGTACCTGTCCTGCTCAAAGAGTCTTACGGGCCGTCCGCCCCCGGGTGCCGCGCAACCGCGGGATGCAAAACTGGCGATATGAACCACCCGCCCGCCGAGGCAAGCCCTGCCCCGCACACCGTCACCCTGGACGACGTCAAGACCGCCCAGAAGACCCTCTCCGGTGTGGCCCGCGTCACCGCCCTGGAGGGCAGCCGGCATCTGTCGTCCCTGGTCGGGGCGCCGGTCCACTTCAAGTGCGAGAACCTCCAGCGCACCGGCTCCTTCAAGCTGCGCGGCGCCTATACGCGGATCGCCGGACTGAGCGCGGACGAGCGCGCCCGCGGCGTGGTCGCCGCCAGCGCGGGGAATCACGCCCAGGGCGTGGCGCTGGCCGCCTCGCTCCTCGGGGTGCGGTCGACGGTCTTCATGCCCGTGGGCGCCCCGCTGCCAAAGGTCGCCGCCACCGTGGACTACGGCGCCGAGGTGAAGCTCACCGGCCAGGTCGTCGACGAGACGCTGCGCGCCGCGCAGGAGTACGCCGAGGAGACCGGCGCGGTCTTCATCCACCCCTTCGACCACCCGGATGTGGTCGCCGGGCAGGGCACGGTCGGGCTGGAGATCCTCGAGCAGTGCCCCGAGGTGGCCACGGTCGTGGTCGGCATCGGCGGCGGCGGGGTGGCCGCGGGCATCGCGGTGGCGGTGAAGGCGCTGCGGCCCGACGTGAAGGTGATCGGGGTGCAGGCGGAGGGGGCGGCGGCGTATCCGCCGTCGCTGGCCGCCGGGCGGCCGGTGAGCCTGGACGCGGTGGCGACGATGGCGGACGGCATCCAGGTGGGACGCCCTGGCGACGTCCCGTTCAAAATCATTGGCGATCTGGTCGACGAGGTCCGTACGGTCTCCGAGGACGCGCTCTCCAGCGCGGTGCTGCTGTGCCTGGAGCGGGCGAAGATGGTCGTCGAGCCCGCGGGGGCCTCGCCGGTGGCCGCGCTGCTGAGCGAGCCGGAGGCCTTCGAGGGTCCGGTGGTCGCGGTGCTGTCCGGGGGCAATGTGGACCCGCTGCTGCTGCAGCGGATCCTGCGGCACGGCATGGCGGCGGCGGGGCGGTATCTGTCGCTGCGGCTGCGGCTGCAGGACCGGCCGGGGGCGCTGGCGACCATGCTCGAGGTGTTGTCAGTGGCGGACGCTAACGTCCTGGATGTGAGCCACGTGCGGACGGATCCCCGCCTGGGGCTCACCGAGGCCGAGGTGGAGCTGCAGCTGGAGACGAAGGGACCCGAACACTGCGCGGCGGTGCTGACCGCCCTGGGGGAAGCCGGGTATCGCGTCATCGGCTGACGGCCGACTCCACGCACGACTCGAGACTTGACGCGATATATCGCGTCGGGCTAGCCTCTTCGTGTTGCCTTATCCCGCCCTTATGCGGACATTTGTAAAGAAACCACAACAACTGGGAGACCTCATGCCAGGCGCCATCTACGCCGAAGGTCTGGTGAAGAACTTCGGCGACGTGCGGGCACTGGACGGCGTAGACCTCGATGTCCCCGAAGGCACCGTCCTCGGCCTCCTCGGCCCCAACGGCGCCGGCAAGACGACCTCCGTGCGCGTGCTGACGACCCTGCTGCAGGCGGACTCCGGCTATGCGGAGGTCGCGGGCATCGATGTCGCCAAGCACCCGAACGAGGTGCGCCGCTCCATCGGCCTCTCCGGCCAGTTCGCGGCCGTCGACGAGTACTTGACCGGCCGCGAGAACCTGCAGATGGTCGGCCAGCTCTACCAGATGCCGAAGGCCGCGGCGAAGCAGCGGGCGGGCGAGCTGCTGGAGCAGTTCAATCTCGCCGACGCCGCCGACCGCCCCGCCAAGACGTACTCCGGCGGCATGCGCCGCCGCCTCGACCTCGCAGCCGCGCTGATCGTCAAGCCGCCGGTGATGTTCATGGACGAGCCGACGACCGGGCTCGACCCGCGCAACCGGCAGGCGTTGTGGGAGGTCATCCAGGACCTGGTCAAGGGCGGCACCACGCTGCTGCTGACCACGCAGTATCTGGAGGAGGCCGACCACCTGGCGCATGACATCTGCGTCATCGACCACGGCCGGGTCATCGCCCGCGGCACCGCCGACCAGCTCAAGGCCCAGACCGGCGGCGAGCGGGTGGAGGTCGTGGTGCACCAGCGCGACCAGATCGAGTCAGCCCGCGACGTCCTCGCCGTGCTCGGCAAGGGCGAGGTGGCCGTCGACGACCACACCCGCAAGCTCACCGTCCCGGTGCTCGGCGGCGCCAAGCTGCTCGCCGACGTCATCCGCGACCTGGACGAGCGCGGCGTGGAGATCGACGACATCGGGCTGCGCCGCCCGACGCTGGACGACGTGTTCATCTCCCTTACGGGGCATGAGGCCGAGGTCTCGGAGCCCGAGGACGAAGCCGCCGCCGCTGCCGCGGCCGGCAAGAAGGAGACCGCCAAGTGAGCGCCCCCACCACTCAGGCGCCGACGCTCGCCCCCGCTCCCCGGGGCGGGATTTCCGGGTCGATCCGCGACTCGCTGGTCGTCGGCAAGCGCAATCTGATCCGGATGACCCGGATCCCGGAGATGGTCATCTTCGGGCTGATCCAGCCGATCATGTTCGTGGTGCTGTTCACGTACGTCTTCGGCGGCTCGATCAACATCCCGGGCGCCCCCGAGGGAAGTGCCGCCGCCTACAAGGAATTCCTGATGGCCGGCATCTTCGCCCAGACCGTCACCTTCGCCACGGCGGGTGCGGGCGCGGGCATCGCGGACGACATGCACAAGGGCCTCATCGACCGGTTCCGGTCGCTGCCGATGGCCCGCGGCGCCGTGCTCACCGGGCGTACGCTCGCCGACCTCGTGCAGACGGCGGTGACGCTGGCGGTGCTGGCGCTCGTCGCCCTGCTCGTCGGCTGGCGCACGCACGAGAACATCGGCAAGGTGCTGGCGGGCTTCGGCCTGCTTCTGCTGCTCGGTTACGCGTTCACCTGGATCGGCGCCCTGATCGGCCTCTCGGTCCGCACCCCGGAGGCGGCGACCTCGGGCGGCCTGATCTGGCTGTTCCCGCTGACCTTCATCTCGAACGCGTTCGTGCCGGTCAACGGTATGCCGACGTTCCTTCAGCACGTCGCCGAATGGAACCCGTTCAGCGCCACGGTCGCGGCGGCCCGCGAGCTGTTCGGCAACACGATCGACGGCGTCCCGAAGTCGGTGACCGGCGCCTGGCCGATGGAGCACCCGATCCTGGCTTCGGTGATCTGGTCGGTGCTGATCATCGTCGTCTTCCGGACGCTGGCGGTGCGCAAGTACCGCAACGCGACCGCCTGACCGGACCAGGACCAGGACCAGGCCCCATGGCGCGGCTCACGTGATCGTGAGCCGCGCCATCGCCTTTGCGGTCGAGCTGTTGCCCGCGTAGAGCTCCATCTCACCCGGCTCGACGACGAATTCACCGCGGGTGTCGTTCGTCCAGAAGCCGAGCTCCTCGGCCCCCAGCTCGAAGCGGACGGTCTTCGACTCACCCTGCTTCAGCGTGACCCGCTCGAAGCCGCGCAGGCTGCGGACCGGCTGGACGACGGACGCGACCAGGTCGCGGACGTAGAGCTGGACGACCTCGTCGCCGGCGCGCTTGCCGGTGTTACGGACCTCCACCGCGACCTCGACCGACCTGCCGGCGCGCAGGGCCGACGCCGCGATGGTCCGCACCGCCGGGCGCGGCGCGCCCACCTCGAAGGTCGTGTACGACAGCCCGTGCCCGAAGGGGAACTGCGGACCCGGCGGCAGATCCAGATACTTCGAGACGTACTTCTCGTTCGGCTCGTCCGGGTCGTACGGCCGCCCCGTGCTCTCGTGGTTGTAGTGGACCGGGATCTGCCCCACCGACCGCGGGAAGGACACCGGCAGCTTCCCGCCCGGGTTCACCTCACCGAAGAGCACGTCCGCGATCGCGTGGCCCGCCTCGATCCCCGGGTGCCAGGCCAGCAGCACGGCGGGCGCGTCCTCCAGCCACCCGCCGATCGTCAGCGGCCGCCCGCACACCAGCACCACCGCGAACGGCTTGCCCGTCTCCGCCACCGCCGCGATCAGCCGCTCCTGCGCCCCCGGCAGCCCGATCTCGCTGCGCGACGCGGCCTCGCCGCTCAGCGCGGCCGGTTCGCCGACGACCACGACGGTCACGTCCGCCGCCTTCGCCGCCGCCACAGCCTTCGCCAGCCCGCCGGTATCCGAGCCTTCCGCCGCCACGCCCTTCTCGTACGTGACCTTCGCCCCGGTCGCGGCCCGGATGCCGTCGACCACCGTCACCGGCGGGAACTTCACCCCGTCGGGCCCCTTCGCCCCACCAGGACCCACCCACGTACCCAGCAGATCCTCCGAGTCCGCGAACGGCCCCACCACCGCCACCGACCCGGCCGAAGCCGCCAGCGGCAGCACCCCGCTCTCGTTCCGCAGCAGCACCATCGAGCGGGCGGCCGCCTCCCGGGCCGCCTTGCGCGCCTTCGCAGACGGCTTCGTCACCTCGCCGTCCACATCCGCGTACGGCTCGTCGAAGAGCCCCAGCCGGAACTTCAGCCGCAGCACCCGCGCCACCGCGTCGTCGAGACGCCGCGCGTCGATCCGGCCCTCGGCCAGCAGATCCGCGCCGTGGTCGGCCAGCGCGGTGGACACCATCTCCATGTCGAGCCCGGCGGAAAGCCCCTTCGCCCCCGCCTCCGCCGGATCGGCCGCGAAGCCGTGCAACAGCATCTCCTGGACGCCGTTGTAGTCCGTGACCACGACGCCGTCGAAGCCCCACTCGCGCTTCAGGATGCCGGTCAGGGTGTGGGAATTGCCGTGCTGCGGGACGCCGTTGAGGGCGTTGAAGGATGCCATCACCGTCGCCGCGCCCGCGTCCACCGACGCCTTGAAGGGCGGCAGATACAGATTCCGCAGCCGGGACTCCGATACGTCCACGGTGTTGTAGTCGCGGCCGCCCTCGGCGCCCCCGTAGGCCACGAAGTGCTTCGCACAGGCCGCCAGCCGGTCCTTCGCCTTCAGGTCCGCGTCCTTGCTCCGGCCCTGGTAGCCGCGGGTCTTGGCGGCCGCGAGGACGGCGGTGAGATACGGGTCCTCGCCCGCGCCCTCCGCGATCCGTCCCCAGCGCGGATCGCGGGCGACGTCCATCATCGGCGCGAACGTCCAGTGCACCCCGTTCGACCGCGCCTCGCCCGCCGACACCTCGGCATCGCTCACGGAGACCTTCGGGTCGAAGGCCGCCGCCTGCGCAAGCGGAATCGGGAAGGTGGTCCAGTAGCCGTGGATCACATCCAGGCCGAAGACCAGCGGGATGCCGAGCCGCGACTCCTCGACCGCGATCTTCTGCAGCGCGTTGGTGTTCTTCACGCCGAAGACGTTGAGCACGGAGCCGAGTCGGCCGGTGCGGGCGAGCTCGGTGGCGCGGGCGTTCTGGCCCTCGCCAGGGCCGGTGTCGTTCGTCCAGGTCAGCTGCTGCAGCTGGCCCAGCTTCTCCTCGGTGGTCATGCGGCCGAGGAGCGCGCGGATCCGGGACTCGTACGGGCTGCGCGCGGCGGGCACGGCGCCCTCGGCCGCGGGTGCGGGCGCGGCCGCCGCCCGCCCGGCCGTCATGCCGGATGCGGCGGCCGTGCCGGCCGTGCCGCCGAGTGCCGCGAGCAGAGTGCGACGCCGGATCTCGCCCATGCTGTACATCCTTTAAACGGAACGTGGCACTAATAGCTGTGCCGCACAAGGATCTTGAAGGGCGAAGCTAACACCGCGGCCCCGGCGTCGCTAGCACGTCGCCGGGGCCGCGGGTCTTGTCATCGACGATTACTTCGCCAGATAGGCGTCATAGATCGTCTGGGTCAGCGAGCCGCCCTTCTTGTCCACGGCCTTCGCCTTGAACGAGACGGTCTTGCCCGCCGCCGGGGTCTTCACCTTCACCGCGCCCTTCTTCACGGTGAGCTTCGACCAGGTCTTGCCGCCGTCGTACGAGCCGTACACGGCCAGCGACTCAAGGCCGGAACCCGCCACAGCACCCTGAACGGTGACCGGCACGGTGAGCGTGCTGTTCGCCTTCGCCGTGCTGTCCGCCGCCAGGCCCGGTGAGAAACGGACGGCCGAGGCCGGCAGCTTCGTCTTCTTCGACGTCTTGGCCGACGTGAAGGACCAGCTCGCCGTCACCTTCGGCGACACGGACGCGACCTTCTTCGCGGCCCGGTCGATCGTCGCCGTCAGCCTGTACTTCGCCTCCCCCGAAGGGAGCTTGAAGGTCAGGAAACCGGACGGCGGCATGGTGCTGGTGGCGTACTTCTTGCCGTTGCGGTACAGCGTGGTCGTCGCCTTGTCGTACAGCGAGCTGCCCGTGTGGTTCTTGCCGTCCGCGAGCAGCGGCACCTTCGGGGTGAGCGTGTTGCCCTTGCGGGAGATGCCGAAGCCGCTGTTCAGCTTGGGCCCGAAGACGCCCACGTTGAAGGTCTTCGAGTAGCTCTTGCCCGGGGTGTAAGCCTGGCCCGGCGTGAGGGCATACGTGACCTCCGGCTCCGGCTCCTCTTCCGGATCCTCGGAGGGCAGTGCCTGCGCGAAGTCGATGTCCCACACCAGGCCCGTCTCACCGCCCAGATAGAGCGTGCTGTCGTGCGGCAGCTCGCGCGTGTACTGCGTGGCGGGGGGTCCGATGGCCCCGATCCGGCCCATCGGAGTCACCCAGCCGATCTTGCCCGGCAGCGAGGCGCCGAGCCGCACCGACACCTTCGCCAGATCCTCGACCCCCGGGTGCCGGACGAACCCGGTGGCCAGCCGGCTCACCTTGGAGCTGTACACGAGGTGATACTCGGGACCGTCCGCGCCGCTCCTGAAGTACGCCGGGAAGGACTGGGTCAGCGAGCCCTCGAGCGCCTCCGCGCCGATGTGCGCGGTGCGGAAGTCCGCATAGCTCTGCACCCACATGTTGAAGCCGATGCCGCCGTTCTCGCTCTCCACCGCGAAGCCCGCGGGTGCGAAGGTGCCTTCGGCCTTCTTGTCGGGGACGGTGATGTCCACCGGCTTGGCCGTCCTGGCGTCCAGCGTCACCGTCTGTGTCCTGGTGACGTTGAGGTTCGGGGCGCCGAGCCAGTCGCCGCCCTTCGGGAGGGCGTCCTCTCCGGTGGCGGAGGGCAGGAACGCGGACATCGCGTACCGGGCCTTCGGCAGCCGGACGGTGACGGTCTCCTTCTGGGGCAGATTGATCGCCCTGCCGCCCGGGGGCCCGCCCTCGTACGCGAAGAGCGTGGTCTTGAAGCCGGCCGTCGGCTTCCCCTCGCGGTCGAGGTTCTTGAAGGTCACGTCGTACGACTCCACCTCGAGCTCCACGCCGCCCGCGGTACCTACGGACTGGCCGTCGCCGGTGGCGGTGACGTAGGCGCTGTAAAAGCCGTGCAGGCTGCCGCCGGAGCGGGTGTCGGCCGTCGCGGTCACCTCGGCGGTGCCGCCGGCGGGGACCGTGACCTCCTCCTTGTTCAGCTTGAACATGCCGGCCGGGGCCGGCTTGCTCTCGGGGTCGAGGCCGCTGACCGCGAGCTTCAGCGTGACGTCCTTTGTGCCGGTGTTGCGGTACGTGACGGGCTTCGACACCGGCTCGGCGTCAGCGTGCGGCCACTTCTGCTGGCCGAAGCTGATCGACACCGGGCCGGCGTACACCGTCTGCTTGATCGCCTGGGCTACGTCGAGACGGCCGCAACCCTGCTGGACGGCGGTGTGCTCGCCGGCCTTGGTGGAGGCGGTCAGCGCGCCCTTGAGCTCCTGACCGGTCCAGTCGGGGTGCTGCTGCGCCAGCAGCGCGGCGGCGCCGGCGACATGCGGGGTGGCCATGGACGTACCGGAGATCGTCATATAGCCCGGCGGCATCTGGCCGACTTCCTGCTCGAGGACGCTGCCGGGTGCCGCGGCGGCGGTGGTGTCCACGCCGGGGGCGGTGAGGTCCGGCTTGACGGCGAAGTCGCCGACGCGCGGGCCGCGCGAGGAGAACACCGCGAGCTTGTCCGCGTCGTCCACGGCGCCGACGGTGAGGGCGGCGTCGGCGCTGCCCGGGGAGCCGATGGTGCCGTTGCCGCCGTAGCCGGAATTGCCCGCGGCGACGGCGAAGAGCACGCCCTTGTCCTTGGAGAGCGCGTTGACGGCCGCCTCCAGCGGGTCCAGCTCGGGGGTGTCCCCGCCGCTGAGGCTGAGGTTGATGATGTCGGCGCCCTCGCCAATGGCCCATTCGGCGCCGGCGATGACGCCGGAGGCCTCGCCGGAGCTCTTGTCGTCGAGCACCTTGCCCGCGATGATCTTCGCCCCGGGGGCGACGCCCTTGTGCGTGCCGCCGGACTTCGCGCCCGTACCGGCGGCGATGGAGGCGACGTGAGTGCCGTGGCCGTAGTGGTCCTTGGCGTCCGGGGACTCCGAGAAGTTCTTCTCGGCGACGACCTGTCCGGCGAGGTCCGGGTGGGTGGCGTCCACCCCGGTGTCCAGCACCGCGATCTTGATGCCCTTACCGTCGTAACCGGCCTGCCAGGCGGCCGGGGCGCCGATCTGCGGGACGCTCTTGTCGAGGCTGGCCTTGCGGATACTGTCGAGCCAGACGTGCTTGACGCCGGAGGCGGCGGCCTTGGGCGCGGGCGAGTTGGCGGGGCCGCGGGTCAGGGCAGCCCAGGAGGCGCCCGCGTCGGCCTTCTTGACCGTGACGGCCTCGGCTCCGATGGCGGGCAGCTCGTGCTTGACGTCGGTGCCGGGGGCGCTCTTCAGGTCCGCTTCGGCGGCCGAGCCCTTCCCCTTGTATCCGACGATGACGTCGAGGCTCGTGGCCTGCCGCTTGACGTACTCCGGCTTGCTGAGCGCGGTGACGTCGAACAGCCGCCGGTCCACGGTGCCGTCCGCGACCAGGCCGCTCGCGTCCAGCGGGATCGCATAGCTGTGGCCCTTCGTCCGGTGCAGCTGCACCGGGATGCCGTCGCGCCCCTTCCCCGGGCGTACGGCGACGGCCTTGCCCTTGGCGTCGACGCCTATCCGGTCGCCGGTGAGCAGCGTGACCCACTGCTTCAGCGCGCCCTTGCCCGACAACGACGAAGCGGGGCTCACATCCGCCGGCCTCCCCTGGCCGGCCGCAGATGTGAGCCCCGCGGTGAGTGCTATCGCGGCCGCGGCGGCGGTGGCGGCCGCCGAGGCTCTCTTCACTTTTGCCTGTCTGTTCACGGATTCCCCTCCTGGTCCGGCCCGCCGTGGTCAGTGGCGGACAACACGGTTCTCATGAGTATTTGTCAGAAACTCATGGAACAGTTCGATCCAATTGGGGAGATACGCATGATCTGGACTAATAGCCAACACGCGCGGCCCCGGCGTCGCTAGCACGTCGCCGGGGCCGCGGGTCTTACTGACAGGTACTGCTACTTCGCCACGTAGGCGTCATAGATCGTCTGGCTCAGCGAGCTGCCGTTCTTGGCCACCGCCGACGCCTTGAAGGACACGGTCTGCCCCGCCGCCGGGGTCTTCACCTTCACCGCGCCCTTCTTCACGGTGAGCTTCGACCACTTCTTGCCGCCGTCGTACGAGGCGTACACCGTCAGCGACTTGAGCTGCTTGCCGGCCGCCGTGCCCTGGACCGTGACCGGCACGGTGAGCGTCTTGCCCGCCTTGGCGGTGCTGTCCGGCGCCAGCTCCGGCGAGAAGCGGACCGCCGAGGCGGACAGCTTCGTCTTCTTGGCCGTCTTCGCCGAGGTGAAGGACCAGCTCGCGGTCACCTTCGGGGACACCGCCGCGACCTTCTTCGCCTTCCGGTCGACCGTCGCCGTCAGCTTGTACTTCGCCTTGCCCGCGGGCAGCTTGAAGGACAGGTCACCGAACGGCGGCTTCTTGCTGGAGGCCAGCTTCTTGCCATTGCGGTAGAGCGTCGTGGTCGCCGAGTCGTACAGCGAGTTGCCGCTGTGGTTCTTGCCGTCCGCGAAGAGCGGCACCAGCGCGGTGAGGGTGTTGCCCTTGCGGAACAGACCCTGGCTGCTGTTGAGCTTCGGGCCGAAGACCCCGGTGTTGAAGACCTTCGCGTAGCTCTTGCCCGCGGCGTAGCGCTTGCCTGGGATGAAGTACCAGGCTTCGGTGATCGGCCAGCCGTCCTCGTCCAGCTCTCCGGTCTGGTTGAGTTCCAGCATCCACTCGGCCGTCTGCGAGCCGCCCAGGTAGAGCGTGCTCTCGTACGGCAGCTTGCGGTCGTACGAGATCGCGGTGCCGCCGGACGAGCCCGGCACGTACGCCATCGCCATCAGATGGCCGGACTTGCCCGCCATCGACGCGCCGAGCACGGCCGTCACCTTCGCCAGGTCGCGCTTGCCCGCGTGCCGGACGAACCCGTCGGCCAGCCGGCTGACCTTGCCGCCGTACACGAGGTGGTACTCGGGTCCGTCCTCGCCGCTCCGGAAGTACGCCGGGAACGCCTGGTACAGGCTGCCCTTGAGGGGCGCCGCGCCCGCGTGCGCGCTGCGGAAGCCGTCGTAGTCATTCATCCAGATGCCGAAAGAGATGCCCCCGTCGGCCCCGTCCACACTGAACTCGGGGGCGGCGAAGGTCGATTCGGCCTTCTTGTCCGGCACCGTGATGTCGACGGGCTTGGCCGTGCGGGCGTCCAGCGTCAGCGTCTGCTTCTTGCTGACGTTGAGGTGCGGCACCCCCAGCCAGTCGCCGCCGTCCCACTTGGCTTCCTCGCCCCTGGCCACGGGCAGGATCGAGGACATCGCGTACCGGCCCTTCGGGAGCCGGACGGTAACGGTCTCCTTGAGCGGCAGCTCCATGAAGTCGCCCGCGCCAGGACCCTCGTAGCCGAAGAGCGTGCTCTCGAAGGCGGCCGTCGGCTTGCCGTCGCGGTCGAGGTTCTTGAAGGTCACCTCGTACGACTCGACCTCGCGCTCCACACCGCCCGCGACGCGCACGGTCTGGCCGCCGCCGGTCCCCGTCACATACGCGCTGTAGGCGCCGTTGACCGAGCCGCCGAGCCGGGTGTCGGCCGTGGCGGTGACGTCGGCGGTGTCGCCCGCGGGGACGGTGACCTCCTTCTTGTCCAGCTTGAAGAAGCCGGCGGGGGCCGCCTTGCCCTTCGGGTCGAGGCCGGTCACGGCCAGCTTCAGGGTGACGTCCTTGGCGCCGGTGTTGCGGTACGTGACCTTCTTCGAGACCGGCTTGTCGTCCGTGTGCGGCCACTCCTGCTTGCCGAAGTTGAACGACACCGGGTCGGCGTACACGGACTGGGTGATCGCCTTCGCGACGTCGACGCGGCCCGAACCCTGCTGGAACGCGGAGTACTTGCCGGCCTTGGTGGAGCCGGTCAGCACGCCCTTGAGCTGATCGCCCTTCCAGTCCGGGTGCTGCTGCTTCAGCAGCGCCGCGGCGCCCGCGACATGCGGGGTGGCCATCGACGTACCGGAGATGGTCAGGTAGCCGTCCGGCTTCTGGCCGACCTCCTGCTCGATGACGCTGCCCGGGGCCGCGGCGGCCGTGGTGTTCACGCCGGGCGCGGTGAGGTCGGGCTTCACGCCGCCGTCGCCGATCCGCGGGCCGCGGGAGGAGAAGGGGGCGAGCTTGTCGGCGTCGTCCACGGCGCCGACCGTGAGCGCGGCGTCGGCGCTGCCCGGGGAGTCGATGGTGCCGGCGCCCCCATAGCCGGAATTGCCCGCCGCCACGGCGAAGAGCACGCCCTTGTCCTTGGAGATCTCGTTGACCGCCGCTTCGAGCGGGTCGAGCTCGGGGGTGTCCCCGCCGCCGAGGCTGAAGTTGATGATGTCGGCGCCCTCGGCGACGGCCCATTCGGCCGCCGCGATGATGCCGGAGTCCTCCCCGTAGCCGTCGTCGTTGAGCACCTTCCCCGCGATCAGCTTCGCGCCGGGAGCGACGCCCTTGTACGTGCCGCCCCCCTTGGCGCCCGTACCGGCGGCGATGGAGGCGACGTGGGTGCCGTGGCCGTAGCGGTCCTTGGCGTCCGGGGCGTCGGAGAAGTTCTTCTCGGCGACGACCTGGCCCGCCAGGTCCGGGTGGGTGGCGTCGACGCCGGTGTCCAGCACGCCGATCGTGATGCCCTTGCCGTCGTAACCGGCCTTCCAGGCGGCCGGGGCGCCGATCTGCGGGACGCTCTTGTCGAGGCTCGCCTTGCGTACGCCGTCCAGCCAGACCCGCTTGACGCCGGAGGCCGCGGCCTTGGGCGCGGGCGAATCGGCGGGGCCGCGGGTCAGGGCCGCCCAGGAGGCGCCGGCGTCGGCCTTCCGCACCCGTACGGCCTGGGCGTCGATGGCCGGCAGCTCGCGCTTCGTCGTCGTGCCGGGCGCCTTCTTCAAGTCGGCCTCGGCGGCCGGGGCTTCGCCCTTGTAGCCGACGATGACACCGAGGCTCTTGGCCTGGGCGCGGACGTATTCGGGCCTGCTGAGCGTGGTGACGTCGAACAGCCGCCGGTCCACGGTGCCGCCCGCGACCAGCCGGCTCGCGTCCAGCGGGATCGCGTAGCTGTGGCCCTTGGCCTTCTGGATCTGCACCGGGATCTTCGCACGCCCCTCCCCCGGGCGTACGGCGACGGCGTTGCCCTTGGCGTCCACGCCTATTCGGTCGCCGGTGATCAGCGTGACCCACTGCTTCACCTGGCCGCCCCGTCCGGCAGCGGGCGCATCCTTCCCCGCAGCAAAAGCGGGGCCCACGTCTGCCGACGTGAGCCCCGCGGTGACCGCCACCGCCGCTGTTGCGGCGATTGTGGCGGCCCAGGTTCTCTTTACTCGTGCCCGTCTTTTCACGGATCCCCTCCTGGTCGCTGGCCCGCCGTGGTCAGCGGCGGGCGACACGGTTCTCACGAGTATTCACCCGGAACTCGGGGAACAGTTCCGTCCAGTTGGGGAGATTGGCATGGTCCTGACCTATGGCGTCCGTTCTGTCACCTTCAGCCGTCCGTTGTTGATGACCGCCAGCCGCGGTGCCCGCCGGGCGATCGAGCTGTCGTGCGTGACCAGGACGAAGGTGAGGCCGCGGTCCTTCCACAGGCCGGCGAGCAGGCCCATGATCTCGTCGCGGGTGTCCTCGTCGAGATTGCCGGTCGGCTCGTCGGCCAGGAGCACCTTCGGCTCCTTGACCAGCGCGCGGGCGATGGCGACGCGCTGCTGCTGGCCGCCGGACAGCTCCGACGGCAGATGCCTGAGGCGGTCGCCGAGCCCGACCAGCTGCAGGGCCTCGGCGGCGCGCTTCCGCCGGGCGGCGGGCTTGACGCCCAGGGGGACGAGCGCGGTCTCCACGTTCTCCTGGGCGCTGAGGGTGGGGATGAGGTTGAAGCTCTGGAAGACGAAGCCGATGGTGGCGGCCCGTACCTTCGTCAGCTTCGCCTCGCTGAGGCGGGCCAGGTCGGTGCCGTCGATGGAGACAGAGCCCGCGGTGGGCCGGTCCAGGGCGCCGAGCATCTGCAGCAGCGTGGACTTGCCGCCTCCGGTGGGGCCCTGGACGACGAGCTGGTCGCCCGTGGCGATGGTGAGGTCGACGCCTTCGAGGGCGTTGATGGTCTGCTTGCCGCGCTGGTAGCGCTTGGTGACAGTGGTCAGCTGATACATGGATTCCGTAACTCCCTTTACTCAACCCGCCGAAGCGCGTCCGCAGGACGCAGCCTTGCCGCCCGCCAGCCGCCGAAGCAGCCCGCGATGATCCCGCCGGCCGCGGCCAGCACCACCGCCAGCACGATCACCGAGAGCGTGACCGGCGCCTTCAGCGCGATGTCCACCGACTGCTGCGCGCCCTCCCCGAGCTGCTGCGCGATGCCACCGCCGCCGGGACCGCCGCCCTGACCGGGACCGCCCGGCTGCTCGCCACCGGTCGTCGCGGTCAGCGTCGGCGCCACCGTCGATACGATCCACGCCCCCGCGAGGCCCAGGCCGATGCCCAGGGCACCGCCGAGGACGCCGTTGGCGAAGGCCTCGCCCATCACCTGCCGCACCACCCGGCCGCTGCGCCAGCCGACGGCCTTGAGGGTGCCGAACTCCCGTACCCGCCGCGACACCGCCGACATCGTCAGCAGTCCGGCGAGCAGGAAGGCGGCGACCAGGACCGCGATGGAGAGCCACTTGCCGATGTTGGTGGCGAGGTTGGAGGCGGTGGAGAGATTGCCGGAGACCTGCTCGGCGAGGTCGGCGGCGCTGGTGACCGTGGCCCCGTCGACGTTCTCGGAGATCGCCTTCTTGACCGCCGGGATGGCGTCGGAGCTGTCGGCCTTGACGTAGACCTTCGAGACCTTGCCCTTCATATCGGCATCGGCGAGCTTTTGGGCCTGGGCGAGGGGGATGTAGACGTTGGAGGTCGAGGCGCCGGTGTCCGCCGTGGCGATGCCCGCGACCTCGAACTTCTTGCCCTTGATGGTGACCTTGTCGCCGACCGCGAGGTCCTTGTCCTTCGCGTACGCGCTGTCCACCACGGCCTTGAGGGCTTCGGTGTCCGTGGCCGCGAAGTTCGCGCCCTTGCTGATCTTCGAGGAGGACAGCGGGCCGACGCTCAGCGCGCTGACGTCGACGCCCATCACGGTGAAGGTCTCGGTCTCGATGTCGGCGCCGCCGCCCCCGACCCGCGGCCCGCCGCCGGAACCGGGCTTGCCCTCCTCCTTCTTCATCTCGCCGGGCTTGAAGTCCCCGGTGAACTTGATGTCGTTGAGGGCCAGCGCCCCCACCGCCGTCGCCACGCCGTCCTGGGCGGCGACCTTGTCGACGACCGAGTCGTCGAGGTTGTCGAAGCCGCCCAGCGGCATCAGCCGGTCGTCGGTCTCCGAGGCCTTCTCGCCGTCCTCACGCCCCTCGATCTTGAAGCGCTGCGGCGCGGAGCCGCCCTCCTCGGCCTTGGCTTCCTTGGCGACGGTGAGGTCGGTGCCCACGCCGTACAGCGAGTGCAGCACCTCGTCCTGGGCGTCGCGCATCCCGGTGGACACGGACGAGACGGTGATGACGAGGCCGATGCCGAGGGCCAGACCCAGGGCGACGACCAGGGCCGCCTTCCGGCGGCGGCGCAACTCGCGCCGTAGGTAGGTGAAGAACATGCCGTGGAAGCTACGGAGGCAGCTTTACGGAACCCTTAGGCCGCCCTGAAAGGGACATGAGAAAGGGCCCCGCCGCTGCGGGGCCCTTCTCGGTGAAGCGATGTGCGTGGCGGTCAGCCGTTCAGCGCGCTGCCCGCGGTCCACTCCGACCAGCTCATGTTCCAGCCGCTGAGGCCGTTGTCCGCCTGGATGTCCTTGTCCGGCGAGTTCTTGACCTCGACGATGTCGCCGATCTTGGACTTGCCGTAGAACCAGGCGCCCGGCGTGGACGAGTCGTTCGCGCCCTTCACGTCCGACAGGCCGACGCAGCCGTGGCTGGTGTTGGCGGAGCCGAAGATGCCCTTGCCCCAGTAGTTGCCGTGGATGAAGGTGCCCGACTGGGACAGCCGCATCGCGTGCGGGACGTCGGGGATGTCGTACTCGCCCTTGCCGTCGTCGTCGGTGAAGCCGACGGTGGAGCCGTCCATCCGGGTCTCCTTGTACATCTCGGAGACCACCATCTGCCCGTTGTACGTGGGGTTCTCGGGCGAGCCGGCGGAGATCGGGACGGTCTTGATGACCTTGCCGTTCTCGGTGACGGTCATCTTCTTGGTCTTCACGTCGACGGTGGAGACCATCGCCGAGCCGATCGTGTAGGTGACCGTACGGTCCTGCACGCCGTACACGCCGTCGGAGCCCTCGACGCCGTCGAGGTTCAGCTTCAGGGTGACCTTGGTGCCGGACTTGAAGTAGTTCTGCGGCCGCAGGTCGAGGCGCTGGTCGCCGAACCAGTGGCCGACGACCTCGTCGCCGGAGCTGGTGTTGACCGAGATCTTCTTCTCGACGTCGGCCTTGTTCTTGATCGGCTTGTCGAACTGGATCGACGGATACATACCGACGCCGACCGTCTCGCCCTCCATGTTGTTCTGGAAGGAGCCGATGAAGCTGTTCTTCGGCGAGACCGTGGTGAAGGCGGCATGATCGGTGCTGCTGCGGCCCTCGGAGTCCTTCGCCTTCGCGGTGATCTCGTAGTCGGTCGCCCGCTCCAGCTGGCCGTCCGGCTTCCAGCTCTTGCCGCCGGCGGAGATCGTGCCCTCGATCTGCTTGCCGGTCTCGGTGTCCTTCAGGACCACCTCGGTCAGCTTGCCGCCCTTGACACTCACCTTGGTGTCGCGGTTGATGCCGACGTTGTCGGCTCCCTCTTTCGGGGATATGGATATCTGCGCTTCGGAGGCGTTCTTCTTGGCGGCATCGTCCACATCGGACGTGTCCTTCCCCTGCGCGCCGGCATCGCCGCCCCCGCCGCACGCCGTCAACGCGATCGCCGCTGCCGCCAGGACAGCAGTGCTGCCCAGTGCGGTACGACGCCTACGGGGAAGCTTTATCGCCATCAACACGCTCTCCGTCACCACTCGACCACCATCGGTACGCAATGAGCCTTCCGGTCGCAATGCCCGGCTCGTACCGCATAAACGCCGAAAGTACTCCTTGCCGTTCCACCGCCGGGGAAACTGTGGTCCAGGCCACGTATCGACGCGGGAATTCGAGGTCACTACCATCGGCCCGACTGCTGTCGCACAAGGAGACGCCTGCCACGTGTCCGCTAGTTCCGTCCCCCAGTCCCCCTCGCACCGCCGCAGCCGCCGGCCGCTGCTCATCCCCGCCGGGGCCGCCGCGGCGCTGCTGACCGGTCTGTTCTTCATCCCCTCCGCGACCGCGGGGCCCGACAGCGGCCCGGCCCGCAGCGCCGCCGCCGCGCAGCAGAAGGCGGGCGACGGCGTCCGGGAGGCCGCCCGGCACCCGTACTCGGCGGGGCCGCGCGCCGGCCTGGACACGGGCTCGTATCTGGCCGGCGGGGCGACCTGCCTGGTCGTCGGGTCCGGGATGGCCGTCTACGTGCTGCGCCGCAACCGCGCGGGCACGGCCCCGGATTCCGGGCTCAGGCCAGCGGGCCAGTAACGCCCTCGGCCGCCTCGGCAAGCCGGCCCGACCGTACGAAACCCTCCGCGGCCGCCAGGTCCGGCGACAGGAAGCGGTCCTCGCCCGGGCCCTGGACGCCCGCGTCGCGCACCGCGCGCAGGATCGCCGTGGTGGCGGGCGCCGGGGTGAGGCCCTCGCGCAGCTCGACGGCGCGGGTGGCCGCGTAGAGCTCGACCGCGATCACGCGGGCCAGATTCTCCACGGCGGTACGCAGCTTGCGGGCCGCGGACCAGCCCATCGAGACGTGGTCCTCCTGCATCGCCGAGGACGGGATGGAGTCCGCGGACGCCGGTACGGCCAGCCGCTTCAACTCGCTGACCAGGGCGGCCTGCGTGTACTGCGCGATCATCAGGCCCGAGTCCACACCCGGGTCGCCGGCCAGGAAGGCGGGCAGGCCGTGGCTGCGGTTCTTGTCCAGCAGCCGGTCGGTGCGGCGCTCGGCGATGGAGGCCAGGTCGGCGGCGGCGATGGCGAGGAAGTCCAGGACGTACCCGACCGGGGCGCCGTGGAAGTTGCCGTTGGACTCGACCCGGCCGTCCGCGAGCACGACGGGGTTGTCGACGGCGGCGGCCAGCTCGCGGTCCGCGACCAGGCGGGCGTGCGCGAGGGTGTCGCGCCCGGCGCCGGCGACCTGCGGGGCGCAGCGTACGGAATAGGCGTCCTGGACGCGGGGGGCGTCGTCCTGGTGGTGCCCGGTCAGGCCCGAACCCTGAAGCACCTTCAGCATGTTGGCGGCGGAGGCGGCCTGGCCCGGGTGCGGGCGGATGGCGTGCAGCTCGGGGGCGAGGACCTTGTCGGTGCCGAGCAGCGCCTCCATCGTCAGCGCGGCGGTGATGTCGGCGGCGGTGTAGAGCCGGTCCAGGTCGGAAAGGGCCATGACCAGCATGCCGAGCATGCCGTCGGTGCCGTTGAGCAGCGCCAGGCCCTCCTTCTCGCGCAGCTCCACGGGCGTGAGGCCGTGCTCGGCGAGCAGCTCACCGGCGGGCTTGACGGCGCCGTCCGGGCCCTCCGCGTCGCCCTCGCCCATCAGCGCCAGCGCGCAGTGCGACAGCGGCGCCAGGTCGCCGGAGCAGCCGAGCGAGCCGTACTCGTGCACGACGGGGGTGATGCCCGCGTTCAGCATCCCGGCCATGGCCTGGGCGACCTCGGGCCGTACGCCGGTGTGGCCCGAGGCGACGGTCTTCAGGCGCAGGAACATCAGCGCCCGGACCACCTCGCGCTCGACCCGCGGGCCCATGCCGGCGGCGTGCGAGCGGACGATGTTGCGCTGCAGCTGGGCGCGCAGCTCCGGGCTGATGTGGCGGACGGCGAGGGCGCCGAAGCCGGTGGAGACGCCGTAGACCGGCTCGGGCTTGGCGGCGAGGTCGTCGATGGTGCGGCGGGCCGCCTTGAGGGCGGCCAGGGCATCGTCGGACAGCTCAATGTGTGCCCCGTGCCGGGCAACGGCGACGACGTCGGCGGCGGTGACGCCTGCGGACCCCAGGACGACAGTGTGCATACTCATATTCAGGCACCTTAGAGAATGAATTTCGATGCGTCAGCACCGCCCCCGGAACGAGCGCCGCTCACCGTCCTCTCCGTAGTCGGGTGCGGTGTCGGCGAGGTGCACCACCTTCTCGTCCCGCCCCGCCACTACGGGCTTCGCCGCCCGGGCCGCTTTGGCCTGGTACTGCGCGGCGTCGGCGAGCCGGAACAGCCGCCGGGCGCTGCGTACCGGGCCGATCGGGTCCCCGGTGGAGGCGATCCCGCACGCCACTCCCTCACCGAGTTCCAGCTCCGCGGCCCGTACACACAGCTCCTCGGCGGCCCGTACCACCTCGTCCGCCGACGGGCCGACCGCGAGCAGGCAGAACTCGTCGCCGCCGAGCCGGGCGGCGAGGGTGCCGGGGAGGCTGGCGCCGTAGAGGGAGAGCAGCGAGCCGAAGCGCTCCAGGAGGCGGTCACCGCTGGCGTGGCCGAGGGAGTCGTTGACCTGCTTGAGGCCGTTGAGATCGCAGACGGCGAGGGTGACGACCGTGCCCTCACCGCGGTGCCGGCGGATCGCGTCCTGCAGCGTCGCGTCCACCGCGCGGCGGTTGGCGAGGCCGGTGAGCGGGTCGGTGAAGGCCAGCCGGCGGGCCTCCTCGAGCCGCTCGGTCTGGGCGACGCCCGCGGCCACGACGGCCGCGAGCCCGCCCGCGAAGTCCGCCTCGGCGGCGGTGAAGATCCGGGCACCGACGGGCCGGGCCACGTACAACTCTCCCCAGGCCCGCCCGTGCGCGATGACGGGCGCGATCACGCAGCTGCCGCGCCGACGCCGCGCGAGGGCGGCCGCGCGCGGCGAGTCCCCGTCGGCGGTGACGACCCAGGGGCGCGGCTGCGCGCCGCCGTCAGGCCCGGCGATCTCCGGGAAGTCGTGCACCGCGTACGACTCGTCCTCGGGGAACTCCTCCTCCCCCGGCGCCCGCTCCCCGGCATTGACCAGCACCCGCAGCCGCCCCCGCTCCCGCTCCCATACGCAGATCGCGGCGAAGCTCCCGCCGAGCGCGCCCCGGGCGGCTTCAGCGGCGGCCCGCAGGGCGTCGCGGTGGGTGACGGCGGCGGCCATGACCCGGGCGAGCTCCACGACGCAGCGCAGCTGCTCGGCTCCGGCGCCATGGGCGCTTTGGGGTTCCACACTCCACAGCCTAGGAACGATTGCCGCGTTTCGGACACCGGACACCCTGCGGGCCGGGTCAAGGCGGGCCGGATGCGCCGCGCCGACGCCGTACCGGTGGTGCTCCTCAGGGTCCGCCGCGTTCCCAGCGCGACGGGGCATAGCCGGTTTGTTCGCGGATGCGCTGGGCGGCGGAGGTGTGCTGGGCTGCCGCCGTCCGGTCGCCGGTGGTGTGGGCGTGGGCGGCAAGGGCGGTCAGCGCGCGGTACTCGGACAGCAGCAGCTGCAGGTCGCGAGCCGTGGCCAGTGCCGCCCGGGCGTCTTCAGCCGCCCTGGTCGCGTCGCCCGCCGTGAGGCGGATGCGGGCCAGCGCGGCGCGAGCGTCGGCTTCCTGGTGGCGGAAGCCGTGGCGGCGGGCGAGGGCGAGGGCTTCCGCCAGGTGCTCGGTGGCGCGTTCCGGGTCGCCGCGCAGGGCGTGCTGTTCGGCCAGGTTGATCAGGCAGTCCACCTGTGCGGACGGGTCGTTGATGGCACGCGCGGCAGCCAGCGCGCGTTCGGCGTGGGTGCGGGCGAGGTCGGTGTGGCCGGTGTCGCGGTGGATGCGCGCAAGGATCTCGTTGGCGCCGGTTTCGTTGTGCCGCTTCTGGTGCTCCTGGCACAGGCGCAGTGCCTCGGTGCCGTCGGCAAGCGCCGCTTCGTAGCGCCCGAGGCAGTGCTGGGCGAGGGCTCGATTGATCAAGGGACTGATCGCACCGATCGGGCGGCCGTGCTGATGGCAGAGGTCGATCGCCTCCGTGGTGCTGTCGAGCGCCGACTCCAGCCCGCCGAGATAGGCGCGGAGCAGACCCATCGTGTTGAGTCCGTTGGCAAGCTGCACGGGCTGGCCGATGGTCCGGAGCAGGTCGACGGCGCGTTCCTGATACTCGAATGCCCGGCGCATCTCACCACCCCGCCCATGGTGGATCGCAAGATTGGACAAGGTGGCGGCCTCGCCGGGGGCGAAGCCGGTCTGCCGGAAGCCGGCCAGTGCCCGGTGTTTGTACTCCAGTGCCTGGCGGCCGTCGCCGATGTGGTCGTACAGAACCGCGAGGTGATGCCGCATCGCGGCCTGGGCCAGCACGTCGCCCTCGCCTTCTGCCGCGCTCAGTCCGGCCGTCGTCGCCGCCTCCCACTCGGCACTGTGCTGCCGGTAGTAGAGGTACATGCGCAGCTGGTCGGCCAGCTGCCAGGCGACGTGGCGTGGGCCCGCCGCGGCGGCCCTGCGGATGACGGCGACCAGGTTGACGCGTTCTCCCTCCAGCCAGGCGAGCGCCTGGTGGCGATCGGCGAACCGGTCCGACTCACCACGCGGCCGCGGCAGCCGCATCATCCCGGCGAAGTCGAAGGCGGTGGCGGCGTCCGCGGCGGCGAGATACCAGGCGCACAGCCGCTGCCATGCCGCCTCGCGGTCCGGGTCGGCCTCCGCGCGCTCGGCCGCGTACAGGCGCAGCAGATCGTGGAACTGATACCGGTCGGCGGCGGTGCGCTGGACGAGTCCGGCCGTGGCGAGCCGGTCGAGCAGCAGCTCGGCGGCGTGCTGCTGAGCATCCAGCAGGGCCGCGGCCACCTCGACGGTGAAGTCCGGTCCCGGGTGCAGTCCGAGCAGGCCGAACAGGTGAGCCGTGGCGGGCTCCAGCGCGGCGTGGGAGTGGTCGAAGGCGGTGCGGACAGCGGCCTCGCGGTCCCCGGCGATGGACAGCTTGGCCAGCCGTCCGGCGCCGGCCAGCTCGGTCGCGTACGCCGCAAGCGAATGCCCCGGGCGGGCGGCGAGATTGGCGGCGGCGATACGCAGCGCCAGAGGCAGGCGAGCGCACAGCTCGCCCAGCCGCCCGGCCGCCCCGGGCTCGGCCCGTACCTGCCGCTCACCGAGGACGGCCGCCAGCAGGGCATCCGCCTCGGCCGGCTCGAGCACCCCGAGCCGTACGGTGCGGGCGGCATGGCTGGCGATCAGGCCGCGCAGATCCGGCCTGCTGGTGATCAGCACCGCGACACCGGCACTGCCCGGCAGCAGCGGCCGCACCTGCTCGGCGCTCGCGGCGTCGTCGAGGACCAGCAGGATCCGGCGGTCGGCCACCCGGCTGCGGAAGGCCGCCGCCCGGTCCTCCGCGGACTGCGGGACGCGGCCCGCGTCGAGTCCGGAGGCACGCAGCAGCGCGGCCAGCACTTCGGACGGATCGCGCGGCCGCCCGCTGGTGCCCTGCAGCCGTACGTACCACTGGCCGTCGGGGAAGGCGGGCCGCAGCCGGTGGCCGAGGTGTACGGCCAGGGCGCTCTTGCCCACCCCGGGAGTGCCGGACACGACTACGGGCGCCGCCCCGGGAGCGGTCAGCAACTCCTCCAGGTGCTGGAGCAGTTCACCACGCCCGACGAAGTCCGGCACCGACCACGGCAGCTGGCTCTGGACGCTCCAGGAGGCCTCCGCGGGTGGAGCGGACCGGGTCAGATTCTCGTCGCCGCCGAGAATCGCCTGGTGCAGCCGCTGCAGTTCCGCTCCCGGCTCGACGCCCAGCTCCTCGGCGAGCGTGTCGCGCATCTTCCGGTAGTGGGCGAGGGCGTCGACCTGCCGGCCGCAGCGGTAGAGAGCGAGCATGTACTGGGCCGCCAGCCGCTCATCCAGCGGATGGTCGGCACTGCGCCCGGACAGTGGAGTCAGCAGCGCGGCGTGCTCGCCGAGCCGCAGCCTGCCGTCGGTGCAGGCAAGTTCCGCGGCCAGCCGCTCTTTGCCGAGAGCGTCCCGGGCGGCGTTGAACCAGGGGGTGTCCACCCCGGCGAACGGCTCGCCCCGCCACAGCGCGAGCGCCTCCTTCAGCAGCGCCACCGCCTGCTCGTCGGCGGCGGCCGTGCCGGCCTGGTCGATCAGCTGCCGGAACCGGTGCACATCCACGGTCGCCGGCTCCGCGGTGCACAGATAGCCGCCGTGGCCGCGGGCGACGCTCGCGGCCCCTTCCGGCAGCACCCGGCGCAGCCGGGAAATGTAGCTGTAGAGCGTGTCCTTGGCCCGCCGCGGGGGAGCGTCCCCCCATACCCGGTGCACCAACTGGTCCATGGACACCACCCGGCCCACGTCGGCGAGCAGGGCCGCCAGCACCGTGCGCTGCCGGCCGGACCCCAGGTCCACCGGCCCGGCAGCGGTCTGCGCGTGAATGCCGCCGAACAGCCGAAACGCTACCGTCACTTGTCCCCGCCCCGCTGAGGCCGACTCCCCTGCGCGGATTCTAGATTCCCGCAAGGTTTCTGCACGGCCCCGCCCGCATCGTGGAACCGCGGTCACCGCACGGGGGCGGTGACCGCCACAGCTTCGGGCAGGAAATCAAGGGGGATACGATCATGAAACTCCGTACCGCAGGCACCTGTTGGGGAGCCGCAACCGTCGCGCTCATCACCGCGGCGGGCCTCGGCCTGGGGGCATCGCCCGTGTCGGCTGCCGCCTCCGACGGCTACATCAGTGGAGCGGACTACTTCTTCGACGACTTCGGTGACGAGGGGACACTGTCGACCACGTCGTACAACAACTCCAACGCCACCTGCCTGTGGCAGCGGATCCTGGTCGCCGAGGGGGCCAACGTGACCAGCTCCGGCGGCAACTTCAAGGAGACCGACATGGACGGTCAGTTCGGCGCCCTGACCAGGACCGCCACCATCGACCTCCAGAAGCGCTGGGGCCTGACCGCCGATGGCAAGGTCGGCAAGGAGACGTTCGGCCGCGCGGACAAGAATCTCCGCTACGTCTCCACCCAGAGCGACCAGCTGCAGCGCCGCTACCAGTTCAGGTACGTGGGCGAGAAGAGTCAGTCGAGCGGCTTCTACCGATCGAACACCGGCCGGTGGAGCTTCTACGAGGACATGGAGCTGAAGTACGGCAGCTATACGTACAACACCTGCGACTGACACCCGGCAGACGTCACGTCGCGGACTACAGCGCGCGGGGCCTCGATCGCGCCGCTCAGACGCCCGGCCACTCCGGCGTGCGCTTCTCGTTGAAGGCCGCCACGCCCTCCGCCCGGTCGCCAGAGAAGGCCGTCGTCCGCCACGCCGCGTCCTCCAGCTCGAGACCGGCCGCAAACCCCTGCCCCCAGCCCAGCCGCAGCGCCCGCTTGGCGGCCCGCAGCCCCACCGGCGAGTTGCCCGCCATCCGCTCGGCCAGCGCCAGTGCTCCGGTA
The DNA here is from genome assembly GCF_011044975.1 of Streptomyces coryli. Classification (GTDB taxonomy): domain Bacteria; phylum Actinomycetota; class Actinomycetes; order Streptomycetales; family Streptomycetaceae; genus Streptomyces; species Streptomyces coryli. Next base: position 4,437 of record NZ_JAAKZV010000020.1, on the reverse strand, counting down.
CGGGCGTCCTCCACCAGCTCGTCGACCATCCCGAGCCGGAGCGCCTCCGCGGCCTCCACCCGCCGCGCGGAGAAGACGAGTTCGGCGGCGCGGGCCGCGCCCACCCGGCGCGGCAGCAGCTGGGTGCCGCCGCCGCCGGGGATGACGCCGACGGACACCTCCGGCAGCCCGACGACGGCGGTGGCGTCGGCGACGATGACATCGCAGGACAGCGCGATCTCGTAGCCACCGCCGAGCGCGAAGCCGTGCACCGCCGCGATCGCCGGCATCGGCAGCTCCAGCACCCCGCCGTACGCGGCCCGGGACCCCGGACGCGAGCGGCGGAGGTCGTCGTCCGTAAAGGAATTGCGCTCCTTGAGATCCGCGCCGACGCAGAAGGCGCGGTCGTGCGAGGAGGTGATGACGACGACGCGGGCGCTCGCGTCCTCGGCCAGCGCGCCGGTGGCTTCCGCCAGTGAGGCCGCCATCTGCGTCGAGACCGCGTTCATCGCCTTGGGCCGGTCCAGCACCAGCTCGGCGATGTGTCCGTGGCGCCGTACGACCACATGCTCGCCGTATCGCTGCTCGCTCATGGGGACCTCCTGAAGCCGACATGGGTTAACGCCGGCTAACCTACCGGCGCCGCGCCCACCCCGCGAGGGTCACTCCCGCCGCGACAGCATCCACGGCTCGACCACGCCGAGCCCACGCACCGGCCGCTGCCACATCGGCTGCAGCGCGAAGCGGTACTTCTCCTCGACGCCCGCCTCCGCCTCCTTGGCTGCCTGCGCCTCCGACTCCGGCGCCGCCCCCTCGCGCTTCAGCTCCTCCGCGAAGGCGCCATCGACGAGGACCGCGTCCCGGGGCGCTATCGAGGTGAGCCGGGCCGCGAGGTTCACGGTCGTACCGAAGACGTCTCCCATACGGGTCGTCACAGTGCCGAAGGCCATGCCGACGCGCAGCTCCGGCATCGTCTCGTCGTTCGCCATCGTCTCGATCAGCCGCAGCCCGATCTCGGCGGCGGTCCCGGCGTCGTCGGCGGAGTAGAGAACCTCATCGCCGAGTGTCTTGATCAGCCGGCCACCATGCGCGGCCACCAGATCGGCGGCCGTGGTCTCGAAGGCCTCGACCAGCTCGCCGAGCTCCTCCTCCTCCATCCGCCGGGTCAGCCGGGTGAAGCCGACGAGGTCCGCGAAGCCGACGACGAGCCGCCGCTCGCCCATCTCCTCGTCATCGGCGGCCCCGATGACCCGCCCGGTGGCCGCGGCCAGCTGCCGTCGCCACACGTAGACGAGGAACTCCTCGAGCTCCGGCAGCAGCAGCTCGACCAGCGGATACGTCATCTCCATCCGGGTCATCCCGGGCTCCTGGGGCTCGGTGAGTCCCTCCAGGAAGGAGTCGATCTGCCAGTCCGCGAGCCGCGCCGTGGTCTGCCCGGTGGACCGCGCCACCTGCACCGCCATGCCCTCGCTGAGCAGCCCGGCCTCTACGAGACCCGCGAGCCGCCGCAGGGCCAGCACATCCGCCTCGGTCAGCGCCTTGGCCTGCCCGATGTCGGCGAAGCCCATCGCGCGCCAGAACCGGGCCGCCAGATCCATCGGCACGCCTGCGGTACGGGCCGCCTGGAAGGCGGTGTAGCGCCGCGGGGCGCCGAGGATGAGCTGCTCGAGCTTGAGCGCAACGGGGTCGTCGTCGAGCCCGCCGTCCTCGGCAGGCCCGTCGGCGGGCATATCGCCCGACGGCTCGGTGCCGCTCACCGCCCCACCCCTGTCACGTGCTTACTCACTGCCCTTCCGAAATATCCGATAGCGGGCTCCGCCCGAGGGCTCCGGCACGTACCCGCCGGCGCACTCCGCCCGCGGGCGAACAGCGACCCCCACGATACGGGAAATGTGGCCCAGCTCACTCATCCGGTCCCCATACCTCCGGTACGAACCGTCAGACCCCGCGCACATGCACAATGTCGCCCGCCCCCACGGGCCGCTGCACGCCGTCGGCCGTGGCCAGCACCAGCCGCCCGTCCCCGTCGATCGCCACCGCCTCGCCGGTCAGCTCCTCGCCGCCGGGCAGCTCCGCGCGCACATCGCGCCCGAGCGTGGCGCAGCCGGCCGCGTACGCCTCCATCAGCCCGCTCGCGGCGGCGTCGCCGCCCGCCTGCTTCCAGTCGCGGTACCAGCGCTCGAGCGAGCGCAGCACGGAGCGGAGCAGCGGGTCGCGGTCGGTGCCCTTGGCGCCGGCGAGGGCGAGGGAACCGGCGGCGGGGACGGGGAGTTCGTCGGGACCGAGGGAAACATTGATGCCGATGCCGAGGACGAGCGCGTCGTCCCCCACCCGCTCGGCGAGGATGCCACCGGTCTTGCGCTCCTCGCCCTCGACGGTGACGAGAAGATCGTTCGGCCACTTCAGCGCGGTGTCGACCCCGGCCGACCGCGACAGCGCGGTCGCCGTGGCCACCCCGGCGAGCAGCGGCAGCCAGCCCCACCGCTCGACCGGCACGCCGGGCCGCAGCAGCACCGAGAAGAACAGCCCGGAGCGGGCCGGCGCACTCCACGTACGCTCCAGCCGCCCGCGCCCCTTCGCCTGCTCCTCGGCCACGAGGACGGCCCCCTCCGGCTCGCCGGCGGCGGCTCGTTCGGCGAGGTCGGTGTTGGTGGAGCCGGTGACATCGACGACATCGATGGCGGTCCACAGCGAGCCGGGCCGGAGCAGCGCCTGCCGCAGGCCGTCGACATTGAGAGGCGGGCGTTCCAGGTCGGACCAACGGTTTGCGGTCATACGCCCCAGCCTAGGCCCGAGCCTCACGCCCGCAGGAACCGGCACACACCCTCCCGCGCCTCGGCCCCCTCCGGCAGCCGGTCGGCGAAGCCGAGGAAGCCGTGGAACATCCCGTCGTAGCGCCGGTGCGTCACCGGCACCCCGGCTTCACTGAGCGCCCAGGCGTAGGCCTCGCCCTCGTCGCAGAGCGGGTCGCAGCCGGCGGTGACGATGTAGGCGGGCGGCAGGCGGGCGTGGCTGCGGGCGCGGAGGGGCGCCGCGTAGGGGTGGTCGGCGTCACGGGCGCGGGGCGCGTACTGCCGCCAGAACCACCGCAGATGAGCGGCGGTGAGGAAGCAGCCGGTGGCGTTGCGGCGGTAGGAGGGGGTGTCCTGGGCGGGGTCGAGCTGCGGATAGATCAGCACCTGGCGGCTGATGGTGGGACCGCCACGATCACGGGCCATGAGACAGCAGACGGCGGCGAGATTGCCCCCGGCGGAGTCCCCGGCGACGGCGGGCGCTCCGCCGAAGTGTTCGGCGGCCCAGCGGAGGGCGGCGTACGCGTCTTCGGCGGCGGCGGGGAAGGGGTGCTCGGGCGCGAGCCGATAGCCCACGGAGATGAGCGTCCGGCCGCTGCCGGCGGAGAGGGCGCGGGCGGTGGCGTCGTAGAGCTCGAGATCACCGAGGACGAAGCCGCCGCCGTGGAGATAGACGATGGGCCTGCCATGGCTGCCGGGGCCCGTAGGGCGATAAACGCGTACGGGGATTGCGGGCGCGCCTTCCGGGCCGGGGATCACGTCGTCGGCGACGGACGCGACATCGACGGCGTCCTTCGGCCGCGCGCCGGCGGAGGCGAGGATACGGCGGGCCTCGTGGGCATCGGTGACGCCGCCACCGAGATCGGGAAAGGCGGCACTCAGCGCACGCACCAACGGCTGAGCGTGGGACGCCAGTCGGCCCGCCCCGGGCGCGCTCATGGCGACCGCCGCTCCAGGGCTGGGCGTCGATCTCTTGTGTCCTGTGTCCATACGCTGACTCCATCTCTGTCGTGCTTCCGCTTGGCGGGCCAGTCGGTCTCCGCTTCATGGACCGTCCCGGCCCTCCGCTCTACGGACCAACTCGGACCTCCACTCCACGCGCCATCCCGGCCCTCTCCCCAGAGGGGCACCCCGGCCCTCCTCTCCATGGCCTCCCTCGGGTCTCCCCTCAGCGGGTCCAACCCGCCCTCCGCTCCACAGGGCCAACCGCTACCTCCCGTCCACGAGACGACCCAGGCCCTCCTCTCCACGGGCACCTCGGCCCTCTCCTCCACGGGTCCAACCGGCCCTCCCCTCCGCAAGGCCAACCGCTACCTCCCGTCCACGAGACGACCAAGGCCCTCCTCTCCACGGGCACCTCGGCCCGCCCCTCTTCTCTCCGCGGACCAACCGCCGCCCGGGTGCCCTGGCCCCCCGCCCCCTCTCCCTTCCGTAGCCAGCCAACCCACTGGCACCGGGACTGCCGGGAGACGGCGACGCGGCCGTCACCATCCGATGCCAAGTCCCCCGTCTCCAGCCCGGGGGCGGACGGCTTGGCATCGGATGGTGACGGCAGCGCTGCCGGGTTACGTCCGGTCCCGGTGCCGTTGGGGAGGCTGGCTACGGAAGGGAGAGGGGGCGGGGCCGGTTCCCGCGGCCGGGCGGCGGTTTCCCTGCGGGCGGAGGG
>NZ_JAAKZV010000209.1 GCF_011044975.1 Streptomyces coryli | reverse complement strand
GACCCGAGCCCGTCCCGTAGCAATAGCAAGCCCAGCCGGCAGTCCGACAAAGCCGCCCCGCCCCCGACCTGGTCCCCAGCCGCAGCCGACCGCGTCGCGCTCCCCCTAGCCGCCACCGGCCGCTGCATGGACATCGCGGCGGACGAGGGCGCCGAGCCGTACGAGACCGCCTGTGACGGTGGGCGCAGCCAGCGGTGGGAGCTGCTGGTCGACCGGCCGGCGCAGGAGGTGCGGATCCGGAATTACGCGACCGGGATGTGTCTCGCGCACTCCGGCGAGGAGAAAGACGGCGCCCCGGTGCGGCAGCGGCGCGGCGCCTGCCGCGACGACGCGACCACGGCGCGCTGGACGTACTTCCGCACCGGGGGCAGCGACCGCGTCGCCTTCGCGCAGAAGGGCAGCGGCCTGTACTTCCTCGGCCTCGACGACTGGCACGCCGCCGCCGAGGGCGACCCGCACGACCCGGACATCGGAACGACGGCGAATTACTACAACTCGCCGTCGCTCCGCTTCCGTTACGAAGGCATCGCCTTCGGCGACTAGCCCTTCATCACGAACGTCTTCGCCCCGTCCACCGCGACCGGCTCCCCGCCGCTCCGGTGCACGATGCCGTAGCCGTTACGGGCATCGCCCTGGTTCTCCTCGACCCACCAGTGCTGTCCGGCCGTCTTGGCGCACGCCTCGAGCACCGGGCTGCCGCCCTCGCCCTTGGCCAGGCACTTCTCGCCGAGCTTGAACTTGAACCAGCCGTGCCCGCTGATCTCCCGCACCCACGTCTGATCGTCGCCACCGCAGGCGGCCAGCGTCAGCCCATCACCGTCGGGGGCAAGGCACTTGCCGCCCTCCGCGTCGGCCAGCCGCGCCGCCACCGGCTGCGCGGCCTTGTCGCTGATCAGATACGGGCTCCGGGCCACGTTCTGCGCCGGCTTCCCGGCCAGCGGGGTGCCCTTCGCCGGGCGCGGGTGGAAGTACGCGAAGTCGTCGCGCCCGCAGTCCAGTACGGCACCGGAGCGCGGGGACGAGCAGCGCGGCGTCTCGTCGTAGCCGCGGCAAATGGGGTCGTTCCCCTGGGCCTTGTCCTCGTCGCAGTGGGTGACCCCGAAGTTGTGGATCATCTCGTGCGTCATCGCGCCCTCACCGGCGCAGTCCCAGGACACCTCGGCCCAGCCGCTGTGCGAATCGGCGCGGGAATCGGGCCCCGGCGCCCCGGCCGTGCCGCAGCCGTCCGGCTTGCCCGTGTCGTAGAAGAGCAGCAGCCGGTGGGTCTCCAGCCACTCGTCGGCGCCCGCGCCGACCTTCTGCCGCACCGCCTCCTGCGCCTTCTCGCGCACGTCGCCCATGGCGTGCTCCTCGCCGAGTCCCTCGACGGCCACGCTCATCACGGTGGGCTTGCAGTCCTCGTCCTGTACGAAGCGGGGCCGGCGGCTCTCGTTGTAACCGGCGTACCGCTTCGCGCTGGCCTCAAAGGTCTGGTCGACGTCCCATATGACCTGGCGGACCGCCGCGGGCCCGCTCTCCCGCGCACCGCCCTCGGCCCGGTAGACGTACACGGGCTGATAGCGCCCCTTGCCGTCGCCTTCCTCGCCGTCGTCGCACGCGACCGCGCCGACAGCGGCGGTCTTGGTCGCGGCGGCCGCCTCGGCGGCGCTCTGCGCGCCGTCCTCGCTCGCCCAGCCGGGCATGCCCATCGCGGTCCAGGTCAGCGCGATGGCCGCGGCGGCCGCGCCGCCGGTGAGCTTCCACCGGGATGTCCGGTGCCGTCCTCTGCTGCTCAAGGTTCTTCCTCCTGCAAGTGGGGGTCACAGGAGGAAAGCGATCTTTGAGCGTACGAGCCCGCGGCGTTATCGCTTCGTAATCAACGCTTAAGGGCCCATGAAGACTCGGCGACTCGGCGCTCGGCGATCAGGCGAGGCCGCCGTTGGCGAAGAGGGTCTGCCCGTTGATCCAGCGGGCGGGGCCGGCGAGAAACGCGACCGCCTCGGCGATGTCCTCAGGCTGACCGAGGCGCTCGAGCGGGGGCGCCTGCGCCAGGGCGCCGATGGACTCCTCGTCCTTGCCGTCGAGGAACAGCGGCGTGGCCGTGGGCCCGGGGGCGACGGTGTTGACGGTGATGTCCTTGCCGCGCAGCTCGCGCGCGAGGATCAGCGTCAGGGCCTCCACCGCGGCCTTGGTCGCCACGTACGGGCCGTAGCCGGGGAAGCGGGAGCGGGTCACGGAGGTGGAGAAATTGATGATCGCCCCGCCCGTGCGCACCCGCCGGGCGGCCTGCTGCGAGACGACGAACGCGCCGCGCAGGTTCGTGCGCACGATCCGGTCGAACTGCTCCAGGTCGTAGTCCGCGACCGGGGAGAGCGCCATGATCCCGGCCGTATTCACGGCCACGTCGACCCCGCCGAACGCGGCTTCCACGTCGTCGAACGCGGTCTCCATGGCCCCTTCGTCGGCAACGTCGCCCGCGACCGTGACCGCCCGGCCGCCGGAGTCGCTGATCTGCGCGGCCAGGGCATCGGCCTTCGCCTGATTCCCGGCATAGTGCATCCCGACGGCGAATCCGTCCGCCGCGAGCCGCTCCACGACGGCCTTGCCGATACCGCCGGAACCACCCGTCACCAGTGCCACCCGAGGAGTTCTGTCAGCCATCCATCCATGGTTGCCGAACCCCCGCCGCCTCGCCTGTCGTGAAGCGGGTGCAGCCGGCGCAAGGGGCCGGTCCGGCGCGAAGCGTGGCCCCTTGGTCCCATGGCGAGGGGCCGGCCGCGTCGTTAGCGTCGCCCGTCGACCGCATCCGTCTGCACCACATCCTCTTGGAGGAGCTATGGCAGCGGCGCAGGAATGGAAGCTGAGCACCGGAACAGCGCGGGTCTTTCCCGCGAGCGACAGCGGCATCATGAGGCCGGTCATCCTGGCCGGCGCGGGAGGGACAGGCGCGACGGACCTGGCCGCATTCGAAGCCGGCGTCGATCACACCTCGTACTCACTGCTCGCGGCGCTGCGCGCGCAGGGCCTTGATGTGATCCTGGTCGGCTACAACGACGGCAATGCCCAGCTACGCGACCTGGCCCAGGCCGTTACGGACTGCGTCCAAAGGGCGCAGGCCGAACGGAGCGGCAACGCCCCCTTGGTCGCGGGCGGTATCGGCAGGGGGGCCCTGGCCGCCCGTTATGCCCTCGTCAAGCTGGAGCGCATGCGGATGTATCACGACACCGCGACGTTCTTCTCGTACAACGAAACGGCGCCCACCGAGCAGGAGGCCAACGAACTGAACCAGATGGGCGACTGGCCGGGCATACCTCGCAAGCTCGGGATAGTCAGCGGCGACTTCACCAGCGAGCTGGACCTCACCCACGAGGGCCCGTTCGACTTCACCAAGACCGGCGCCCGCAACCCCGGAGGCCCGCTGGTCACCGAGGAGCTCGGCTCCTGGCTGGTGGAAGAGCTGGCCCACTAGCACGAAGGGCGGGCCCGTCAACGGACCCGCCCTCCAGAAGCGGTAGCGGTGGGATTTGAACCCACGGTTGAGTTGCCCCAACACTCGCTTTCGAGGCGAGCTCCTTCGGCCGCTCGGACACGCTACCGAGAGGAAGCCTAACCCACGGGGCGGTGTGGTCTGAAATCGGATTCCCGGAAGAACGACGTCAGCAGGCCGCCGCACTCCTCGGCCAGGACGCCGTGGATGACCTCGGGGCGGTGGTTGAGGCGGCGGTCGCGGATGACGTCCCACAGGGACCCCGCCGCGCCCGCCTTCTCGTCGATGGCGCCGTAGACCACCCGGTCCAGGCGCGCGAGCACGGCGGCGCCCGCGCACATGGTGCACGGCTCCAGCGTCACGACCAGCGTGCAGCCGGTCAGCCGCCATTCGCCGAGGTGCTTCGCGGCCTGGCGTACGGCCAGCACCTCGGCGTGCGCGGTCGGGTCGCCGGTGGCCTCGCGCTCGTTGCGGCCGCGGCCGAGGACGGTGCCGTCCGGGCCGAGGACGACGGCGCCGACCGGCACGTCGCCGGTCGCCGGCGCCGCCCCGGCCTCCGCCAGGGCCTGGCGCATGGCCGGGACCCAGCGGTCGCGCAGGGGGTCGGGCTGCCCGGTGACCGGGTCGGGCGGGGCGGTCAGCGGACGGCCTCCAGGACGTCGGCGGCGCCCAGGACGTCCGCGATCGTATTGAGTGCGTCCACGTCCGAGAGGGACAGCAGCTCCTTCTCGGATACGCCGAGGTCGTCGAGCAGCTGCGGATCGCCGACCGGCCCCGACGGGACCGCGGAGCCGCCGGACCCCGTGCTCGCGTCGTCGCTGTCGTCGTCGTCCGCGTCCGGCTCGCCGTCCTCGGTGCCGTCGAGGTCGGTCAGCTGGTCGAGGTCTTCGGCCTCCTCCGGGTCCCGGCCGAGCAGATCGTCGGTGAGCAGGATCTCCCCGTACGAGCTGCGGGCGGCCGCGGACGCGTCCGAGACGAAGATGCGGGGGTCTTCCTCGCCGTCGACCCGGACGACGCCGAACCAGGCGTCCTCCTGCTCGATGAAGACCAGCACCGTCTCTTCGTCATCGCTCGACGACTCGCGGGCCAGGTCGGCCAGGTCGTCCAGCGTCTCCACGTCATCGAGCTCTGTGTCGCTCGCTTCCCACCCGTCTTCGGTGCGCGCGAGCAGTGCGGCGAAGTACACCGTGACTCTCCCACTGGTCCTAGGTGTGCTGGGCCGGGCGGCGCGAGAAATCAGGTGCTTCTCTCCCCCGGGTCCCCCCGGGAGCCCGCCCACCTCCGCATCGTGGCAGAAACTTTTGTGCTGCGCGGGGTCTTCCGCGCTGCGTCGTCCAACGGAAATCCCGCTGACCCCTACCAGCGGAACGTCCGCATCCGGTATTCCCGGCGCATCCGGGCCACCCGGGCCCGCCGCGGCTGCACTCGCGCGCGCAGCTCCTGCGCCTCATCCAGCTCACGCAGAAAACGGGCCCGCCGCCGCAACCGCTGCGCGGCGGGCTCACGAAGCGGCTCGCCGGTACGGAGATCGCGGTCACCACGACGGTCGGCCATGAGTCCAGTTTGCCCACTTCCGTACGACTTCTGCCCCTCCCGCTTTCTCGGCTAGGGTCAAGGCATGCGCATACACGTCGTCGACCACCCGTTGGTGGCGCACAAACTCACCACGCTGCGCGACGAGCGCACTGACTCCCCGACCTTTCGGCGGCTTGCCGATGAGCTGGTCACGCTGCTGGCGTACGAGGCGACCCGGGATGTGCGCACCGAGCAGGCGGACATCGTCACGCCGGTGACCGCCACCACGGGGGTGCGGCTGGCGCGGCCGCGGCCGATCGTGGTGCCGATTCTGCGGGCCGGGCTGGGGATGCTCGAGGGCATGGTGCGGCTGCTGCCGACGGCCGAGGTCGGCTTCCTCGGGCTGATCCGCGACGAGGAGACGCTGCAGCCCAGCACGTACGCGAACCGGCTGCCGGACGACCTGTCCGGGCGGCAGGTCTACGTGCTCGACCCGATGCTGGCGACCGGCGGCACGCTGATCGTGTCGATCAAGGAGCTGATCAAGCGGGGCGCCGACGACGTCACCGCGATCTGCCTGCTGGCGGCGCCCGAGGGCATCGAGGCGATGGAGGCCGAGCTGGCGGGCACGCCAGTGACGGTCGTGACCGCCTCGGTGGACGAGCGACTGAATGAGAACGGGTACATCGTGCCGGGGCTCGGTGACGCCGGGGACCGGATGTACGGGGTCGCGGACTAGCGCAGCTACTCGCTAGCAGGTCCGCGTCGGCTTCGGGGCCGGCGGCTTCGTCAGGATCTTCAGGGCCGCCTGCGCCTGCTTCTCCTTGGCCAGCGTGACGAACTCCTGGCCGAGGATCAGGTCCACATCGTTGCCCTTGCGGCCGTCCGTCTTCGGCTGCGCGCCGTCCAGCTGTGTGCCGAGCACCTTCAGCGGGCCTTCGGCCGCCTGCTTGGAGCCGAGCAGGATCCCGGGGCCGTCCACCTTCTTGTCGTATTCCTTCGGCGCATTGCCCACCTCGCCGATGTCGAAGCCGCGCTTCTCCAGCGTCTTGGCCGTCTTGTCGGCGAGGCCCGAGCGGGTGGTGGCGTTCAGGACGTTCACCTTGATGGTGTCCGGCTTCGGCAGCGGCGCGGGCTTGGGGAGCTTCGCCGCCGACGGCGAGGCGCAGTGCTTCTTGCCGGCGGCGGTGTCCTTGGATCCGTCGCCGGAGAACGCGGAGACGAGCTGCACGGACCCCCAGGCGAGCAGCGCGAGCAGGGCGGCGGACGCGGTCAGGAGCAGCACCCTGCGCTTGGTGCGGCTGCGCCGCATCTGCGGGTACTTGGTGCCCTTGATCTTGTATTTCCCGCCCATGCCGGGGGGCGTGAGCATGCTCATAAGCGCAGGGTAGTGCGGTTACCGGTCCATGCCTACTAAACGATCAATGGCGGGTGAAGACGCCGCCTGAACGGGGTAACGGGCGGGCGCTCAGCCCAGCTCCAGCACCCGCGCGTGCAGCACCTGGCGCTGCTGCAGCGCGGCCCGGACGGCGCGGTGCAGGCCGTCCTCCAGATACAGGTCGCCCTGCCACTTCACCACGTGGGCGAAGAGGTCGCCGTAGAAGGTCGAGTCCTCCGCGAGCAGCGTCTCGAGATCGAGCTGCCCCTTGGTGGTGACGAGCTGGTCCAGCCGCACCGGGCGTGGGGCGACGTCCGCCCACTGCCGGGTGCTCTCCCGGCCGTGGTCGGGGTACGGCCGGCCGTTTCCGATGCGCTTGAAGATCACACGGAAAGCCTACCGGGAGCACCGGCCGGGGCGCAGCCGTGCTGCACGGATGCAATGCTGGCAAACCATGGCATAACGGATCGGGCCTGTGGTGCGGAGGCTGGGATGACCGAGGACCTGACCGCCCCCGCGGCGACGAGCGGGCTTCCCGGGCAGGTCGCCGCCATCGCCGCCGGGTACGCCTTCGACGGGCCGGCGCTGGAGCTGGGCGCCGCGCTGTGGGAGGGGACCCCGTATCCCGGTGCTCCGGTGCGGATTCCACTCGGCATGATGAATCGGCACGGGCTCGTCGCCGGTGCCACCGGTACGGGTAAGACCGTCACCCTCCAGCTGCTCGCCGAGCAGCTCTCCGCGGGTGGGGTGCCCGTCTTCCTCGCCGACATCAAGGGCGATGTCTCCGGCGTCGCGGCGGCCGGGGACGCGAATGACAAGATCTCGCAAAGGATGGGCGAGATCGGGCAGGAGTGGGAGCCCGAGGCCTTCCCCGCGGAGTTCTATTCGCTCGGCGGTGCGGGGAGCGGCATCCCGCTGCGCGCCACCGTCACCGACTTTGGGCCGCTGCTGCTCGCCAAGGTGCTCGGGCTGAACCAGACCCAGGAGCAGTCCCTCGCCCTGATCTTCCATTACGCCGACGGCAAGGGTCTCGAGCTCGTCGACCTCAAGGATCTGCGGGCGGTGCTCGCCTACCTCACCACCGATGAGGGGAAGGCCGAGCTGAAGGAGCTCGGCGGGATCTCCAGCGCCACCATGGGCGTGCTGCAGCGCACCGTCACCGCCTTCGAGGCGCAGGGCGCCGACCTGTTCTTCGGGGAGCCCGCCTTCGACACGAGCGAGCTGCTGCGGACGCACGCCGACGGGCGCGGGGTGATGTCCGTACTGGAGCTGCCGTCCGTACGGGAGCAGCCGCAGGTCTTCTCGACCTTCCTGATGTGGCTGCTGGCCGAGCTCTTCCAGACGCTGCCGGAGGTGGGGGACGCCGAGCGGCCGAAGCTGGTGTTCTTCTTCGACGAGGCGCATCTGCTCTTCAAGGACGCGTCGAAGGCCTTCCTCGAGTCGATCGTGCAGACCGTGCGGCTGATCCGGTCCAAGGGGGTCGGGGTCTTCTTCGTGACGCAGACGCCGAAGGACGTGCCCGAGGACGTGCTGGCCCAGCTGGCCAATCGCGTGCAGCACGCGCTGCGCGCCCATACGCCCACCGACCAGCGGAATCTCAAGGCCGCCGTGAAGACCTTCCCGACCTCCGAGTACGACCTCGAGGAGGTGCTCACCACGCTCGGCACCGGTGAGGCGGTGATGACCGTGATGAGCGAGAGCGGGGCGCCGACGCCGGTGGCGGCGACGCGGTTGCGGGCGCCGCGGTCGCGGATGGGGCCGCTGGGGGACGACGCCGTGGACGCGGCGGCGAAGGCGTCGCTGCTGTACGGGCGGTACGCGGAGGCCGTGGACCGGGAGTCGGCGTACGAGCGTCTTGAGGCGGCGAAGGCGGCGCACGAGGCCGAGGAGGCGCAGGCGGTGGCGGCGGCCGAGGCGCAGGCCGCCGAGGCGAAGGCGGCCAAGGAGGCGAAGGCGGCGGCGCCGGAGGGGATTGTCGACCAGGTGGTGGGCAGCGGGATCTTCAAGTCCCTCGCCCGGTCGATGGGGACGCAGCTGGGGCGGGAGATCAGCCGGACGCTGTTCGGCACGCGGCGGCGCTGAGGTCCGTAGCACCGCAGTCCGCCGCCCCGTAAAACGGCGGTACGGGCCCGGCGACCTGCCCCGGGCCCGTACCGCGCTCTGGTCCCCCTGTGTGGTTACTCGGTGGCGTGGTCGCCGTGCAGGCCGCCGCCGCCGGTGTCGCCGCCCGCGGTCGGGGCGGAGGCGGCCGGAGCGGTCAGCGCGCTGAGGTCGAGGGCGTAGGTGCCCACGGCGTTGGCGATGACGTCGATGTTGGCGTCGAAGGCGCGCATCGAGATGTTGTCGATGTCGTCGCACGCCGCGTGGTAGCACGCGTCGTACGCCGCGCCCGCCTCGCCGCCGAACTTCGCCGCCTGCGCGGGCGTCTTGATGCCCTCGGCGCCGGTGAACGTACCGCCGGACGGGATGCCGACCTCGATGAACGGGCCGTAGTCCGAGCGCCCGGAGAAGTCCGTGCCCTCGTGCGGCAGGCCGCGGGCGTCCATGAAGTCGGTGATCTGCTTCTCCAGCTGGGCCGAGCCCTCGGGGCCCGGGCCCGCGCCGACGCCGTCGGAGTCGTCGCCGTCGTAGACGAAGAGGCCGTAGTTCGGCGAGGCGATCATGTCGAAGTTGAGGTACAGCTTGATCTGCTTCTGCTGGGCCTCGGTGAGCCGGCCGACGTAGTCGGTGGAGCCGATCAGGCCGAGCTCCTCGGCGCCCCAGAAGGCGAAGCGGACCTTGTGCTTGACCTTGGCGTGCGAGTCGGCAAGGGACTTCGCGACCTCGAGGAGGCCGGCGGACCCGGAGCCGTTGTCGTTGATGCCGGGGCCTTCCTGGACGGAGTCGAGGTGGGCGCCGAGCATGACGGTCTTGTCGGCGTCACCGCCGCGGGTCTCGGCGAGGACGTTGGTGGTCTCGCGCTCCTCCAGCAGCTGCCGTACGTCCATGGTGACCTGGACGGGACCGGCCGCGACCTGCGCGGCGAGGGCCTCGCCCGCGGCCATGCTGATGCCGCCGGTGGGGATCTTGGCGGCGGCCGGGTCGCTGAGGGTGCCGCTGAGGGTGCCCTCGACGTTGTTGTAGATGACCGCGCCCACGGCGCCGGCCCCGGCGGCGGCCGCCTGCTTCTCGGCGAAGGTGCAGCCGCCGCGCTTGATCAGCGCGATCTTGCCGGTGAAGGCGCCGGCCGCGTAGTCGGAGGCGGTGCAGCCGTTGGTGCCGTCGGCGTCCACGGGCGCTGCCGCGAGGGCCGCCGTGATCCCGCCCGCAGGGGTGGACTTGGTGTACGTCATCGCCCTGATCTCGACGTCACCCGGCGTCGGCGAGACGACGGACAGCTTCTCGGCGAGCGTCTCGACGTAGGTGAACTTGAACGTGTCGTAACTGACCTTGTAGCCGGCCCGCTTGAGCGTCTTGTAGACGTACGCGGCGGACCTGTCATACCCCGCTGTGCCGGCGGCGCGGGTGTCGTCGCTGGCGTCCGCGATGGCCTGGAGCGCCTCCAGATGACGGTGCGCGTCCTTGGCGTCGGAGGCGCGTACGAGCTTTTTGGCGAGGCTCGCGGCATGGCCCCCGTGGTCGGGGGCGGCGGTGGCGGTGCTTGCTATGAGCAGCGGGGTGGCGAGAGCGGCGGCTGCGAGCGCAGCGGTGACTCTTCGATGGCTCACGTGTGATCCCTTCCCGGGCGCGATCGGCGGAGCGGAAAGCGAAGTGCGAAGTGCGTGAGCGAAAGCTAGCGGCTTGGTGCGGTTTGGGGAATGGGGTGAGGCTTTTGTTATCCGGTCCTACTTAGCCTGTTTCGCGGCCCGTTTGGCCTCTTGCTTGAACGCCCGCACTTTGGTGAGCGACTCGGGCCCGGTGATGTCCGCGACGGAGCGGTGCGCGTCCTTCTCCCCGTACGCGCCGGCCGCCTCGCGCCAGCCGGTGGGTGTGACGCCGAGCTGCTTGCCGAGCAGGGCGAGGAAGATCTGCGCCTTCTGCTTCCCGAAGCCCGGCAGCTCGTTGAGGCGCTTGAGCAGTTCCTTGCCACTGGCGGCGTCCTTCCAGACCGCCTCGGCGTCGCCGTCGTAGTGCTCGACGAGATACGCGCACAGCTGCTGGATCCGCTTGGCCATCGAGCCCGGGTAGCGGTGCACGGCCGGCTTCTCGCTGAGCAGCGCCGCGAACTCCTCCGGGTCGCGGGCCGCGATCTCGTGCGCGTCGAGATCGTCCGTCTTCATGCGCTGCGCGATCGTGTACGGGCCGGAGAAGGCCCACTCCATCGGGACCTGCTGGTCCAGCAGCATGCCGACGAGGGCGGCGAGCGGGCTGCGGCCGAGCAGCTCGTCCGCGTCGGGGTTCTGGGCGAGGCGGAGGGTCTTGCGCATGGGGGCAGCATATGGGGTGGGTACCGGGGTGAGTCCCACGCTCAGCCCACGTGGCGTTGCGCTCACAGACCGCGGTCCTAGGCTGAAGGTGTGAGTGACGACGACGCCCGGTGTCTTGTGGTGCTCCGGCATGCGAAGTCCGCATGGCCGGAAGGGGTGGCCGATCACGAACGGCCGCTGGAGGACCGGGGGGTGCGGGATGCCCCCGAGGCCGGAGCGTGGCTGCACGCGGCCGGGATCGTCCCCGACGCGGTGCTGTGCTCCGATGCCGTACGCACCCGGGAGACCTGGGACCTCGCCGCGGAGCAGCTCGGCGACAGCGCGCCCGCCGCGCGGTACGACGAGCGGCTGTACGCGGCGACCGCGGACGAGCTGCTCGCGGTCGTACGGGAGGCGGCGGCCGGGACCCGGACGGTGCTGCTGGTCGGGCACAACCCCGGGGTGCAGGAGCTCGTGCTGACGCTGGCCGGGCAGGGGGCGGGCGAGGTCGAGCAGGTGCGGGAGAAGTTCCCGACCTGCGCGCTCGCGGTGCTCCGTACCGGAGCCGCCTGGGGCGAGCTGGCGCCCGGGGCCGCGCGGCTCACGGACTTCGCGGTGCCGCGGGGGCCGAAGGGCTGAGGGCTGCGTCCTCCGGGGTGAATCGGTGCGCGGCCGCGGTGCCCTGATTCGCTATGTGTCGTTTCCGTGCTGAGAGTCCGATTCTTCGGTCCTGCCAGAAATGGCGGAGATGTTCCGGAAAGCAGGAAACGACCTATGAGCACAGCACGCAAGCGCACCCTCCAGCGGATGGTCGCCGTCGGCGCGGTCGCGGCGGTCCCGCTCCTCGGCGCCGGTCAGGCGCAGGCGGCGGCGCAGGAGCCGCCGACGGACGCGGTGGGCGCCATTGACTGGGTGAAGAAGGACATGGAGTCGCTGACCTTCACCAAGGTCTTCCGCGACGGCCACATCGTCGAGGTGCACGCCCCGCTCGTGAAGTGGCTGGTCATTCCGATGCCGATGTGAGGCATCCCGGCGGCCCCCGGCACCCGGCGCCGGGGGCCCCGCGCGGGACTGTCGCGGGGAAGTGGCACCATCGAGGGATGGAGAATGCCGCACGCAGCCGCACCGCACTCGTCGAGTCGCTCATGGAGCGCTATCCGCACGTGCCACGGGAAGCGGTCTTCAAGGAGGACCTGCTGCGCGGCGGCGTCGCCTTCGACGACTCCGCGCTCAGCGGCGGTGACGACGGTGACGTCAAGCCGAAGTCATACTTCATCTTCTCCTTCGACCACCGGACGCTGCCCGAGCTGGGCGCGGCCGCGCTGAACCGCCCGCCGGAGGAGATCGTCCTCACCGGCGGCCCGTACGACCTGCGCAGGACCGTCGTGTCGGTGCGCCTGAACCCCACCTCGCCGTATCGCGTCAGGGCCGGTGAGGACGGCAGCCTCGGGCTGTATCTGGAGGGCGTGCGGATCTCCGACGTGGGTGTGCCGCCGATGCCGGAGTACTACCGGCACAAGCTCTCCAACGGGAAGTCCGTGATGGAGGTCGCGCCCACCATCCAGTGGGGCTACCTGATCTATCTGACGGTCTTCCGGGTGTGCCAGTACTTCGGGCACAAGGAGGAGTGCCAGTACTGCGACATCAACCACAACTGGCGCCAGCACAAGGCGGCAGGCCGGCCGTACACCGGCGTGAAGCCGAGCGACGAGATCATCGAGGCGCTCGACATCATCAACCGCTACGACACCGCGCAGACCTCGCAGGCGTACACCCTGACCGGCGGCGCGATCACCTCGAAGGTCGGCGGCAAGGACGAGGCCGACTTCTACGGGTCGTACGCGAAGGTCATCGAGGAGCGCTACCCGGGCCGCTGGATCGGCAAGGTCGTCGCCCAGGCACTGCCGAAGGACGACGTCAAGCGCTTCAAGGACTACGGCGTCCAGATCTACCACCCGAACTTCGAGGTGTGGGACAAGCGGCTCTTCGAGCTCTACTGCCCCGGCAAGGAGCGCTACGTCGGGCGCGAGGAGTGGCACCGCCGGATCCTGGATTCGGCGGAGATCTTCGGGCCCGAGAATGTGATCCCGAACTTCGTCGCTGGCGTGGAGATGGCCGCGCCGTCCGGCTTCGAGACGGTGGACGCGGCGATCGCGTCGACGAAGGAGGGCCTGGACTTCTTCATGTCGCACGGCATCGTGCCGCGCTTCACCACCTGGTGCCCGGAGCCGACGACCCCGCTCGGGAAGGAGAACCCGAACGGGGCGCCGCTGGAGTACCACATTCAGCTGCTGGACACGTATCGCTCCGCGCTGGAGCGGCATGGGCTGTCGTCGCCTCCCGGTTACGGGCCGCCCGGGCCTGGCAACGCCGTCTTCTCGGTGAGCTCCTTCATGGACAGCCTGACGACGGAGGATGCGCCGGCGCGGGCGTAGTCCGCCGTCACCCCAGGAGCCTGGCGCCGCCTTCCGGGGCCAGGCCCTTCAGGGCCTCCGTGATCCGCGTCAGCGTGTCCGCATGGAGATCCACTCGCGCTGCCGCGAGATTCTCCGCGATGTGCGAAGGGGTGCGGCTGCCCGGGATCGGGACGACGTGGGCGTCCTGGTGCAGGAGCCAGGCCAGGGCCAGTTGGCCCGGGGTGATGGCCAGGTCCGTGGCGATGGCGCGGAGCGGGGCGAAGCGGTCGTGGTTCTTCTTGAGGTTCGCGTCGTCGAAGGCGGCGATGTTGCGGCGGAAGTCGCCCTCGGCGACGTCGGTGACCGAGCCGGTCAGGAAGCCCGTACCGAGCGGGCCCCAGGCCACCAGGCCGACGCCCAACTCGCTTGCGGCCGCGTGCAGGTCGGCCGCGATCGGCGTCCACATCGACCACTGGGTCTGCACCGCCGTGATCGGGTGGACGGCGTGGGCGCGGCGGAGCTGGTCCGCGGTGATGTTGGAGAGGCCGAGGTGGCGGACCTTGCCCTGCCGCACCAGGTCGGCCATGGCGCCGACCGTGTCCTCCAGCGGGATCTGCGGGTCGGGGAAGTGGGCGTAGTAGAGGTCGATGCGGTCCGTCTGCAGATTGCGGAGAGAGGACTCGGCGTAGCCCGGGACGTACTTCGGGTCGCCGTTCACCGCGAGCTCGCCGAAGGCGTAGTTGACCGGGTAGCGGTGCGACTCGGCGCCCTCGGGGATCGCGAGGCCGAACTTCGTGGCCAGCACCGCCTCGTCGCGGCGGCCGCGCAGGGCTTCGCCGATGAGGCGCTCGTTCTGGCCGTCGGGGCCGTATGCGTCGGAGCTGTCGATCATCGTGGCGCCCTCGTCCAGGGCCGCCCGCAGCGCGCGGGTGCCGCGGGCGTCGTCGGTCTCGCCGTAGACGCCGGGTGAGAGGACCATCGCGCCGTAACCGATGGCGGAGGTGGTGAGGGAGCCGAGGGTGCGGGAAGGAAGCTTCGTCATGCCTTGATCCTGCGGGGCCGGGGGCGGGCGCGTCCAAGACCCTTTGCTATAACCGGTGGTTATGGACGTCCACCTGCGGGATCTGCGCTACTTCGCCGCCGTCGCGGAGGAGTTGAGTTTTACCCGGGCGGCGGAGCGGCTGTACGTATCGCAGCCCGCGCTGTCGAAGCAGATCCGGGCGCTGGAACGGCAGTTGGGCTTCGCGCTCTTCGAGCGGCGGGCGCGGGAGGTGGCGCTGACGCCGCAGGGTGCCGCGCTGCTGCCGCGGGCGCGGGAGCTCGGGACGGCGTGGGACGAGGCGATACGGGAGGCGCGGGGGGCCGGGCCCGCGGGGGCGTTGACCGTGGGGATGCAGACCGCCGTCGGGCGGGACTTGCAGCGGCGGGTGCTGAGCGGCTTCCGGGAGCGCGGGTGGCGGATCACGCTGCGGCTGGTGAGCTGGGAGGACCCCACCGCCGGGCTGGCGGACGGTGGGTCCGACGTGGCCTTCTGCTGGCTGCCGGTACCGGGGGACGGGCTGCGGGCCAAGGTGCTTGCGCGCGAAGAGCGTTGGGTGGCGCTGCCGGTCGGGCACCGGTTCGCCGGGCGGGAGGCGGTCGACTTCGCCGAGCTGCTGGACGAGCCGTTCGTGGCGCTGCCGCGCAGCGCCGGGCCGCTGCGGGACTTCTGGCTGGCGGCCGGTGAGCGGGGCGGGCGGGAGCCGGTCGTCGGGGTGGAGGCGGCGTCGCCCGAGGAGGTCTTCGAGGC